>CAZLWL010000005.1:0-59734 GCA_964563335.1 uncultured Pirellulales bacterium
CGGCCCAGATTATGGATTTTCTCATCCTGGCAAGCAAGCTTACCATGACTTCCATCATTGAAGTTCATAGAGCCGATACCCTTTTAGCGCTTCGCAGCCTTGTTGGATTTCCACTCAAGCACTACAGCGTCATCGGAATCAATAATCGCGATCTCGCTACAATGGAGGTGGATCTGAACACAACCGGCCGGTTAGCCAGCCTTGTTGACAACAAGAGAGAGCTTATCACCGAAAGCGGAATAAAAACAAGAGTTGATATCGAAAAACTCATTTCAATCGGCCTCGGCGCCGTGCTCATCGGCCAAACACTCTGCGCCAGCCCCGATATCGAAAAAAAGTTTACAGAGTTGTTCGAACCAGCCGGACCTTAGTAAAATATATACAACATGCTATGTATAAAGGATATCAGAGTCGTCATTCTGAACGGAATGAAATGGAGTGAAGAATCTCATGCGTACGATCGAGCGAGATTCTTCGGCTTCGCCTCAGAATGACCCATGTTCGCCTCAGAATGACATCTACACGGTTTCCTACAGAGCAATATAATACAAAAAGTAATACAGGAGTTGCAAAATGCAAAAGCAGACCGAATATGAAAAAGCGGGCAAGACCAAATATCCCGAACAGATAGTCATCGTCATCGCCAAAGACGCCGACGGCAAGGCCAATCCTATGGCCGCCAGCTGGACCACAATCGTTTCCGGCTCGCCGCCCATGATGGCTGTGGCTTTGGTGCCGAAGCGGTACACCGCAACGGCGATCCGCCACTCGAAGTGTTTTACAATAGCATTTCCCTCGGCCGATATGGCTGAGGAAACATTGTTTTTCGGTACAAAGAGCGGCCGGGATATCGACAAACTCCAAGTTACCGGCTGCAAAACCGAACCCGCAGACAAAATCGACTCGGTAATCCTGACTGATGCGGTGGCCAATTTCGAGTGTGAGCTTGAGACTGAAATGGTAACTGGCGACCACATCCTTTTTGTCGGCAGGGTCGTGGCATCACACGTAAACACCGAACCAAAGAAACGATTGTACACTGTGGCTCCCGGCCATAAGATGGGCCCGGCCTCATAATCAATCTAATGGAACACGGGTACCACCGACAAACTTATCGCTAATGAAATATGGGTGGCATGGTCAAACTTGTTTGGCCGTGTCCCGAATACCGCTTAAGACCGGCGATTTTTTTGACAATGATGGCATTAACCAGTACAATAGAACTATGGTTTCAGAAGAGGATAAGTCTACGATATTAGATATTGCCCGACGGTATAATGTTAGGGGGGTATTACTTTTTGGGTCATGTGCCGACCCGAAGCATCAGGCAAATGATATTGACCTGGCTGTTGAGGGTATTGAGCCTGCACAATTCTTCAGTTTTTATGGGGATTTGCTTTTTGCCTTGTCAAAGCCTGTTGACCTGATAGACCTGGCAAACGACACCAAATTCAAGAGGTTGATCGCGCGCGAAGAAATCCGAATATATAGCAATAGTCAATAGTCAATAGAAAATAGTCAATTCCTTAACCCGTTAGCAAATCGAATTCCTCGTGGCTTAGGCTGTGGCGGAGTTTCTGCAGTGCGATAAGCTCCAGCTGACGGACCCTTTCCTTGCTCAGGTCCAAATCCTCGCCGATTTGCTTGAGGCTCTTGAATTTTTTCCTTATCGCGGTTTCTTCCAGGCCGAAATGATTGCGGATTATGTACTGCTCCCGCTCGGTCAGATTGTTTGCTATGACCTGTTCGAGGCTGTGGTGGGCCCGTTCGATGGCCCCGATGTCCACACCACCTGCCGTCCTCATGTCCTGCTGAATGTTTGACATGTCAGCCGTATGCCTGTCGAATCGCGCTGCTTCTGCCGGTATCTTACGCGCAAAATCCTTCACTACCGCCCACGAAGCGTACGTGCTGAACCGATAGCCCCTCGTGTAGTCGAATTTCTCGACCGCTCGCATCAGCGAAAGGTTGCCCTCGCTCACAAGGTCGCCCATACTCGCACCGGTTCCAAGATGCTTGCCCGCAATACTCACAACAAGTCGCAGGTTGGCCTCGATGATTGTCTTCTTGATCTCTTCGGCCCAGTCCAGGTATTCTTCCACCTGCCTGAGTCGCGTGCTGCTGGGATTTGTCGTGCTGATTTTCGCCAGCCTCAAACAGGCCAAATACTTCAGATAGTTGTATCTTCGAAAAAGCTCCATCTCCTGGTGGCGGTTAAGCAGGAAGCTTTTGCCCTGTATGGCCGTCTTCAGCTTGCCCAAATCACTCCCCTGACCCAGTATTTTCTCTTCGGCATCTGCTTCAAGGAACTCGCTACTGTCAATAAACCTTATCTTCCGCACTAACAGTGCTTTGGCCCTTCGTGTGTTTAAGATGCGATATATTGAGCTTCTGCTGCGGTGAAATCGCTCCATCAACTCTTTAATGCTTGCCGATTGTTGATACATTTTGTAAATCACTGCCGCTTCTTTCGGCCCCACTACGCCCGCGGGCTTTTCGAAAATGGGTTTATCAGGGTGGTGCTTTTCGTAGTCAACGAGTGTATATCTAATGGTCTCAATAGCTCTTCGGGTAGCGGCGGCAATCTCTTTGCCCACCTGGTATCGGTTCGCTTTGCCCCGCGCGGTAATATCTCGCGCCAATTCCACAATACGCTGTTTTTCCTGGGCTGTTAGCTGGCTGAAAGTCTTCGCCTTTGCGACAAGTGCCGGATTCGCTCTGCAAAATTCATCGACCTCGGACTCAAGGAAGCCCATGCGTTTTTTGCCGTCGGCAAAAACGAACATGCAGCCGATCAGCCCCTTCTTTTGCCAGCGGCTTATGGTCCTTTGCGAAACACAAAAGCGCTGCATAAGGTCATCTACCGTATAAACCTCTTGCCCCTGTTCCCAGGCCTCAAGCGCCAACTGACGGCTCATGGTATTGACGAAAACGCGTAAGTCATGGCCAAGTTCGCCCCCCGCAATAGGCTCGGTAATTGAGGCTGTGCGGAGCTGGTAGCCGGTAATTCGCAGACAGACAAACTCCAAAGGGTACTCTTTACCATCGTCAACGATGCGCACCAGCTCCTTCGCGGCCTTGAGCTGGCTGGCCTTCTGCCTTCGCGGCGCAAATCTTAGCTCGGCGAATAACTGCTCCAGAATCTTGTTCTTTACTTTTGCCATGGCTCGTCAAGGCCATTGTACCTTCCTGAGAGCCGAAAAACAAGCCAATTCCAATGTTTTTCCCACCTCGCCAAGTGTCCATGGTGCTGCAAAGGTCTTTTTATTTGAATTAGATTGAGAAAGTGTTATAATTAATATTGTGATTACAGCCTTGATACAAAGGTGAGAAATATTGAGATTGAAGAGATTAAGTAGATTGAGTAGAATAGCAGCCCCGGCAGAAAATTATGGATACTAAAACTAAAGGACAGATAGAGGCCCGGATAAGCGAAGTTGTCACAAAGTTCACTATAGAACATGTAGGAAAGGGGCCTAAAGAGGCAAGAAGTTACATCATTGAGGATATGGTGGTCATAAGGCTCAAAGAGGTCCTGACTGTATACGAGCAACAGGTAATTAAGGTTCCCGAAGCTGTGGAGCTTGTCAAGCGATGCCGAGTATGTTGCGTGAAGAGTGCGCGAAGTGTTTTGGAAAACCTTCTACATAATCTACTGGATGTTGACATCACCAGTTTTTATGTGGATGTCAATCTCCCAGTGGGAGAAATATTTATAGTGTTGGGTTTAAGTGAAGACGTCGAGGCTAAGTTTTAAGTTGACAAAAAGTTAACCGGACAGTATTTTATTATGACAATTTAAAGAATTAGCACAGTCTGGTAGGCTAAGTAAAAAGCAGTCCCCCGATGGCCGGGGGAAGGCTTGTTAGAGAGTAGACCAACATTTTGGCTTAAGAGTGATTCTTAAGCTTGAGTGTTGGTCTTTTTTTCAAATGGAAGCCAAAGCTAATGAACAGACGACAAATAGAGGCGAGCATAAGCGAGGCAATCACAAAGCTGGAAAGAACTCAGGTGGGAAAAGCACCTCAACAGGTAAAAAGCTACATTATTGAAGATATGGTGATTATAAGGTTAAAGGGTATCCTGACATCTATTGAGCACGAGCTTACCAAACACCCTGAAGGTATTGACCTTATAAAACGCAGCAGGGTTTGTCTTATAGAAAAGGCGCAAAATACTTTTAAGAAAATCATACGCAACCTATTGAATGTTGAGGTCATTGCCTTTTACGCGGATATTAGCACCAAGATAGATGAAGCTTCTATGATTTTTACTTTATGTGAAAAGGTTGAATCAAGGTTTAAAGAAAAAAAGAGATTGTTAAAAACATAATGAAACTTGTTACCAGAAAAATTGACTTTTCTACTCAAGGAAATAGTGAAATTATTAACTTAACTAATACAGTGATGAAACACCTCAAAGGTACCAAATTAAATTCAGGTTTAGTAAATTTATTTATTCCGGGAGCTACCGGTGGGTTAACCACCATGGAATACGAACCCGGATTAATCGATGATCTCCGGAAGACCTTTCAATGCATCGTCCCCGAGAAAATAAAATATTCCCATAACCTGACTCATAAAGATGGCAATGCCCATTCTCATATTCGAGCTTCTTTAATAGGTCCTTCCTTAAGTATTCCATTTGAAAACGCCACTTTACAGTTAGGTAAGTGGCAACAACTCGTTTTTATCGATTTTGATAATCGCCCTAGGAAAAGAGAAATCATCTTGCAAATAATAGGCCAAAGATGAAACCAATATTGCAAATAGCTTTGGACTTTGTCGATTTGATTCGCGCACTAAAGTTGGCTGAGGAAGCAGTTGCTGGTGGAGCGGATTGGTTGGAAGCAGGCACACCTTTAATCAAAAGTGTCGGACTGGATTGTGTGCGAGAATTAAGAAAAAAATTCCCTCATCATACTATTGTCGCTGATATGAAGACAATGGATGTGGGGAGGATTGAAGTAGAATCGGCTGCCAAAGCAGGAGCAGATATCATTGCTGTATTAGGCGTAGCTTCTAATTCTACTATTAGGGAGTGTATTCAAGCTGGGAAACACTATGGTGCAAAAATAATGGTGGACCTTTTAGAAGTGCCTGACTTCTTAGGAAGAGCTAAAGAAATCGAACAAATGGGAACTGATTATTTAGGACTGCATGTTTCAATTGATGAGCAAATGCAAGGGAAAGTATCTTTTGAGAAAGTTAGCCGCGTTACGCAAGAAGCAAATATTCCGATTGCCGTGGCTGGGGGAATAAATTCGGAAAATGCATGGAAGGCTGTAGAAGCAGGAGCAACCATAGTCATTGTTGGTGGAGCGATAACTAAGTCTGAAGATGCGCAGAAAGCAACTCGAGAAATAAAGAAGGCTATTGAGCAAAAAATCAGTATAAAGACAAAACTTTTCAAAAGGGGTTCTGATGAAAATATTCGAGAGATCTTGGAGAAAGTTACAACAGCAAATATCTCTGATGCTATACACCGTCAAGAAGCGCTAAGAGGAATTTTTTCTATTACACCTGGAACAAAAATGGTTGGCCAGGCGGTTACTGTGAGAACATATCCGGGTGATTGGGCTAAACCAGTGGAAGCAATCGATCAAGCTGAGGAAGGAGATATAGTTGTGATTGATGCCGGTGGAGTAGGTCCTGCAGTATGGGGAGAATTAGCGACGCATAGCGCGAAGCAAAAAAATCTGGCAGGTGTGGTGATAGATGGAGCAATTCGGGATGTAACAGAAATTCGCCGGATGAAGTTTCCTGCCTTCGCTAAAGTTATCACGCCTACCGCTGGTGAACCTAAAGGATTTGGAGAAATTGGCGTGCCAGTGAGCGTTGGTGGAACAAAGGTTTTCCACCTGGATTGGGCTATTGGCGATGACGATGGAGTGATAATTATACCCAATAAGAAGGCAGTAGAGTTTACTAACCGGGCAATGGATGTGCTGGAGAGAGAAAACCGTATAAGAAAAGAAATTGAAAAGGGAGGAACATTAGGAAAAGTAACTGAACTTTTGAAATGGGAAAAACAATAAACTCAAGGAGAAAAAAATGGCAACACAATTAAACAATGAGAAAGAACAAGAAGTGGGAGACATTTGTACGAGATCATCGGAGGAAGGGCATAAAATGCCACGGCAAACTAATATCTTAGTTATTGATGATGAGAAAGCCACGCGGGATTCCTGCTGTCACGTCTTGACCTACGACGGATACCTTGTAGAAACGGCTGAAGACGGGGATAGTGGTTTGCAGAAGATAAGGGAGGTGAAACCTGATTTAGTGCTAGTTGACCTCAAGATGCCGGGGATTAGCGGTATGGATCTTTTAGAGAAGATCAGAAATATCGATCCGAACATCGTTTCTGTAGTCATCACTGGCTATGCAACTGTAGAATCAACTGTAGAAGCGATGAAACTAAATGCCTATGATTTCCTCTGCAAGCCATTTACCCCGAAGCAATTAAGAGTTGTTGTTAAAAGAGGATTGGCACAATTAATCGATGAGAAAAAAATGTCAACAGAATTAATCAAGGAAAATAAAATGGGAGCTCAATTAATCGATGGCAAAGCAGTAGCTATGAGGGTGAAAGAAGAAGTAAAGAAAGAAATAGTTAAGTTGAAAGAGAAACATAAATCTTTTCCTCTTCTCTTAGCGGTCCAGGTGGGAGAGAACCCTGCTTCGGCAGCTTATTTGAAAAGTCAAAAGAAGGGTTGTGAAGAAGTTGGCATCGATTATCAGGTTCAGCAATTGCCTCAGGATACCAGTGAGAAAGAGCTTATTCAGTTTATCAAAGAAAAAAATCAAGATAATAAAACAACTGGAATTATCCTTCAGATGCCTTTACCTGAACAGATAGATGCCGAAAAGGTACAAGAAGCAATTGATCCTTCAAAAGATGTGGAAGGTGTGAACCCGCAAAATATGGGATTGCTAATGTACGGCTGGCCGGGACTTGTTCCCTGTACTGCTTTAGCAGTGATGGAATTAATTAAAAGCACCGGTACTTCCATCAAAGGCAAACAGGTAACCCTTGTAGGTCATAGCTCACTTGTAGGCAAGCCTTTAGCTCTTCTTCTTTTATCTTCCCCATTTGACTCAGCTACTACGACTGTCTGTCACATTGCTACTCGAGATTTGGCTGCACATACAAGAAGAGCGGAAATACTGATCGTGGCTGTAGGCAAACCTGGTTTAATCAAAGCAGATATGATTAAAGAAGGAGCGATAGTTATTGACGTAGGAATAAATCGGGTTGAAGGCAAGATCGTTGGCGATGTTGTCTTTGAAGAAGTGAAAGAAAAAGCTGCTCTAATTACACCTGTCCCCGGAGGTGTAGGACCGGTAACTACTGCAATGCTTTTAAAAAACACAGTGGAGGCTTGGAAAATCCAGTCGGGACCTTGACGTATTAACCGGCAACTGGCTGGTAGGTAAATAGCTTTTTTACGAATCTAATTTCAGATAAACCGGCCGTGAGCACATCGCTTGCGGCCTTTTTTATTGGGGAGGGTTTGAACTAACTATTTCACGGCTTTTTTGAGAGTTTACTCTTGCGCCCAAACCTATCCGCTTAAAGAGTTGTTTATACAGATTGTTGCACGCCTAAAAAGTACACTTCAAACGTTTCTTGTCTTCAGATAATCCCTGAAAAACTCGGCTTGTTCATTTGGGGGAAAGGGGGTATTTTGCGCCGACCCATAGCTATAACCCTGTACGTATTAACAGCAAGGACCACTGGGGATGGTGGCCGATGGTAGGTTAGTTCACAGTTCGTAGAGATCTTGTGTCGCCCTTTCAGGGCTTTTTAAATTGGTGGGCATTGGTGTTTTAGTGCCACATTTCCTCGGTCATGTCTTCGGCTGCGATGTACTCGGCGCGCCAGTCGAGGTAGAGGACATTGCAGCCGTCGCGATGGCGATCCCTTGCAACGCGCCTGCCGTATGTTATGTCCTCACTTTCAGAATCAGGCAGATGGCCCTCGTCAAAGACATCGCAGCGCATCAGATCGGGGTCATCTTCATCCTCGATGATAGTACGCCAGTGGCCGTCTTCGTTGTCGGCCAGATATATCATGCGGGCAGGATTCTTGATTTCCAAAAGGTTTGTTGGCTCGGTACCCTCCTCGAGGATAGAATCCCAGCCGTTAATCACATAGCAGATCGTCTGCCTTTTGTCGGGATATAGCGGGCAGCGGTATATTTTCACGTTTCGGTAATCGCTGATATCACGGTCATAGCCCAGATAGGGCAGAAAGGCGATAAACCAGATGATATCTTCGTCCGAGCTGCCGCCGGCGCCGCGAGGGACATAATTGGCCCAATTCTCGGCATAGAGGTTGGCTGCCAGTCCGACTTGCTTTAGGTTGCTGCGACAGACAACGCCCTGCGCCCTTTTTTTGACCGTTTTTAGTGCCGGGGCGAGTATTGAAAGCAGCAGGGCAATGATTGCAATCACTACCAGCAATTCTATCAGGGTGAAGGCTCTAAGTTTCCTCACCGGGCAATTATTCTCCGAGTATGGTTTCGCAGTAATCCAACCGCACGAAAAGGGCCACACGTCTAATACGATACCAGATTAGGCCGTCCAATTGCAAGTATTCATTTGCATCAACAGCGGGCAGTATTATTATTTGAATTGCCGGGTTTGGCGCGGTAGATTAGGGCCCAGGCGAACAAGTCTTTAGAGAAAGGAAAAATGGCCAAATTCAGGGTTTTAGTGGTCATAGTGTCCATGGTTTGTAGCTTGGGGTGCGCAAACATGTTGCGTGCGGGCGCGGAGGGAGCTTGGTGAAGGTGAGTGGGGGTAACTTGCTGGAGCGCCGCAGGAGGTGCAGGAGGTAGGGCAGGTGTAAAGGAGTGGTTTGAGGCCTATCTGACAAATGATCTTGCCCGAGCGAAAGAACTGTATGTTCCGAGCAAGCGTGAGCAGGCCGAGCGGGACTTGCAACAGTTAAAGCGGCTCTTGGAAGTAGTGTCGGGATGGTGATTTAGGCCGAATCATCCGGGGGCTCCGGATGGGCACGGATAAAGAGAAGGTAAGGGCATACCTCCAGCCATTTATAGGTCTTAGAGACCCAAAGGGAGAGCTTGTAAGAAAGGCGTACTTTGAGATATTCAAGGAGGAGTTGGAGACCGAAGCGGTGATATTTTAGCCAAAACGCCACGTGCGGCTGAATCATCTTTATTGAGCCACAGGAACCGGCAAAAGGGTCTCGACCCTTTTTAATCGATCCTCTTTTTCTATGATTTATCGGACGTATAAGGCCTTCGTTTTGAAAAGAGGGAGGGGAGTTTGCTTATATTGCCGTCATTTCTTATGTTTTAAGTGAAGATAGGTAAGAAACGCTGAATGGCTTGAGAACGTAGTATTTATGGGGCGGTAACGAGGACAGGGAAATGAGCCAGGGAATAACTGCGGTACACGTAACACATGAGGCAATCGGCAAAATTGGTGGGATAGGAGCGGTATTAGAAGGGCTTTTCACAAGTCGAGCCTACTCGAATGCCGTTGGCAGGTCAATCCTTATAAGTCCGCTGTTTTCCATTGAAGGCGATGTTTCAAGTCGCCTTGGGCCCGGGGGCGAGGTGCTTTATTCATCCATCGACGGGATGGTGAACACGAGCTACTTTCCCGGCTTTCGGAAAATCGAAGAGTTGTACAATGTTAATATTGTGTACGGCAGACGAACATTCACCGACGGGCAAAGCGGTGTAAGAAGCAGTCCTGAAGTGATACTGATTGACGTGACGCGAATCGAGCAAAGGCCGGTCAACGACCTTAAGGGAAGGATGTTCCGCGAGTTCGGGTTGCGGAGTAACCTTTATGAAAACCTTTGGGAATATGAGCAGTACGTGCGGTTAGCGCCGCCTGCCATTGCTGCGCTTAAGGCGATAGGCGCAGCGGAACGGGACAGCTCGACGGTCATCATCTCTCACGAATTTATGGGGATGCCGACGGTGCTTGCAGCCAGGCTGGACCCAACGTATGACTTCAAGACGGTTTTCTACGCCCATGAAGTGGCTCCGATGAGGCGCATAGTGGAAAGACACTCCGGTCATGACACGATGTTTTACAATGTGATGAAACGGGCGCGCGAGATGGGGTTGAGCGTAAGCGAGGTGTTCGGGGACCAGAGCCCTTTTTTCAAATACGCTCTTGTGGAGGCTTCCAGACACTGCGACAACATTCTTGCGGTTGGGGACTACATAGTTGAAGAGCTTCGCTTCATGGCGCCGGAATTTGCGCTGGCGGATATTGACTTGAGCTACAACGGGATACCTGCGTATGAAATCGTTCTTGCGGAAAAACAGCAATCAAAGGTCCGGCTGCAGGAGTATTGCGAGAACCTGTTGGGGTATCGGCCGGACTTCATTTTCACGCATGTTACGCGAATGACACCGAGCAAGGGCTTATGGCGGGATTTGCGCGTGCTGGAACACATGGACAGGGAATTCCGGACGCAGGACAAAACAGCAGTACTGCTGGTTTTAAGCACGGAAATCGGCAAGAGGCGCAACAGAGATATATACAACATGGAGGCCGCGTATAACTGGCCGGTGGCGCACCGCGAGGGCATGCCTGATTTATCAGGGGGCGAGGCAAGCTTTTATACGGGGGTGCAGGAGTTCAATACAAAGAAGCGTAATATAAAGGTAGTCTATATAAACCAGTTCGGTTTTACGCGTGATCGCTGCGGAGGCAGGACGCCGTATGATATGGAGTTTATGGATATTCGTAAAGGCAGCGATGTCGAGTTTGGCCAGAGCATCTATGAGCCTTTCGGAATCGCGCAGTTGGAGGCTTTGAGCTTTGGCGGGATATGCGTTATATCGAATGTGTGCGGCTGCACGGCGTTTGTTAAAGCGGTGCCCGGCGGAGCGGAAGTCAGGAACGTGATTTTGGCTGACTACACGAACTTGGGCGATTATAGCTGGAGCGACCTTGAGGATTTGCAGCAGATTAACAAGGAGGCCCGTGACCACATCGAACGTAACGTTAGTGAAAAGGTGGCGCTGGAGATTTGTGCCCGGCTGCCGAAGAATGACGATGAAAGCAATGATATGATCCGAAACGGATATGAACTGGCCAGGCATATGAACTGGGAGACGGTGGCCCAAAATTACGTAGTCAAGGGCCTGATGAAGGCGATAGAGAAGAAACATGACAAACAGGTTAAGCTGCGAGCCTGAGTTGCAGAAATTCTTACGATGCAGGAGCGTCGATATCGCAGAGCAGTATATACAACTCCGGGACGATTGGAGGGGATCGCCCCGGAGCTTCTTTACATATCAACCGCTCAACCGCCGAAGCTCTTGCCTGTTAAAAAAGGTAACCGTCCCCCTATTTTATTGACTATGTAGGTCTTGGCTGGTAGATTGTCCTTGGTTCGATATGGCAAACGGGAAAATAGTAATAGGAATATTGGGTGGGATAGGCTCGGGTAAGAGCACAGTAGCGGGCCAGTTCGGGCGGCCGGGCTGTGGTGTGATAGATGCCGATGCGATAGCCCACGAACTTCTTGAAAACAGCGATATCAAGAAGGAAATCAAAGAGGCCTTTGGTGAGGGAGTTTTCGACAGTGCGGGTCGGGTTGACAGGGAAGAACTGGCGCAGAGGGTGTTTGAAGACAAAGAGGCGGTGGCGAAGATTAATCGGATAATCCATCCGCCGGTTTTGGTCAGATGTGAGGAGTTGACAGCAGAATTTAACAGGCGAAGCGATATCAAGGCGATTGTGCTGGATATACCCCTTCTGGCCGAGGCAGGGTGGCTCCAGCAGTGTGACAAACTGGTTTTTGTGGAGTGCAAAGAGGAAATAAGAGCCCTCAGAGCGGCCCAAAAAGGGCGTTTTTTTAAAAAACAGTTAAAAAAACGAGAAAATTTCCAGATTTTTCTGGACAAGAAGAAAAAAATAGCTGATTATATAGTAGATAACAATTCCGGCTTATCAGCGACGGCCGAACAGGTCGAGCGAATTTTCACAATCATAATAGATAAAAAGTAGGTTTTGACGTAGCGGGGATGTCTCATCCGAGATTGTCAACGGGTAATTGACATTATTTAACCAGCCCAGTGACAAGTCTCTTAACTCCCATGAACTGTCGTAAGACAATGAGTGGTCAAAATAGATAGAAAGTGTCGTATCCGTACCAATTTAGTGGTGACGCAGAAGGAGTGATTATGGCGAAAACAGCAACAACAAATGGTTCGACAAAGAGCACAAAGAAGCGAACTCGCAAGGCAAGGGCGAAAAAGGCCGAACCGGTTGAGCAAGCCGAAGGTGAGGCTCCCAAAGAAGAAGAGGCCGCTGACGAACAAGAGCCGGAAAAGCAGGAAACAGCCCAATCGGCTGAAACCGAGGGCGCCCAGGCTGAGGTAACCGACAAGGAAGACGAGGAATCTATTCACGAGAAGTACGAGCGCATCAAAAAGGGCGACCTTCACCTGAAGGACCTGCAGAACCTTGACGCGGCTGAGCTGCACAAAGTGGCGAAAAAAGAAGACGTTCAGGATTACATGGGTCTGAGCAAGCAGGAACTCGTATTCAAGATTCTCAAGGAGCGAATTCGGCAGAACGGACTGATGTATGGTGAGGGTGTATTGGAAGTTTTGCCGGACGGCTACGGATTCCTTCGCAGCCCGAAGTACAGCTATCTGTCATCGGCTGACGATGTTTACGTATCGCCCTCGCAGATAAGGCGTTTCGGCCTCAGAAGCGGCAATACAGTGGCAGGTCAGATTCGTCCACCGAAGGATACCGAGAAGTATTTTGCACTGCTTCGCGTCGAGGCAATCAATTTTCAGGAGCCGGACAACCTGCTGGAAAAGGTGGTATTCCGCGATCTGGTACCCTTGCACGCAGATGAAAGGCTTATGCTCGAAACGGTGCCGGAAGAGTTGAGCATGCGGATCATCGACATTGCCACACCAATCGGCATGGGTCAGCGTGGACTAATCGTTGCTCCGCCGAGGACGGGCAAGACAATTTTGCTGCAGAAGATGGCGAACGCGATAAGTGCGAATTATCCGGAAGTGAAGATGATAGTGCTGCTGATAGACGAGCGACCTGAAGAGGTTACGGATATGGAGAGAAAAACCGCTGACAATGTTGAAGTAATAAGTTCGACGTTTGACGAGCCGGCCGCCCGTCACTGCCAGGTAGCCGAGATTGTGATTGAAAAGGCCAAGCGGATGGTCGAATACGGGGAGGACGTGGTTATTCTGCTGGACTCGATTACGCGATTAGCACGGGCGTACAATACGGAGATGCCTCATTCCGGGAAGATTCTGACCGGTGGTGTGGATGCGAATGCTATGCAGATGCCGAAGCGATTTTTCGGTGCGGCCAGGAATATTGAACACGGCGGGTCGCTGACTATTATCGCCACGGCGTTGGTTGACACAGGCTCCAAGATGGATGAGGTTATTTTCGAGGAGTTCAAGGCCACGGGTAATATGGAGCTTCACTTAGACAGGAAGCTGGTTGAGAGAAGGACGTTCCCGTCGATTGACATCAGCAAGAGCGGCACACGAAGAGAAGAGCTGCTGCTTGACGCCAAGGAACTGGAACTTGTCTATCGATTGCGCAAGGTTCTGAGCGAGATGAACATGGTCGAGTCCGTTGAGCTGCTTAAGAGCAGATTGGCCAAGTGCAAGACGAACGCCGAGTTCCTGATGACGATGAGTATGGACTGAGCCGACAGGGTGGTGAAAGCAGCGCTTAGACAGAGCCCGCCGGTTCTGCATAAAATTCGATGCGCGGTCCTTTTCCTGCACGAATTGCGTTTCGGGGCGAAATGCATCCTTTACAAGACAGGGGTGTTTTGCTTACAATAGTATCCGGCAGAAATAGACTCTGCCGGATTTTTTTTGTGGCAACTTATTTCGACAGGCGGCGTTGTAATCATGGCCGAACAACTTTCTAAAGTTTATGAACCGAGAGCTATAGAAGCCCTTGCCGGCGACATCTGGCTGAGCGGTGATTATTTCCACGCTGAGCCGGGCGATGAGAGCAAGAGAGGTGCGTATACAATTGTTATTCCCCCGCCTAATGTGACCGCGGCCCTGCATCTCGGGCACGCGTTGAACAATACATTGCAGGATATTCTGATTCGCTTTCGGCGGATGCAGCAATTCAACACGCTGTGGTTACCGGGCACCGACCATGCCGGCATTGCCACGCAGACGGTCGTGGAAAAGCAGTTGCTCGCCGAGCAGGGCAAACGCAGGACCGACTTTGCGCGGGATGACTTTATCGCCCATGTGCAGGATTGGAAGGACGAATACGAAGTCAGAATCATTGACCAGTTAAAGAAGATGGGCTGTTCGTGCGACTGGAGGAGGACACGTTTTACGATGGATGCGGTTTGTGCAAAGGCGGTCAGGGCCGCATTCTTTAAGCTATTTAAGGATGGGCTGATATACAGAGGCAAAAGATTAGTGAACTGGGACCCGGCTACACAGACGGTGTTGGCTGATGATGAAGTTGAGCACGAGACAATAAAAGGGCATTTTTGGTACTTGTGCTATCCGCTTGCTGAACCGGTTGAGACCGAAGGAGGGCTTATCGAGCACGTTACCGTAGCGACAACCCGGCCGGAGACGATGTTGGGTGATACCGCAGTAGCCATGAACCCGGCTGACCCGCGGGCCGAGTTTCTTTTGGGCAAAATGGTTCGCCTTCCGATTGTTGGAAGGCTGATCCCGATTATCGCCGACGAGCATGTCGTTTTGCCCGACCAAAACAGCGATGACGAAAAAGCAAAGTTCTCAACGGGTTTTTTGAAGGTTACACCGGCCCATGACCCCGACGACTGGGAAATCGGGCAGCGGCACGGACTGGAAATAGTCAACGTAATGGCCCCGGACGGCTCGATAAGCGACCGGTACGGCTGGGCCGATGCTGATACTCCCGAGGCAAGGGCTCTTCTGGGCATGGACCGGTTTGAAGCGAGAGAGGCGATAGTGGAATGGTTCCGAACAGAACATCTCCTCGAAGACGTACGAGAGTATTCCCACGAAGTCGGCCACAGTTATCGTAGTCACGTACCGATTGAGCCCTATCTTTCCGACCAATGGTATATTGCCGTTAAGAAACCGATTGAGCATCTGGTGGGCAAATTTGGCGAAGGTCTTATAGAAGGGACGGATGTTCCTGTTAATTCGTTAGCCGGTTTGGCCTTGAAGCCCCTGCTTGATGGAAAGCTGCGTTTTACACCTGCCAGATACGCCAGGACCTACCAGGCGTGGCTCGAGAAACTTCGCGACTGGCCGATAAGCAGACAACTGTGGTGGGGGCACAGGATACCGATTTGGTCAAAGCCGGGTGTGGGGCATCAGTTGGAAGGTAAGCTATCGAAGTTGGCCGACAAAGTCTGCTGCGTTCAAATGGATTCTGATGAGAGTGTTATAACGTACCTCTGCGTTGGGTATGGAAATAAGGATATTCAAGGGCGACTTGAGGCTGACGGCTGGACGCAGGATGAGGACGTTCTTGATACGTGGTTCAGTTCGGCACTTTGGCCTTTCAGTACGATGGGTTGGCCGGACGATACGCCGGAGATGAAAACATTCTATCCGGGTGATGTTCTTTGCACGGCTCGTGAGATTATTACGTTGTGGGTCTCCCGGATGGTGATGATGGGCCAATATTGTGTGGGTGATATTCCGTTTCGAGATGTATATATCCACGCAATGATTCAGGACGGCCTGGGACGAAAGATGTCCAAGAGCCTTGGCAATGGAATCGACCCACTGGTTGCCATCGACAGCCACGGCGCCGATGCGATGCGATTTACATTGGCCAGCATGACGACGGACACGCAGGATATAAGAATGCCTGTTGAAAAGCTGAAGCTGCCCGACGGGCGAACGGTCAACACTTCGCCGAAGTTTGATATCGGCAGGAATTTCTGCAACAAACTGTGGAATGCTTCGCGGTTTGCGATGATGAACCTGGACGGCGTTGACCCAGCCGAATTTGACGCCGGCAAAATGAATATTACCGACAAATGGATTCTTTCACGATTATCAGAAGTTATTGGGAAAGTTACTGAGTTATTAGATAGTTATAAGTTCCATGAGCCTTTGCATCTTGTTTCACGGTTTTTCTGGAATGACTTTTGTGACTGGTATCTTGAATGGACAAAACCGCGAATGGGAGACCAAGACGAAAGGGCCACGGCACAAAATATCTTGGCTTTCGTGCTGGATCAGACACTGCGCCTTCTCCATCCATTCGCACCGTTTATTACCGAGGGGATATTTCAAAAGCTGAACGAGATTGCCCCAATGAGAGGACTTAAGGGGCTGGTTGAAGCTAAAGAGACGAACGCATTGATTGTCGCCGAGTGGCCCGATAAGCTGGAATCTCTTGAGGCCGACGACATCGAGAAGCAGATTGAGACTGTTCAAAGTGTGATTAGGCCGATAAGAGAAATTAGAAATAAATACAACATCGCTCCTTCGAGGAAACTGGCGGTTTCAGCTAACAGCTCGCAGGCTACCGCCGATATCTTGAGCGCCAATAGCGGCTTGATTTGCCATCTGGTGGGCGCCGAGAGCTTTTTGGCGGGGGTGAACATCGAAAAGCCGAGAAACGCCGCCACAGCAATAGTTGACGATATACAGGTTTATGTGCATGATGTAATCGACCCGGAGGCTGAGCGTGCCCGCTTGGAGAAACAAAAACAACAGGTTGAAAATGCCATCGGGCCTGTGCAGGCGAAGCTGAATAATGAAGATTTCATTAACAGGGCAAAGCCGGAAGTAGTCCAGCAGGCAAGGGCCAAGCTGCAAGAGCTCACGGCCCAGGCGGAAGCGGTTGACAAACATCTGTCGGAACTGGAAGGTTAAGGCATTTACTGTGTGAAGGCGTGAAGATGGAAGTTGAAGTTGAGCTGTCGAAGATAATCATCAACGAGGCGGTTGACCAGCAGATAATCGTGCTCAAAGAGCTCGAGGGAGAGCGTAGCTTTCCGATTGTCATCGGGATGATGGAGATACTGGCAATCGACCGTCGGCTGAAGAACATACAACTGCCCCGCCCGATGACGCACGATTTGTTGGCCGATGTCATCGACCAGATGGGCGGAGAGATTGAAAAGGTGGTTATAAGCGACCTGAGCAACGGCACTTTCTATGCTCGGTTGCACATAAGCTCAAACGGCGAGACGGTGGAGGTGGACAGCCGACCTTCCGACGCGATAGCACTTGTGGTGGGGACAGGAGCGCCTATTTTTGTGGATGAGGATGTTTTCGAGAATATGCAGATGTGATGTTGGTGATAATCAGCAGCCCCACTGCAACGCACAGCATACTGTCAGCCACGTTAAATGCGGGCCAGTGTTTGCCCGGCCAATACACAACGTCGATAAAATCGCGTACGAACCCATTGTTGAAGATTCTGTCGTATAGATTGCCGACTATGCCGGCGGTAAATAACGCCAAGGCGATTTGGGTGATTTTTCGTTGAACGTTGCCGAAAAGAAAAATCGCCACTACCACAGCAAATGCAACCATCGAAATTGTAACGAGTGTTAATGTTTGGCCTGTAGCTATGCTGAAGGCTGCGCCGGAATTTACCCTCATGACAAGTGTGACAAAGCCCTCTATGATGGAGAACTCATTGCCGGGTCTGGTGCTCAGCCAATTAAACACGGCGTGTTTACTCCACAGGTCAAGTCCGACGCCGGACGCCACCAGCGGCCAAAAGATGAGGTGTGCCTTCGGAGCGGGAAGGTGAGATTTTGAAAAAAGCGGCCCATGTTCAGGCTGGGCGGGCTGCGGATTTGTGTTTTGCTGGGTCATAGCACCAGGCCTGTGCGGATTTATTATTTCGAATACTTCTGGAGAAGGCGCCGCAGTTTGGGCTGGTTGGAATTGATATCGACAGATATATTCCAGTGCTCAATCCCCTTTGCTTTCATCGCGGCATCATTATTGTTGATGGCCTTTAGCATATAGACCACCCCCAAATTCTTATGCGCCACCCAATCGGAAGCGTCTATCTCGACGGCTTTTGTGTAGTTGACGACAGCAGTATCGATATCGCGTAGTTTCAGGTGAGCAAAGCCGAGGTATCGATAAGCGAGACCGTTGTTGGGATCCGTCTCGATTGCCGAGGTCAAAAGCTCCTTTGCTGCGTCGTATCGCTTGGTCCCAAGATAGGCTCGTGCAAGGGCAACCATAATCCGGGGCTTGTTGCCTTCAATTTCAAGAGCGCGCCTGTAAGCGGCGACGGCCTGGCCGTGGTCTTTTTGGGCCTCGAAGATATCCCCTAACAGAAGTGCTGTTTCACTGCTGTTCGGGTCGATTTGACCGGCTATCCGGCTGTAATCGTAGGCGCTGTCATAATCTTCAAGCTTATAGTAACACTTTCCGGCGCTCAAGTGGACCTGGAAGTGTGTGGGCTCAAGTTCGCACGCCCTGACGTATGCCTTTACGGCCCGCAGGAACTGTTCCATTACCTGTGCGACCTTTCCGAGGTTGAAGAAATCCCTGAACGACCACCGGTCGAGCAATGTGGCGACCTCATAAGAATCGGCACTTTCTTCGTACTCGGCCCTTTCCTGGTGGATATCGCCTTTGAGCGAATACGCCATTGCGAACTGGGGGTCAAGTTCTATCGCTTCGATAAGCTTCTGAATGGCCTCATCTTTTTCATCACGCTCATTGAGTATCATAGCGTCCACGTATAAGCTGACGGCACGGGCCTGGCTGCGCCGCTGCTGGGCGCAGCCGGTTGCAATCAGCATTATCATCGTTAAAGTTGCGGTGAATAGCAGTTTAGAAGAATCGGTACGTACAGACATTTACCATTCCCTTTCTAAATCCGGGCAAACTCACTGCTTTCATTGTCGATAAATCTCGACAACTGATTATACCACAAGAGCCGCCGGTGTCAAAGCTTCTAACCCGGTGAAAAAATACATGCGGCTGTGTCAGGAAAATACCGACTGTTCAGTGCCATTTGCGATTGCTGACCAATTAACTGATCCTGACCGCCGGCAGTGTGCCTGCTCTACGTTTCCAGGCCTGGTGCCACCGCAGCTTGCAAAGCTCCACATCTCGTGATAAACTACAACCGTGTAAAAGCTGGGTGTTTGAGCTTGTGGCGTAACAAAAAGAAAGGGGCCGAATATGAGAAAAATTCTTTTGACGAAATTGTTATTGCCGGCGGTAATTTTGTTGTGGTTTCTCCTCGGGGCCGGCTGTATTCCAACGGCGAGATATGAAAAGATAGTCCACCTGTCCGAGCCTGTGGGCTCAGCTGAAGTGTTTGAGGCCGAAACGCACAACGGCTCGGTAACGGTGAACGGCGCGGCAACGAATATGTGCGATGTAACAGCGACGATTACCGCTCGGGCCGATACAGAGGAAAATGCGAAAAAATTGGCCGACAAGGTGCGGGTCTGGCTTGACGCATCCGGCCCAAAGATTGCCGCCCGGATAGAAAAGCCCGATCTTGTCGGCTGGCAGCACGTAGTCGTGGCCTTCGATGTTAAGATCACAAACCACATAAATCTTGACCTTGTTACGCATAATGGGGCTGTTGAAATTGCCGACATCACAGGCGAGGTGGAAGCGACGACCCACAACGGCGCCGTAACGACGCGGGAGGTGACCGGTAACCACTCACTTACCACCCATAACGGCAGGATTAGCTGCCAACAGATTTCGGGCGATATAGAGCTTGAAACTCACAACGGAAGCGTCGATGTGGTTTATACCGACAATGCCCCAACTCCGGGCAAAGTGGATATCGTCACCCACAACGGAGATATTGATTTTACATCACCGCCGAATTTCTCTGCGAAGGCGGACATCTCAACGCACAACGGCTCGATACGCACCGCCCTTCCCATAACGGTAGTCGGCGAGGTCAGCAAAAGAGAGCTTAGAGGCACAATCGGCTCCGGCGAAGGACGCCTGCACCTCGAAACACACAACGGCTCGATAAAAATAAAGTGACAATGATGATTCTTTGTGATCCAAAAAGAACGATTGATGGAAGCCTTAAGTGCTCACGTACAACGGTTCATTGAAACATGTTAGAAGTTAAAACAAAAACTAAATGGCCTCCTTCACTCTGGAAGTCAGTAGCTACCTTAGAACTTTCTAATGGTGAAAAATATCTACTTGAGTCAAAGTCTAGATTTGAGATAACTCTTAGAAGATACATAACGTTTCAGCTAAGTTCTGATAACGAGATTATTGATTTTAGAGTTGTCTCGAAGAAATTTCTAAAAACTATTTATGGTGCATTTCAAGGTCAAAAGGAAATTTTACGAATTCATTCAGGCCTAGGAGATTGGATTGAAATTGATAAGGGATTATATAGACTTAAAGGATTTTTTAAAAATAGAATAAAAATATTTAATTTTTATTGCACCACGAAACCCTTCTTAATTGGTTATGAATTAAATTCTAGCTTTCCCGAAACTTTTAAAACTGCAGGATTAATTCTTGTTTCTTATATATACCTCAAAAGATTGCTAAAAGAGGGTTGACCACTATTTATGATTACTAAGCCACTTCGCCGAAGGCGAAAGGGATGGCAGATTGCGATTGTGGTTAGCCTCTTAATTAGTCATATTCAATTAACTCTACTCGGTTCATCAAATAGCCCCGTCACGGTTAGCGCATAGTATGGCGGCAAAGGCGACGGCGGCTGTTTCGATTCGCAGCGTGGTGTCGGTAAGCCGCACCTCGCGGGCGCCGGCTGAGGTGAGCAGGTCCTCTTCCTCGCAAGTTAACCCCCCTTCCGGGCCGACGAAGGCGATGATGTCTTTGCCGTCGCGTGCGAGTTCCACGACAGATTTGGCCTGCGGATTGAGTGCCCCAAAGATTAGGCGGGCGTCCGGATAATTATTTTTCAAAAGCGCGAGGGTCTGCTGAAGGTCAGTCGGTCCGGTTATTTCTGGTAGAAAGATTCGGCCGCACTGTTTGGCGGCAGCGATTGTGAGCTTATCGTACCGCTGGGTTGTGGAAGTTCCTTTTGCCAGCTTTACGGTATGCTCGAAGATAACGGCGGCGATATGGTCAACGCCCAGCTCGGTGCATTTTGTCAGGAGCCAGTCGAACCGCTGACCCTTTGCGATACTCGCAGCGATAACGATTCTGCCACTCGTACGAGCAGGCTCGCTGTGGATATTCTCAACCTGGAGCGTAACGGCTTTGCGAGTGATGTCGGTAATAAGAGCCTGTGCCAATGCGCCGTTGCCATCGAAAAGCTCGACGCGCTCGCCGGCGGTCAGCCTGAGCACATTCACAAGGTGATGCGCCTCGTCCGGTGTTAATTGGACCTGACCCAACTCAATCGATTCGCAATAAAATCTCGCCTGCTTCAACCGCCGCTCCTGTAAACTAAAAAAGGTTCCTGACCCCTTTTTCCTCTATTTTAAGACATAGGCATCAAATTGACATTGCAAAATTGCCAATAAAGGGGTAAAATCTGTGCGAGTTTGCGGAGCCGGTCAGTCAAGGGTCGGCGAAGCCTGTCTAAATCCGGCAAGGAGTTTGCGATGGATGTTTTTGAAGCGATTAGCAGGCGGTATTCGTGCAGGTCTTATGAGAACAGGCCTGTGGAGCAGGAAAAACTGGCCCACGTCCTCGAGGCAGCACGTCTTGCGCCCTCGGCAAAGAACTTTCAGGACTGGCGGTTTGTAGTGGTAACCGATGCCGATACAAAGGCACAACTTGCCGAAGCCGCCAACAACCAACAGTTTGTCGCCACCGCTGCTGCGGTTATTGTTGCGTGCAGTAATAACTATCACGTAATGACGTGCGGACAGGCCATCGGGCCGATAGACGTTGCAATTGCTCTGGAACATATCGCCTTGCAGGCGGTGGCCGAGGGGCTTGCAAGTTGCTGGATCGGGGCGTTCTATGCCGACAAGGTCAGGGCAATTTTGGGGATACCGGAAGATATCGCAGTGATTGAGCTGATGACGATTGGCTACCCGGCCGATAGCCAGAGGTCGCCGAGACGTGAGCCTGTTGAAAAAATCGTTTGTTATGAGAGATGGCGGTTTCAGGCCGGTTTCTGAAAGGCAAGCCTGGAAAAATTGTTGAATAAATCTGTCTTAGGCGTATAGTTTTGGCCGACACGAGCGACGGGGGCGTCGTATAATGGGAGTACACCGCGGTCGCATCGCGGGGATGCGGGTTCGATTCCCGCCGCCTCCATCCTGCTTCGCTCGACCAAAAGTCGAGCTACGCAGGATGCCCTTCGTAGCTCTGCGTAGTTTTAACGAAGCAGAGCGAAGTAGGGCTTTTCGTTTCATTCTGAACTTTGCAGGGAATTGAGCAACCATGAAATATATTTATCTCTTGGAAAGTCTTTCCTATCCTGACAAACATTATGTGGGGCTGACAAATGATCTAAACAACCGTCTAAAAGATCACAACACCGGTAAGTCACCGCATACTACCAAGTTCAAACCTTGGCAAGTTGTAGCCGCAATTCGGTTTGCTAATGACCAAAAAGCCGATGCATTCGAAAAGTATCTAAAATCCGGTTCCGGCCATGCATTCGCCAAACGCCATTTCTGGTAATATACCGCTCGCTCATAATAGGCCATTCGACTTGCTTCGCTCGCTCATGGCAGGCCAGAAGGGCATAAGCATTGTACGCTCGGGGAGGGAGGGATTATCAGTCAATCGAGATTGTGCATGTTTTTTTAGGAAAATACCTATTAGGAAAGTGCACCCAAGTGCATGGCCCCATAAGGTGATATAGACGTGTAAACAGGCAGGAACTAAATTGTTGTAAGTCGAGTTTTTTTGTCAAATTGGGGGTTTCGGGAAACCTGGGCCAGTGGTGTCGGGAAAGAGAAAAAAAGACTCCCAAAAAAATCAAGGCTGCAAACGACTCTTGCCGATATATGCTCTTGTTGGATCATTAAAAATTTGTGGCTCTGTAAAGTGACCTAACAGGCCAGGTTAGCTTTAGCTTGGCGTGCCCATGGGTCGGAGTTTCGCACACAAGGCAGAGCGTAACGCAGGCACAAAAAGCGAAAAGCTATGCCCACAGAAAAAATGGAAAGAGCCGCATGAAAAAAGGGAGAGCCCGAAAAGGCTCTCCCGCTTTTTTGGATTTATCCTCGTTTTGTCCGTCACAGAAGGTGCCCGACCGAGGTTGCAATGACTCTCATTATTTATGGAACGAGTCTCTTTGTAACGCCTTTTATCACTCACGCGTTCCTGGGCCGCCAGGTCACCAACGCAATGGTCGAGTTGAACAAGTCCTTTAACCTCCAGACAAACCTGCCGAGGTCGCATGAAACTGCCGGCGCTACCACAGCTTTATTATCTTTCTCCTTCCCTCTTTAATATCAGTGGTGATAACTCTCAACTGTTCCGAGGTTGCCTTCAACTCCTTAGCCGTGTCGAGGAGATTGTCGTAGAGTCGCCCGTCATTCAGCAGCCTCGCGGCGGTACCATCGCCACTGTTGACCTTAGCTAATACCTTCTGCAATTCAGCAAGTGTACTATCTAACTGCTCAGCGGTATTCCCAATCGCTTCGGCACCGACGTCGGAAAGACCTTCTATCGATTTAAGTGTCTTCGTCGCCTGGTCGGTCATAACGGTCACATTAGCCAGGGTTTGCTTGATGCTGGCCTTGTTATCACGGTCGCCTATAATGGCGTTGATGTTGTTGGCAAGGGTCTTAATTGAAACTGCCAACGCTTTGATTTCGTTCTGAACTTCCGGAGGGAAAAATTCGCTGGCCACACCCGCGCTGCCGGCCAGGACCATCCCCTCAATAAGATACCTTGTCCTGGGATCGGCCGGGTCCAAAGGCTCCAAGGGTTTTTGGGGATCGAACTGGAAATCAATATAGCTGCTGCCCAGACCTCGCTTCATGAGTTTTATATCAACGTTCGATGGTATACCGATGTGTTCCTTCTCGATTGCAATAGTCACCCTAACCTGGTGATATTCTCGGCCTTGCTCATCACGGAAGAGAAAAGGCGGAGACACATCGATCACCCGGCCAATCTGACGTCCGCAGTATTCTACGGGCGTGTTTTCCTGGGCCCCGCGGGCATTGGGAAAGTTGACCATTATCTGAAAGGAACGAAGCCGACCCATCACAATAGGCAACTCCTGGAATTTATAAACCATGTACAGAAAAGCGCACAAGGCAACAATCACAAAACCGCCCACAATCATATTGCGCCTTTTTTGCAAAGTGTTATAGTCCGTCATAAAGCAGATCCTTTCAACCCAGACCGCCCTTCCAGGAATAGCTCTCTGATCGCACGAAGCGGATAACCGCTTTCGTTAAGTCTCTTTATCAGCTTAATCCGCTCAACGGCCTTTTCATCAAAAAGTCGCCGACCTGTCGGTGTCCTTTCCGTAGCGTCCATCAACTCTAACATCAGATAGTATTGCAGAGACTGGCGGGAAATTCCAGCCTCTTTTGCCGCCCGGCCTATCTGCATCAGTTTGCTTTTTTTACCCAAAATCAACTCTCGGTCAACTATTAATAATCAGTGCTTTGTAGAAAAGGTCTGAAAATTGTCATTCTGAATCCCGCGTGTCCCGATACCTCGGGGATTTATCGGGATGAAGAATCTCAGGCGTACGATGAATTGAGATTCTTTCCCGGCGCGCCGGGACTCAGAATGACATCTATAAGGTTTTCTACAGAGCAATAATCAGCAATTGACGGTTTTACGATTGAGTAAGACTTACCTGCCACAAGCAAATATCCCTTTAGGGTTGGTCTAAAGCAGCCAGTTTCTTGACCGCCCGCGACGCCAATGCTAAGAACGACTCGGTCAACTGTTCAAATGTCAATCCGGCTAGCGCAGCGTGTTTGACCGACCTGGGTTTTTTCGACATTTTTCCGGAGAATATTAATAAATAGTCGATATTGGTCCCAATATGGTGTTGCTGGCTTCGAAAAACCTCCCTCGCCAGGCGTTTTAGCCGGTTCCTTACTACGCTGGAGCCGCAAGTTCTGTCCACAGATACGCCTAATCTGGGGTGGCCACATTCGTTTGGGGCAATATGCAATCTGAATAAGTCATTACTCACACAGCACTTACGCGACAGAACAGCCTTAAACTGCGCATTGGTCGTCAGTCGGTGTTGTTTTGTGAACAAGTACCGTTTCAAAGTGCTTCCACCTAACCGTGTGCAACTGTTAATACTGAATTATATTTTAAAAGGGTCCAAAAAAGGTTCCTGACCCCTTTAATTATGTTACCGGTAGGTTTCAAAACTATAGATGGCACGCCAGCCCTTGATGATTTGGACCGCCATTACAATGCAAATGGCAAAATAGACCAGTCGTGGCATCCACTTAGCTAACTCGGTAAACAACAGTTCTGCAACTTCGGAGAATTCGTCCGCCAGACGCTCAACAGCCTCGTCGAGCTTGCCGGTGTCCTCACCGACCTGCCATATACTCAATAGGTCGGGTGGTAATTTGCTCGAAAAGCCGGCCCAAATCTGATTGCCGGCCCGTCCACTATCAGCGCCGCCTTTGACCATACGCGTAATCACAGCGTTACCGGTTACGCCGCTGGCGATTTCAACACTATGAATTACCGGTACTCCCGCTCTATACAGCATGGCAAATGCCCTGCAGAATCTGCCCAGGGCCAGATTCTTGATGGCCTGCCCAAGAAGTGGTATGCGCAGGGCAAGGGCGTCGAGGAACAAGCGAGGTAAACCGGTCTTGGGCGTCAGATGCAAGATGGCCAGAATGATAATGGTCGGCACATACAACAGACCCAGGATTACAACTGCCTGCAGGTAATACTGTGTCAAACTGTACTGCTTCAGAACAAACCCCGGAGCCGGGCCAACCACGGCGGCGAAATGGATAAGGAAGATCGGCAGAACCATCCCCGCGACGATTGAGCGCCTCAGACGGTTACGGAAGCCGTACCACCGAGACAAGAACTCGAGCACGTCAGTCAGGTTACCGGACTCCTGGCCGGCTTCGACCAAAATCACATCCAACGGCATGAACACTTTTGGATGTTTGCTCATGGCCTCAACAAGGCTGTCTCCTCTCGAAACGGAATCAGCCACAACTGACAAAGCCCTTCGGATTTTGCCCTTTGAGGTTCCCGCTGCATTACGGAGTGATTGCAGTATGGGCACACCCGCTCTAAGGAGCAGCGAAAGCTTATGGTACATAGGAGCGCAATTTATCATATATCAACCGAATCTTGACCGCTCGTGCACGAGCACATCTGAGGGGCCATTTTTGAGCTATGAATCCGCATTCAGGTCTTGTTGTAGAATCGGTTATTCGACTGGCAATCGGTCGCTGCTGCTGTACGGGAACCGCAAAGACCTGTTAGCTGCAAATCGCCCCCCGTTCGGAGCGACTATCAGAGTCTTCTCGAAAAATATATATAAATTACTCCGTATCGCCAACATGAACGGGTGAGGCAAGCTTCTGCTTCATGAGCCGGCCCATCTTGAACTTCACCGTTCTCTTGACTGGAACCTGAACGCGCTGGAGGGTTTTGGGGTTTTGTGCCACCCTCGCTGCCCTCGTCCTTGTCTCAAAGACCCCGAAGTCGCGGAATTCGAGGCGGTTGTCCTCCGCGAGTTCCTTGACGATCTCGTTCAGAAAGGACTGGACGATGCGCTTGACCACCACGCGCTTCGCCTGCGTGCTTTCGGCAATTCGGTCAATAAGTTCTTTCTTAGTGATTGTTGACATAAGCTACCTCATACCAAAAGAGTCGTATTTTCATGACAGCGCGCCTCGCATTTGTCTCCCTCGCCGCCAGATCGAACTGCATCTGCTGCTATCCGGCAAAGCATTAACACAACAACGTTAGTACATTGTAACTGATCCATGCCTGAGAGCAAGCCACAACATGCTGGGCGCGATTAATTGCCTTACTCCGGCAACTGCAAACTACTATACAATAAAGACTTCTAAACGGCAAGTAAATTTTAGACATTTTTTTTGCCGCATCAAGACCCCTTTTTGCCTGAAAAAGCCGCAAAATCGGCATTTTTTCTTTGTCGGATAGCTTGTATTGGGTTTTGCCGCAGGCAGGCTCAACTCATTACAGGGTTTTGGCCGAGAATACTACGTATGGCCGTGAGCGCCGAATTTGCAAAAACTCTGACACCCCCTTGACCAATCGCCCGTGTAAGAGCATAATTAAGGGTTTTCATATTGTCAGTATTGAAAAGGGAAGAATTGGGACGGCAAAACCCGAAAAAACAAGAACAGCAAAGTACGGCCCACCGCCGGGCCGGGGGGATTTTGGGAACGCTCGAGTGGCTTATCGTGGCGGTCTCGTTGACGCTGATTTTCATTGTTTTCCTTATGCAGGCCTACACCATTCCAACCGGCAGCATGGCCGACACTCTCAAAGGCGCACATTTCAGACTTCGCTGCAGCCAGTGCGGATACAAATACGACTATAATTTCCAGCCTAATGCCCCGCCCTACCGAATGCCCGACAACTACGTTCCCAGGACAGATGTGCCCGTCGGACCGGATGAGCCGCGGTGTCCGAGTTGTGGTTACTATCTTAAGATCCGTCAGAAAATGTCCGTTGGAGGCTATAACGTTTGGGCCGGCGAAAAAAGGCAGGTGACAAAGGGAGACAGGATATTTGTTCTGAAATGTATGTATCAGTTTACAGAGCCGAAGCGATGGGATGTGGTGGTTTTCAAGAACCCGCTCAATCCTCGTGAGAACTATATCAAGCGAATGATAGCCACACCGGGAGATACGGTTGAGATTATCGACGGGGACGTGTATATTGACGGCCGGATAGCACGCAAGCCGGCTAAGATACAGGAAGAACTTTGGATGTGTGTTTATGATAATGATTATCAACCTGTTAACCCTCAGATAGAACGGTTCAACAGACACTTGTGGCAGCAGCCTTTTAGGAATCAACGCGGCTCGCAGTGGAGCCTTGAAGAGAGAAACGACACTATGTTCAGTTTGGATGACGCGACAGGCAAGACTCATGCGATTGTTTATGACACTAATATCGGCAATGACTTCAGGGCAACGTACGCCTACGATGACAGCCGTGGCTACCGAACTATGCCGATATGTAGCGACCTGATGATTCGCTTCCATGTTGGCCGGGATTCAAGGGGGATTGTGGGCGCCGGTCTGAGTAAATACGGGACCCGGTATGAGGGGTGGGTGGATTTGGCCGGCCGGATGGTAATCGAAAGGCTAACCGGACAGGAACGTGAGGAGTTAACACGTTTGAGAATAAACGCTGTTGAGATTGATGAGCCCGTCCTTTTCAGATTTGCCAACGTTGACCATCAATTGATACTTGAGTTCGGCGATGAAGTGCTGAAGTTTGATTTTGGTCGGGCTCCTGATGATGCCGGCCGGAGGCGAACCGATACAATGCCCGAAGCTGCAATTTTCGGGGCGGGCAAACTGGCGCTTTCACATATCGGCATCTTCAGGGATACTCATTATGTTACGTCGATGGGGTCAAACCGCAGCAACGTTTTAAGGGCCGGCGAAGGAGACGGCTTCGAGTTGGGTGCCGATGAGTTCTTTGTTCTTGGCGATAACAGTCCGGCCAGTAAAGACTCCAGGTTGTGGGACAAACCCGGTAAAGGCAACAGAGGGCGCCAATACCGCCCGGGCACGGTGCCGCGGGATTACCTTGTGGGTAAGGCGTTCTTTGTTTATTGGCCTGGAGGAATGAGGCCTTTCGCTAAAGGGTGGAGAATAGTTCCCTATATCGGCGGAATGAAGGTAATTCACGGAGGAAAGTATTAGTTTTTGAGTTTGCTCTGTAGAAAAGATGTCAGAATCGTCATTCTGAGTTCTTGGTTTTTGGTCTTGAGTTGTCGTTAGGTCAGTAGATGAGATTTGATGCAGGGAATATACGGTGGCCCGGATAATTAATTATCCCGAAAGACGTCACAACGCTACATTTGAGGGGATCGTTGACACGCTCAAGTGGGTGCTGATTGCGCTGATTCTGGCTCTTATCTTCCGTGCGTTCATAATGGAGGCGTTTCGCATCCCCACCGGCAGTATGGCAAAAACTCTGCGTGGCGCTCATTACCACCTCAGATGTCCACGATGCGGCTATAAATATGATGTTGGCGGCGATTACTATTCCAAACCGAAGCCGCGGTGTCCCAGTTGCGGCTATCATCTGCCGACAGGGACGGCTTTATCCATATCCAACGGTGACAGAATACTGGTTTTGAAGAGCATCTATCAGTTTACTGAGCCTAAGCAGTGGGATGTGGTAGTCTTCAAAAATCCCCTCGACCCACAGGTCAACTATATCAAACGATTGATTGCCGGACCAGGCGAAACTGTTGAAATCGTCGATGGTGATATCTATATCGACGGACAGATCGCGCGAAAGCCGGCAAGTGTCCAGGAGGCGCTTTGGATGCCGGTCTATGACAATGATTTTCAGCCGTTTCACCAGCAGCTCAAATCAACCGTCGACTCGTCCGCACCACGACCGGCCGGGGACGACTCGTGGCAGCAGCCCTTCAGGAATACTCAGGACTCAAGCTGGGATCTGAATGCCAATGGTCCCACAGTCTTTGGCCTGAACAGTGAGCCGGCACAAGTCAATACCATCGTTTATGATGTATCAGTCGGAAACGATTTCCGGGCCACCTACGGTTATAACAGCAGCAGTGAATATAACCTCAGGCCCGTCTGCAGTGATTTGATGGTGCGTTTTTATGTTTCGTCCGATAGCCGGAGCGGTTTGATAGGTGCCGGATTGAAGAAATATGAAACGCTCTACCACGGTTGGGTCGATTTTTCGGGTGAAATGACAATTGAAAAAATAGTTGACGGTCACAGGATCCTGCTTGAGCGTCAAGAAATGGGGCCCATTGAGGCAAATGTGCCGATTTGGCTGCAGTTTGCAAGCGTTGACCACCATCTGATACTTGAATTCGGCCCGGAGAAGCTGAAGCACGACCTGGGTCCCGCCCCAGGCGACGCAGGGGACAGGAACAGAGGGGGTGATCCGGCGGTGAAGATTTTCGGCGCAGGAAAGCTGGCACTTTCGCACCTTGGCATTTACAGAGATATTCACTATATCAGCGATGGAATCCTGCGTGCACGGACCGGTAGCGGTTTCACGGTGGGCAAAGACGAGTTCTTTGTGTGTGGGGATAACAGCCCCTATAGTCTGGATTGCCGGGTGTGGGCAACCGAGGGGATAGGTAATAACGGGGTCAAATACAGAAGCGGAGTGGTACCGCGCGATTATTTGGTGGGCAAGGCGGTTCTGGTTTATTGGGGCAATGCCTTCAGGCCGTTTGAGAATCTATTGCCGATCATTCCTAACATCGGCCGAATCCATGCTGTCGTTGGCGGCTCCGATGAGGAGCTTTGATATGCCCACAGAGTGTCCAGTAGCCGCTGCGCAAGGGCAGCTTGAGCGGGTAAGGGAATACTTGGCTTGTTTGCGAGGAAGCTGCAGGCAACGTGCCCCTATCGAAACGATTCAACCTTTATAGGTCGTTTCTATAAGGCCACGTTTCAGCGGGTCGTCAAAATATTCATCAAGCTGATTCTTCACCTGGTTCGAATATTGCCCGTCAATACCGAGGGGCCCTTGCAGGCTGTGCCATACCCGCAGAATCCGCTCTGCATACTTGTTAACCCAGTCCTGTTTTGTTACATCGACCGTGGACATTTTACATAACCCTTTCCTTAGTCATCGCGACAATGCATTACATCGGTGCCTGGCAGGGGAGACTTTAGCCAAACCTCTGGAATACGGCACATTTGGGTCCAGTTTTTGGCTGCGTCGTTGTGCAAAATATGGGACCTGAAAAGGAACGTCTTGTCTCGAACGATAAAGGGATTCAGGGTTTCACAGGAATAACAGGGAATCGGCAGAGCAAGTTCGACAGGCTCTTCTGGCAAGGCCGATCCTGCGCAGCCGGCCGATACGATGGCCATGAACATCCCACAATGAAGAAGGTTCGACCTTGACAGCGTCGAGAAAAGCCTTATCATTTGTGCTTCAGGCAGCGGTGTTTCGTACCGTTTGCTGGCGAATTAAGACCACGGGACGAGTTACTTTGCGTTAAGGATACTTGTTGCAATGGAGCTAACAACTGAAGACAAAAATGCTGTCGAGAAGATTATGCGACTGGCCGCCGATGTCGGCATGGATGTAAAAGGTGGCAGGGTCAGGCGGACCTCATCTCGTTTTTGCCTTGCTGTCGAGCACGGCGATTACAACGGCACCGAGCTTTTCGGCATAGGAACCGACAGGTTCATCTGGCTGGCCTACAAGCCCAACGGCACGAGGCAGATGAGACTGTTCAGCGGAAATTTTCCCGATGACGGCATTATTGAATTTGACCCTGGCAATGTGCCCCAGCCGAAATCGCCCGAAATTGCCGAGACATGGGGGCGATTCGGCTATGGGGTCGAGTACATATTAAGGCGGGAGGGCATAAAGCTTACCGAAGGCATCGATGCGATTATTTACGGCAATATTCCCGGCGGGGGGATGAGCCGCTCGGCATCATTGACGATAAACCTGATTTTGTCGCTTCTTGACGCAAACGGTATAGAAATAGAAGACCGGTTCAAAATTGTCGACATGGCCCAGGCGGTCGAGAACGACTATATTGGCTCGCCCTGCGGTCAGTTAGACCACATTATGATATTGTTCGCCCACAGCAATATGGGCACACATTATAATCCCAGGACGCGGAACGTGGACTATGTGCCGCTCGGGGCCGGCGCTATTGATTTTCGGATCGTGGTTCTCGATACGGGTACCGTTCGGCCCGGTCTGGAAAAATCGACCTACAAGGGCAGAAGGGCGGAATGTGAACAGCTTGTTTCGGTCCTTCAAAGAGAAGGCTACGACATTTCCTGGCTGGCGGATATTAAAGATGAACCGCTGTACAAGACGATTCTGGTACAACTTGGTGGGCAGTATCCCGACACGTGTGACCGGCTTAGATATATCTTCGGCGCACAGAAACGCTTTTACGAAATGTTAGACGCCTGGAAGAGGGGCGATATTGAAACCGTAGGTCGTATCTTCCGCGCCGACGGCATAGGCTTGCGGGACGATTATAAGATATCCGGTCCGGAGCTGGAGACGATGTGCGATATTGCCCGGAGCGTCGAAGGTGTTCTGGGGGAACGCATGTTAGGCGGGGGTGATAAGGGCGCAGCAGGCGCTCTGGTTCGTGCGGACGCCGTCGATGCTCTCCGGCAGACGGTTGATACGGCTTATCCCCGCAGCCGGCCCGCGTACGCCGACAAGTACGCTGTCCATACGTGTAAAGTAGTCCAGGGCGTTGAGGTTTATGATGGTTTGCTAAAATAGGGACCTTGCCCTGCCGGTGGCGATTCAATCATCCGGTGAGTCAGTGGTCTCGGCGAGCGTCACGCTCAATCCGGTATAAGTTTGTCGGGGAGCCTTCAAGACTATCCTGTAGTAGAACCATCTGACAAATCCGCTAAGGGCAAAACCACAGAAGGTAATCACCAATGCGCTCTGGAGGCCGCACAGGTAAATCAAGCCTATGATAGCTACCGACCAAAAAAGGTGGGTAACCGGCTTTCGGCCCTTGAAGTATTGATTAATCAGATGCGGGTACGGAATCCTGCTTATCATCAAAAGCGCCATGCCGATCGCCACAAACGGCAGCGAGTACAAAATCAGACTCTCACCAATGTTGTAAACCGCTGAACCGGTTCCCAGCGACGGCAGCATGTCCTCGTAAAAGACAATCAAACTTGCCAGCACTCCTGCCGCGCCCGGCACGGGCAGCCCCACAAAACTCATATGTTCGGTTTCGTCCTCTTCGTTTTCCACGTTGAACCTGGCCAGGCGAATCGCCGCACACGCTATGTAAATCGCAGCGGTCAGCCAGATAAACCTGCCTAAGAAATCCGAAAATACAGGCGTCGGTGCGACAAGAACGGTGAGTTTATAGTCCAGAATCTTGAGCATCAAAAATGCAGGTGCTACGCCAAAGCTGACGATATCGCAGAGGCTGTCAAGCTGACCTCCAAAGCTGGAGGTGGTATGGCTCATCCGGGCGACCCTGCCGTCGAGCATGTCGGCAATCATGGCAAAGAATATCATGTAGCCTGCCATCGCAAAGTAGGGAAGCTCAAGCTTATGAAATGAGAAATTGTCCAACCCCGCTGAAAAACCCTTGCTGGCAAACCCGATTGCGGCGAATCCACAAATACCGTTGAGCAAGGTAATAAGCGACGGCAAAATTGTGATGTATTTGAGCCTTTGCCGCCGGACACGCCGCAGCAGATTGCGTTTTCTTGCCTTGTCGGTTCCTGATTCCAGCATTTTATTAGTCGTTAATGTATAATGAATGCAAAGCTGCTACATCGAGTACTCTGCCAGTATTGTTTCGCCGGCCTTTACCTTATCGCCTACTTTTGCCACGCACTTTACGTCGTCGCGGGCCGGCACATATAGTTCCGTTCTTGAGCCGAATTTTATCATGCCGAACCTCTCGCCGCAAGCGAAATCCCCGCCCACTACAGCCTTGCAGACTATTCGCCGGGCAATAGCCCCGGATATCTGCCGAACGAACAGCGCATCTTTCGGCTCAGTTAGACGCGTCATGGCTATGTCGTTGGATTCGTTGACCAGGCCGGACGCGGGGTTCATGGCGTTTGTGTATCGGCCGGGCTTGTAGGTAATCTTATCGATTCTTACCGCGCAGGGCATGCGGTTAATGTGGACGCTGAAAATGTCCAGGAATATTCCGATCCTTAGTGCCTTGCCTTTTATGACGTCATTTGCTTCGACAGCTTCAATATCGGTCACCCGACCGTCGGCAGGTGAAACCAAAATATTGCCGCCCTCGGGGATCTCACGCTGTGGGTCCCGGAAAAAGGCCAAAACCCAAATTAACAGAACCGCCATAATCACTTCGACAATCGTAACGGCTGTGGGAGACATAATGGCGTTTAAGCCGGCGATATAGACAGTAACCATCACGGCTAATAGCATCGCCGGAAAGGCTGCCACCTGCGGCAGACCGTATTTTGTCAGCGGTATCCTCATAATGGGCATGATAAACCGCCCAGTCAGAACAATCAAGGCTTGACGTGGGCTGGCTTTGTATTAAAATTGCCGATGCAGCATGGAAAAGAGTGGCCGGTTGACGTACAAAGTGCTTTGGAATGAAAATGGATACTGAGCTTCGGCAGGAATAATGAGCAGAAAGGGTTAGTGCATGTTTACGACGATTGTAGATGTAACGGCAAGGGAGATTCTGGATTCCCGGGGCAATCCCACGGTGGAAGTTGACGTTCTCTTGGATGATGGTTCTTTCGGCAGGGCTGCTGTGCCTTCCGGCGCGAGCACGGGGACGTATGAAGCGGTGGAGCTTCGCGATACGAAGAAGAAGCGGTACTTGGGAAAAGGTGTCACCAAAGCGGTCGATAACGTCAATGACGTAATCGGGCCGGAAGTCCTGGGCATGGATGCAATGGCGCAGGAAGAACTTGACGCTATGCTCGTCGCCCTTGACGGCACGCCTAATAAGGCCAAGCTCGGGGCCAACGCAATTTTGGGTGTGTCGCTGGCCACGGCCAAAGCGGCGGCAAATTCGGCGGACCTGCCGCTGTATAGATACATCGGTGGCTGCAATGCAAATATACTTCCCGTTCCCATGATGAATATCCTCAACGGCGGAAAGCACGCCGACAACAACGTGGATTTTCAGGAGTTTATGGTAATGCCCATCGGCGCAGAAGATTTCCCCGAAGCGCTGCGGATGGGGGCGGAGGTTTTTCACACGCTCAAGGGCGTGCTGAAATCGAAGGGATATAACACGTCGGTTGGCGATGAGGGCGGCTTTGCACCTTCACTCAAGAGCAACGAAGAGGCAATCGAGCTGATTTTGGCCGCTATCAAAAAGGCGGGATACAAGGCCGGCAAACAGATTGCCATCGCGCTGGACCCGGCCTCGACCGAAATGTGGGTAGCCAGTTCCAAGTCTTATAAGTTTTTCAAGTCGAATCCGAAGAAAAAGGTTTCTTCCGATGTGATGATTAAGCACTGGGCCGACTGGGTGAGCAAGTATCCAATCGTCAGCATTGAAGACGGCCTTGCCGAAGACGACTGGGACGGCTGGGCTAACCTGCAAAAGAAGTTAGGCGGTAAGGTTCAGCTCGTCGGGGATGATTTGTTCGTGACAAACACCGACAGGCTGGCCAAGGGTATTAAGCTCGGATGCGCCAACTCGATCCTGATAAAGCTCAATCAGATCGGCACGCTGACCGAGACGCTCGAGGCAATCAACCTGGCCAGGCGCAACGGCTACACGGCGGTGATAAGCCATCGCAGCGGCGAGACGGAAGATTCCACGATTGCGGATTTGGCGGTGGCGACCGGAGTCGGCCAGATTAAGACCGGTTCAGCCTGCAGGACGGACAGAATCTGCAAGTATAATCAGCTCCTGCGAATCCATGAGGAATTGGGCAGCAGCGCCGCTTACGGTGGACATATCTTCAAATACCGATGAAGCCGTGCCGTAAGGCCGAAGGCCTGAGGTCATAAATAAGACATTCGGAGGCGCACAATGAGATTGGTGCGGTACCTTCTGTTTTGTTTTTTCTTTGCCGTAGGGACCGGGGCGGTTGCGCTGGCCGTATTGGCCGATGAAATACGCGAGTATTGCCAAGGCAGGAACCTGTTAGCCAAAACCTTAGCGGAAAACGAAGATATTCAGTTCCTTACAATCGAGTACGAGGCACAGATACACGAAATTCGAAATGACCCGAATATTGTTGGGCGGCTGAGGCGTGTTACTCTCGGCCGGGAACCCGGCGCAGAAGATACCGCCTTTCCCAGGGCATCCGAAGAGCTGTTGACCGAAGCTGGTGCGGCTGTTCTTGCAGATTTGCGTACCCCTCGGCCGGCTCGTAAGATTCCGACCTGGGCCGAGAGGATCTCCGAGCCGAACATCCGATACAGTTTGTTCTTTGCAGGTGCCGGGCTGGTCCTTGTTACGTTTATATTCTTCGGCGCACCTGCTAAGAAGGCTTCCAGAGAAACAGAGCAGACAACGCCATCATAGAATCATACCCCTTCACTCAGAATGATAAATAAAATGTCATTCCGAGCGGAACGAAGTGGAGTCGAGGAAGCTGTTTAAATAGATCCCTCCGCTTTACCCTGTACCATCTGGTACAGGGCTCCGGTCGGGATGACAATGGGACGCTCAGAATGGGCAGTTGACGGAGTTGCTATTCAAGTTTCAGCAGTTTGACGCCGCTTGCGGGGTCGAGTTTGCGGCCGGCGTTTATTCCTTTAATCTCGATTATGGTAACTTCCAGCACGAGGAAGGTGCTCGCTCCGCCTCGGGGACAGCCGACGGTTACTTCATCGCCTTTGCCTATCGCGGTGTGGATGTGCATCTTCGGTCCTTCGTCATCCCAGTAGATAGTGCCGACGCCTAAGACCTCGCCCGGACCGGTAAACTCTTTAAAGTTGGGCACGATTTTGGGCTTTTCGGCTTTCGGGCCTACGACTACATCGGCCTTTCTGAATCCTCCGGTGATAAAGACCGCCGCCGATTTGATATTTTCGGTTTGTGCGACAGAGTGAACCGAGTCGTATAGGCTTTCGCCCTCCGATAATCGCATAACAATGACCCTACCGGTTTTGCCAACTGCATATTCCATCTTAGGCTCCTTGTAGTAAACTGTTCCAGGTGCTCGCATTTTACACAAAGGAGCTTTTCGGAGAAAGAAAAGATTTTAATCCGGTTCGGGGTTTATCGTAGGTGTGATTAAAATTAGCAGCTCCTTAGTGGTTTCATCGGCGCCGGATTCGTCATGGCTGTCGATGATAGCTGATCTTATCATGCTGCCGGCCAGAAGAACGGTCTTGCCATCGGGTATCATTACCTCTGAGACAATCCTGGTCACTTGTATCTGTGGGATTTTGTAAGACTTGTCTTTGTAGGTGTGTCTTTCATATCCGGCTATGCCGGTTAGTTGGATATCCAAGTCTAATTTGATGTTCTGGTCATCAGTTATTTTTGGCGCCACTTCAAGTGTAACGCCCTTATCTACTCTCTCTATCTTCGGCTGGGGCTTGGATGCTGAATCGGATTCGGTGAAGCCTGAGATGTACATTACTTCTTGCATTATGCTTAGCGTAGCACTTTCGCCATCAAAGACTAACACCTTTGGAGCAGTGAGGAGTTTGATTTTGGCACTGGCTTGGGCCAGTCTCAGGAGCTTTTTAACCTGGTCGGGATCAAGGAATCGAGTTCGTTCGGTATCAGTCTCTGCCTGGGCCGATTCCTGCTCTTCAAGGAACTTTTCGATTTCTTCCGAGCCGGCCGGGGCTGTTATTGAGTTATCTTCCTCTGCCTCTGCAGGCAGCTCAATACCTTCGGCCTCGAAGAAATCTTTGAGTCCCTGCGAGTCCTGTGGCACAAGAATAAAGCGTCCTTCAACTGAAATCCGTTCTCTGTTTTCGTCAATGCCGGAATCGATGCCCAAATAAGCAAGGCGGGCCAGTTCTACAAATTCTACGTGGCCGTCGGAAAAGACCACGTTTGTGCCCTCGCCTTTTTTCAGAAGAGTTTTGTCGAATGCAAGAGGAACGGGCTGAACGCCATCGCGGGTAAGGACCTTACCCTTACCCATGTACTCGACGTTCTCGCGTGCCCAGGCCAATTCCTCATCAAAATCGTATATCTCCAATGGCTCGAGGCTTTCCGGGAACTCGTTATCGTAATCAAATGCGTACATAACCAAAGCCGTGCCCAGTCTTCTGAGCTTTCGTGCTGCTTCTGCGCGGGCCTTCGCCGGGAGGGTCTGGTGTATTGTCCATTTGCCGGTTTGGTCAAGCGTCACGGCGGCGGGTCGGGTTATCCCTTTTGGCGATATGGCTGCGATGGTAAACTGAAGATTATTTTGGGCGGCATTGTAGGAGACATTCCAGTAGAAGTTATTTTCGTCAAAGTATGTGCCTTTCAGGTCGCCGGGCATAAATCCCAAATCGCTCAGTGTCAGGGAATCATTATCCCAGCTGCCTTCTATGTAATTGTCGTGTGCCCAGGCGCGAATGGCCGTGGCGATAGTGCCCATCATTGCCTTGCCTTCCGACCACTTCGCTGCATCCGGGATTTCACTAACGGCTTTCGATGAAGCTTGTGCTTTGGAAGAAGGCCGGGCATCCGAATCCTGGGCCCCGAGAAAATCAGCTCCTTTTTTCTGCATGGTAACGGTAACTCTTGCCGTTTGGCCGGGGCTTAGTTCGACTTCTGCTACCCGACGAGGAAATTGTGCATATCCGGTTTGGGCGGGGAGTTGGTACGCCGGATGAAGCACTGCAAAGTGCCGCCTCCCTTCCGGCAGGTTATGTATAACCGCGATACCGAACTCGTCGCTTGTGGCCTGAAAATCGGCGACTTCGGAGATTTTGGCCCATTTATCGGGACTCATTTTACCGCCTGCGCGCAGTAAATCAGACCAGTTAAGACAAGTTGCGAATATCTGAGCACCACCCGAGTGCCATTGAACGTTTGGATTAAATCCTACTTTAGCGCCGGTGATGGGTTGGCTTTGTTCGTCAAGCACCTTGATTTCACAACTTGCGGTTGGTTTCATTTTAAGCTCGACGCGGGTTACCGGCTCTTTCAGCGGCCAAGTCTGGGCAATTCCAATATACATATTTTTCTGACCCGGCGGGTTTTTCGAGATGAACCCGTCGCATATAGCAATTAGCTCGACTTCGCCATGAGGCAATGATTCGAAGGCAAATGTCCCATCTTCCTTAACTTCTCGCCAACTCCGCCAGTGCAGATATCCAGGATCGACGCTTGGGTCAGTGAAACGTCTCCTGGGCCTTTTGGAGTGATGCGGATGATTGAGTGGATGAGCTGAGGCAACCACGCGGCCATTGCGAACAGGCCTGGGTACGGTCTCATCGAGCGAGCCTGCGAGGCGAACGCCGGGTTTGAGTTGCAAGTTGAATTCGTATGTCTCGCCTTTTCCAGCGTCGAACCGCACGGCTTCACTGAAATAAGCGAGTCCATCTTCGGGTAGATAGACCAGTCTGATGTAATGAGGGCCGGGTGGTAGTTGGCGGGTTTCGAACACGCCCTTTTCGATTTGCCGCCACGAATCGTTATAGAGCCAGCCTCGCCCGATCTGAGGGTAGATTTCTGCCAGCAAGTTCTCCTTCGACTGCAAATAGCCGGACACTCTGAGGGTCGCACCTTTTTGCAGCACTATCGGCCTGGCGAGGCCATCCACCCTGTAGGATATAGGACGAGCAGGGCAGAAGTCCGGGTGGTTGATTAGAAAACTGATTGAGCCGGTTTCTATTTTCTCATTAGCATACTTTGGATAAGCCACTTCGACCAGGCCCTGTGTATTTGTTATAACAGTGGGAGGTTCACCATGCCTGTCCGCCCGCCAAAAGTAGTGGCCGCTTTTTGTTCTAAGGCCGTCAGGTGCAATGACCGCGCCCTCAATAAGATTGCCTTCTTCGTCTTCAACCTTAATGACGGTGGTCAAAAATTCAACCCTGGCGCCGTTTGGCAGCGTCTTGATAAACTCGGAAGATGTTTTCTCAGTATTTTTGTCTTGCCTATGTGTCAGGACGATAGTGGTGGGGACAGCGATAATAGCCAGAAACAGGATGGTGACAATGGCGATTATGGTTGGTCGGTTGTAGAATTTTTTGCCGGGCTTCATTATCGTCTTAATGCGGTCTTCGATGTTCTTAATCGGCCCGGCGATGGCAAGCGAGGGGACCGGCAGGGTGGATTGGTACTCGGCTATCAATGTATCGACAATAGCAGAACTATAGACCTTGGGTGCTGCACTCAATCTGGCAATAGCGGTCTCATCGCAGCACTTTTCACGTTCGGCGCGGATGTTTCTATTGGCCCACCATACGAACGGATGGAACCAGAAAACAGCCTGGGCGATTGTCTGCAGTATGTTGACGGCCGCATCGAAGCGGAGGGTGTGGGTGATTTCGTGCATCAAAATCCCCCGACGATGTTCGCGGCCACCGATCTGGCCAAAATTAGCTGGCAGATAAATTCCGCCTCTCAATAGCCCCCATACAAACGGCTGGCCGATGCCATCGAGTAACCAGATGTGGAGCTTAGCATGGATGCCAAATCGGTCAAGCAAATCATCGATTTCTTTCTGCATACCCGCAGTAAGGCGTTTTCTCTGCCGCCCGAGCCTGCGGTTAAAGCGGGCGGCCTTAATCATGACGATTAGCAAGAACAAACCCACCCCGCCCAGCCAGATGACAGAAAACCAGGTTTTGGGAGGGATTTGCGCGAGTTGTGCCATAATTGATGGCCGCTGGACGGGAAGCGGGGCAGGCGTCTTCGCTTCGCTCAAAATGACAGATTCCGGAGGTGGGGCGAACTCTCGGATTGGCGGCGATTCAGGCAAAGGCTGTAGTAGCGGTTTCTGTGGCAGAATCGCTAAGGAAACGGTAATCAGAGAGGGAACAAGGCACTTGGCGATGATAAGCAGCCAGAGCAGATATCGCAGATGGGCGGATTCCTTTTTGAGGGCCATACAAACAATCGCCACCACGGCGAATAGAATCGCGATTTGCCGGCTTTGATTCAGTAAATAGTCGGTTATGTTAATAAAAACAGAGTCCATATTATATCTCCTACAATCAGGAATCCTCTTTTGCAGTCAGTTGTTGGAGTTCTTCGACATCAGCAGCGGTAATTTTATCGTGTTTGGCGAGATACTGCATGAGCGGGACCGGGTCGCCGCCGAAAAGTTTGTCTAAAAATGAGCCTACAGCCTTGCTTATGACGTCGTCCGGCTTTACCGCTGGCAAAAAGACGTGTGCCTTGCCGACGGTTTCATGCCTTATATAGCCTTTTTTTTCGAGTCTGCGAAGCAGCGTCTGAACGGTGGCGTAGGCTATTTTTCTGCTGGCCGGCAGGGCATCGCAGACGTTTTGGACGGTCGCACGGCCCTTTTCCCAGACCAGACGCAGTATTTCGGTCTCGGCGCCACTTAACGGAACGAGAGTTTTTTTAGCCATAACTGTTCTCCTGCTAATAGCTTATGTAAATTTGCCGCACACCTTTTACAACTGTACAACTTAGTATATCGTACATTTGTACAAGATGTCAACAGGAAAATTTCGAAAATCGAAAATATTTTTTTACCGCCACAAATTCAGCGAACCGGCCTTAGACCCCGGGCGTAGATGAAAATGACAGGCGATTATAAGAAACCTTAAAAAGTAAAAAACGACATTATTCTTCCTCCTTAAAAACGCCAGGTGGCCATGCCGGTAATAAAAAGCAGTGCTGTGGGAAACGGCGCTGCTTTTCATCTTTGTTTCGGGACGTTATCACGGATGCTAATATAAATCATAATATGAGCCGGCAAATTTAGATATCAGAATACGTGGTGAACCCGGCGCCCGGCCGAACGTAGAAACGAGTGAACAATCGAAGGGTATTATAGTGCTCCCAGTTGAGTTTTCCCGTTTGCTCGCGGGTAAGAACCTTTATAATAACAGGTTACAATCCCACTCGCGGGAATTTTTTACCCTTAAGGTATATATTCTGAAAAGGAAATATTGAAAAGTATTGGCCTCCTCCTCCTTTTCTAAGGTCAGATGTGCCCAACACGGGCACCGAAATGGCGCCGCTAAGAGCGGCGCCACTTTCTTTGCGCAGATTACTTTAAATTTACAATCTAAAATTGCCACCCAGGCCGCGCGGCAATCTTGAGCGAAGCGAAATCCCGGCGCGCCGGGGTCCAAATCTATATCGCTGCTAAGCAGCGGCTCCACAGTTTTTCATGTTACTTTCCTGCCTGAAGGCAGTTGCACTTTACACTTTGCGCTTCTTACGTAGCCAGCCCGATATTCTACAAAAGCGCGGCGGCGCAAGCCGCCCGATCCTGTATGCACAAAGCATCCTGCCCTGCTTGCCCCGCCCCAAATAGGCCATTGCCGTAATTTGGTGCGGGGTCTTCTGTCCTCCGTCCTCTGGACTATCGCCCAGCCGCCGTGGGTGTCGATTATTTTCTGAGTTTTGCGAGTTTAACTAATTCGCCCTATCGCTTTTGTTTTCGCAATTTTCGCCTCCCCGTTCTGCATAAATCACTTATCATGCATCTCCCGCATAAAGGATTATTCTTGCGACATATCACACGCCCATGAATAAGCATTGTCACATGGAGTTTCCTGCAAACTCCGTCAGCGATTAAGGGTGGCATCAATTTCTGGGCTTTCTTGGAGGACAAACCTTGCTTTAAAGCACCAAGCCTAGTGCCTACTCGTTGAACGTTTACGTCAACTGGGAATACATCGGCCTCAAGGCTATACATCATTACACAAAGCGCCGATTTTGGTCCCATGCCCGGCAAGCTAATTAAGTAGTCGTAGCACTCTTTTTCTTCCATCTTTCTTAGCCTGCTCGCTGGTTGCTTACCTAGATCCTTTACTAGCCGCCTCGCCGTCTCTCGGATGTGTTTGGAACGTTGTAGTTGGAGACCCCCATCCTTAATGCATGATATAATGTCTCTTAATGACGCGCCAGCTAGCTTGTCAAATGTCGGGAACTTTTTTCTTAAAACTCTGTATGTCCACCTGTATTGTATCTCGGCTGTTTGTGCTGACAAGAGTATATAAAATATCTCCCACGCAGGATTATCCACATTGCCAAGCGTGGGTACTCCGTAGATCGACTCTAGTCTCTTCGTTATTTTGAGGAACTTACTCTTCCAGTGTGAACTCCTTCGTCTATCCTCATCCAATCTCAGTAGTCGTCTCGTTACTGTACTCATGGTTATCTATAACTTGACAAAAGCACAAACAATAAACACCCTATTGAAAGCTACGTCGTTCCGGATTTGTAACGACGACTTTCCCAAGTTGGTTTAGCTGGCTTGCGCAAGTATTCGAAGTTTGTGCTTGCAAGATATTGGATATTTAAGGTTGCCATGTCCATCAAACCAACAAATGCATATATCCCTATCTTTCACAAGATAATCCTTTAGCCATTGCGGGTCTGCTGGATCATTTGTTGTGACTATACAGAGTGTCATTTGCCTTGGCAGAACACCTTTGTATCTATAACGATATTCGTATAGTTGACTCACTGCTTTTCGTATTTGTTCAAGCAAGTTTTCTCCTCCACTTTTCATCTCGAACAAAAACGACCCATCCCCTGGAATTTTTGCAAACAGGTCTATATGTTGGTTCTCTAAGGGAATTGCCCGCAATGACTGAACCAATTCTTCCATTTTTCCAACAAGGGCCTTGTGAGCAAGATGCCTCCTTTCTCTTTTGATCCTTGTCACTTCTGGATCTGCCAACTGCACTTTCTTTGTTGTCAGTGCGTCTGGGCGCGGCCTTGGGCCTCTTCTTGTAAGCTGATATATCTTTGGTTGACGCTCACGCATCGTGCCCAACCCGATTTGTTGAGTTGCGCTTCGTACCATATCCGATGACAAGATCCGCACACTGCCTTCGCTCAACCTGTGTACAGCATCGAAGTACTCCCCCCATAAACCATTACGCACTGCTTCTTCCAAGTTACTTCTGTTTCTTACATAATCAAAACCGCCAAATTGGATATTAGTCGCGCATATGATCTCTATCTTCTCTCTCAAGTCTTGCCTGTCCTCCTCGTTGATCGGGGCCCGAACTTTGATACAAGTCCGCTTTACTTCAAATAGTTCAGTATGCTTGAGAATATGGAAACGGCGTTCAAAGTGTAAAGGTGGGTTAACTCGCCCTTGCCTGATATCCCTCAGGATCGCACAAGTAGCACTATCGCTAGGTAATACCCTCCTATTTACCCGACTGGAATTTGCCAAGGCAAACACTTCTGAGAAACTCACCTCCGATTCTAGAAGTGGTTTCCTTCTCAGTATAGAGTCCGCTTTGATTGCCTTGCAAATTAGCCTCAACGGTGATAGGTTAATTCCCTTCGATAGAAACTCAAGGGTGCGAGCGCATGCGTTTGACTGCATTCTTAGTCGATTGGTTCCAGTATCATATCTCGCGCCCATACCATTCGGGTATTGAAAAATTAGCAACTGCATTCTCATGAAAGAAGCCACATCGGGTTCTTCTTGAACCAAGAGCCGCTTTGCCGTATCGCTTAGTTTGACCACCCAACCATCCGAAGATGGAACAAGTTTATAAAGTCCTAGATATGCAGGGTAGGCACTTATTTCATCCCGAAACTTTGAGGGGTCCCTAGGCGCAAAGGTGGACCTTGGGCTGATTTTAGACAATTCTGCACATATAGCGTTCCGATCATACACTTGACCATCAAACTGCGAGAAGAGACATGCCAACTCAACAAGCTTGTCCACCCACTCTCTGCTACTAGAGTGAATCTTATGGCTAAAGAGATCGGTAATCATAGTCACTCCAAGAAATCCAGATCTAATTTGCGAACCATCCCAGAATAACTAAGGCCTCTTCTTTTCCCAAAGAAAGTTTTTGCAATATGCTGCCCTAGTAGCGCCGCGAACAAAGGTGGTACAGCGTTACCTACTTGGCGTATAACGTGCCGCCCAGTACCGCAAAACTCCCACCAATCTGGAAAGGTTTGAATCCTTGCGGATTCTCTAGGTGTCACCTCTCGCGGGAAAAGTGGGTGCACGTGCCCCTTTCCACCACCTGCGTCCGATCCCACGATAATTGTGTAACTTGGTCGCTCGGGATTTAATCTGTTGATTCTGGTCACCGAATCTCGTTCGCCAAAGCTTAGTCTATTATATCTCTTCACGATCCTTGCACTATGAACCCTCCCAATATGGTTTGCCAAACCGCTTTCAACGCCTGGTTCGGGCATTCCCTCTAGAACTTTCCCTGCACTGATAAACGGAAGAGTTTTATTATTAATGTGTGTGTTTCCATGCGTTGTTTTCATCAGTGGCAACTCAACCCCATTTCTATTCCCCACGAAAAACACTCGTTCCCTAAATTGGGGTATCCCATAATTAGCAACATTATATAGGTGTGTCGATATGGCATACCTGCCCCCAAAAGAGAGAGACTCTTTAAGATCGGCATAAAGCTGGCCGTTGTGTATAGTTCTGAGTCCGGGTACATTTTCTAATACAAAAACCTCTGGTTCCAATTCTTCGATGAGGCGATCATATTCCCACACTAGAGATCCTCTGTGATCTTGCAATCCTTCCCTTCGCCCGAAAACAGAAAACGCTTGGCAGGGTGGGCCCCCTATTACTACCTTCAACTCTCTCTTCTTGATTTTACAGGTATTTAAGATATCTTTGCCTCGTAGATTTCGTACATCCTCTTTCACGACTATTGAACGTCTTACAAAACGCCTTTTTCCTTGATTGCGCAGGAGCGTTTGGCAAGCGAATTCATCTGTGTCCACTGCCATCCTAATGTCATATCCGGTTGCAGAGAATCCGAGGTCCATTCCACCTCCCCCAGAAAATAGAGAGATTACACGGGGAGCCTTAGTGGCCCTAAAGTTGTGTTTTGCGCCGAAATTCCGGCTGTTCTTTTTTTGTGGGGTGATAGTATAAGTTGTATTATCCACCCTCTTAATTTCCAACTTGTCTCCTGAAGCAAGATCATGCATTTGCATAAACTGTTTAACCCAACTTCTTTCACGGAAAAGCCATCGGGGCCTTCCTGTCGTTCGGTCGGTCGGAATATCGGTTTTGACTGCTTTGTCTAGTCCCTCGACTTTCAGCGTAATGAGTTTACCCATACCTGTATTTCGGGCCGATGAGCCGAATATGTCATCAGGGAAGAATTCGTGTCCGCATGAAGCAATGTTCAAATTGCCGTGCTTCTTGGCTGCACTGGATATTGTGATTGTTCGCGATTCCATTATGTAGAGATCTCCTTATCTCAGATGAGTGTAACGACCATCATAATCGTTGTCAAAGATAATTTGAAGTCCCGGGAACCATCTAAAACCACAAGAGCACATTTACCCATATACTACCATCCCGAAACAGAAATGCAACAAATTTCTTTTCCCCCGCACCAAAAACACCATCCCGGCCTGCCGGGTTTCCACATTCGATGTTGAAAGTTCGATGTTCGACGTTGTTCACCCTCTGTGTCCTTCGCGTCCTTCGCGGTAAAAAATCCCCTATTCTCTCAACACCAAATCCAGCTCACTCGGCTTCACCCTGGCTGGCTAATCAGCCACCGGCCAAAGTCATAAGCCGCGTCGATGCTCGCATAGTAAGCGGTTTGTGAATTTGACCGAACAGCGATTTACAAAATCGCACTGTGAAGCCAAATCAGCATTAATCTGCGTTAATCTGTGTCTAAGAACCTCTGTGTCCTTCGCGTCCTTCGTGGTAAAAATTCCCCCCAAACCTTTTATAAATACCTTATCTATCTATTATTTTCTCTGTGTTCTCTGCGCCCTCTGTGGCCAAAACCAAACCATTCAGCCAATGCAACCATTTTTTTTATGTCGCGGCGTAGTCCCATGACGAAGCCGGATCACGCATCCAGCATCGAGCATCCAGTTTTGCTCATTTGAATTTCGATATGCTTATTTGTTTAGCATTTAGAGCTTAGGGTTTAGGATTTCCCTCTGTCTTCTGTTGTCTATCGTCCCCTGGCTTCACCCCGGCTGGCCCGCCAGCCACTGGACAAAGTTAATAAGCTGCGCCGATGCTTGCATCACAAGCAGCTTTTGACTTTGACCAGACAGCGGTTCCCCAAACCGCACCAGTGAAGCCAAATCCGCGTCAATCAGCGTTAATCCGCGTCTAAAAAACAACAGAAGCTACAGTGTCAATCAGTGAAATCAGTGGCTAAAAAACTATGCGTCAATATTGTCATCCCCGCGAAAGCGGGGACCTATAATCCGTGTCTAATTACAAAAAAGGTCGGTTTGAGTATTAAGATATGCTCTCTATCAACTGATCGAGAACGTTTCTGGCCTTTTCGAGTCTGTTTCCTGCAGGGCCGTTCCATTTGACCTGGGCATTTCGCTTCACAAAGTCCTCAATCTTTCGGCAGGCAAGTATCACGGTTGCGTGGTTCTTATTACCCATCAGTTTGCCGATTTCAGGATAGGACATTTTCGTGTACTTTCTGGCCAGATACATCGTGAACGAACGCGCAAGGCTGACGGTCCGGTCCTTCCTGGAGGAGTGGACGTCGGCGGGAGTAACTCCGAAGAAGGTCGCCACAGCCGATTCAATATCGGACGTGTGAACGATAGGATCCGTTCTGGAGATGTGGTCGGCGAGCACCTCCTGGGCCATCGGCAAACAAATCTTCTCATTGCTCAGCGAGGCAAAGGCGATGACTTTAAGCAGCGCCCCCTCTAACTCCCTGACGTTCGTATGCATCTTCTCGGCAATGTACTGAATCACGGACTTGGGAATGATTTTCTTCATCGCCGTTGCGCGTTGGGCGCAGATCTTGCAGCGGGTCTCAAAAGCCGGGGGGTCGATCTTGACCACCATGCCCGAGACGAACCTGTTAACAAGTTTCTCACAAAGATTGCCTATCATCTTCGGATGCGCATCGGATGCCAGAATCAACTGCTTGCCCGCCAACTCGAGTGTATTGAACGTATGCAGGAATTCCTCCTGCATTGCTTTTTTGCTGGCCAAGAAGTGGATATCGTCGATTGCCAACACGTCCATTTGTCGGAATCTCCTCCGAAAAGCATCCAGCTTTTGCGTCTTCAAGGCCAGCACGTATTGATTAGCAAAGTCCTCCGCTGAAACGTAAAGCCATTTGGCCCGTGGTCGGCCCTTCCACACTGCATTGCATATCCCTTGCAGCAGATGTGTCTTGCCAACCCCATATCCTCCGTGATAGAACAACGGGTTAAAAGGACTCTGCTCCGCATCGACCACTGTTTTCGCTGCATTGAAAGCCAATTGATTCTTGGGACCGACAACAAAGCTGTCCAGCATTAACTTCAACGGCGCCCGCCGTGGTCGTCTCTCAACTTCTTTTATTCTACTTCGGGTGGTTCTGTTGTGCGCCCTTTGCACGTGCTGAGCCTGGCAGTCAAGTTGGGAGGACCTTTGACTGCCCGAAAGCTCAGGCTCGATGCCAAAGATTATCCTCTTGTCGCTGCCGGTGACTTCCCGCACGGCGCGGGCAATATCATCCAGAAAGTGGTTCTCGATCCAACCGGCAATAAAGTGGTTGGGCACTCCCACTCTGAGATAATCATCAGCAAGAGTAAACCTGGTAGAGTTTTTGAACCAGACCCGGTGCTTCTGCTGCCCGATTCTGTCCGCAAGTGCCTTATTTATGGCACTAACTTCGTCCGTGAGCGTGGTCTGCATTTTCAGCCTCCCAACCTTTCAATCAGCACCAAAAAATTATTCGATCCGTCGATATGATTACGCCGGTAACCAACCTTAATCGAAATATATTGCGCTTTTGAAAACAGTTCAAGAGCATTTTGGAGAAATTCTTTTCCACAGCATAAAGATTCAGCCGGACACCATAGTTGCGCGCGAAAAAAATTTTTTCTTCACACGATTTACACAGCGTAAATGGGTTTTGTGGAAAACCTGTGGATTGCAGTTCCAATTAGGTGATCCGTCTGAAGCCGGACTTCGCTTCGCTCAGCAGAAGCTCGATACTGGATACTAAATCTACCACGAAGGACGCGAAGGACACAGAGATTCTTAGACGCGGATTTCACGGATTAACACTGTTTGGTCTGGCTGGTGTTCTCGGCTTTTAGCTTGGTTTGATACGAGCATCACGTAAGCTAATCCCTGCGTCCACAGGCCAAATATGTTGGCCTCACCGGTGCGGTTTTGAAAAACCGCTGAGCCCCGGCGCAAGCCGGGACTTCGCTGCGCTCAGCAGACAAAAAAAAGAGTTGTTGGGATTGGATTTGCCACAGAGCCCAGCACCAAACCCCGCACTAACTTTGTAAGTAAAGTAAGGGCGGGATAAACCATTTTGGTGCGGGATAAAGACACAGAGAAACAGATATTCAAGTAAAATTCAGACACAGATTGACACTGGTTTAGATACGGTTTATTTACGGCCCTCTGTCAATAGATAGTTCTCAAAACATCAAAAACCGGTTTTTTGGGGGCAGTTAAGTGGGATTTGGGGTTTTTGCCACAGTCGCCGTCGCCATCCGCCGTCGCACGAGGCTACGGCGGACAAGAGCTACGGCGGACAAGATGGCGGACCAAGGAGGACACAGAGAGGAAAAGTAGTTTTTATCATTAGAACTCAGAACGAGGTATCTCTTCTGTTTCTAAATTTCCCCCTTGTTGCAAATATAATTCTACCGAAAGACCAAATATTTCGTTTCCTTCTTGCTTAAAAGCTAATATTTTATCTGCTTTGCTGTATTTAGTTTTGGATCCAAATAGACTATCAGGTCCATACCATGTTTTGCCTACAGCATATTTTAATTCATAAGAACCTAATGGAACTTTGATTTCCGCATGTCGCCCGCCATGAACAAATACTGTCAAGATATCCTTTTTCGTGTTCAACTCCACAAGTTTCACGAAATAGTGCCCGCCACCCGAGCGTGTTTTTATTTCAAATGGAGCTATGGCTGCACTCGAATGATAGCGAGTTACTTCTCCATTATAAGGTAAAGGAAAAACTTGTTCACTTGATTTAAACTGAGGTGGTTGATAAGAGGTGTTTGTTTTGTTGATTGAAGGGTATTTGTCTTGAGTGTCGTCTTTGGACTCAAATGCTTGTTTCTGTTTCAAATTGAATTCCCTGGCTTTCCTTTCTGCCTCTGCAATTTGCGATAAAGACATCTTTTGCTTTAATAGATTTTTAAGCTTAACAGCTTGTTCGAAGCCTTGATTAGCAGCGAGTATCGCCCATTTATAGGCCTCAACATAGTCTTTAGCAACACCGTTACCAAGAATATACAACACACTTAAATTATGTTGAGCATTGACAAAGCCCTGCTCTGCAGCCTTTGAGTACCATTTAGCAGCCTTTTGATAATCCTGAGGCACACCTATGCCTTTATCGTACAGCTGGCCTAGATTATATTGTGCCTCAGCATAACCTTGTTCAGCAGCCCGCCTGAACCATTTAACAGCCTGTTGATGATCCTGGGTTACACCTGTGCCGTCATAGTACATCACGCCTAGACTATTTTGAGCGCCAGCATAGCCTTGGTTGGCGGCCTTTGTGTACCACTTAAGAGCTTGGTGATAATCTCGTCCTGCACCTTCGCCTTCTCGATATATTTGCCCCAGATTATATTGAGCCTTGGCATAGCCTTGCTCAGCAGCTTTTGTGTACCACTTAAGAGCCTGCTGATAATCCTGAGTTATATCATCGCCTTTATGGTACATCCTTGCCAGATTAAACTGAGCCTTAGCAAGACCTTGTTCAGCGGCCTTTGTTATCCAATTAAGTGCCTGCTTGTAATCCTGAGTTACACCTATGCACTCATAGTACATTGATCCTAGATTAAATTGAGCCTTGACACCGCCTTGTTCAGCGGCCTTTGTGAACCACTTAATTGCCTGTTGGTAATCCTGAGTTACTCCTTCGCCCTTATAGTACTTCTGTGCTAAATTATATTGAGCCTCGGCAAGGCCCTGTTCAGCAGCCTTTGTTGTCCAATTAAGTGCCTTCTGGTAATCCTGAGTTACACCATCGCCTTTATGATACATCCTTGCCAGATAAAACTGAGCCTCGGCAACTCCCTGCTCAGCGGCCTTGCGGTACCATTTAACAGCTTCTTTGTAATCCTGATCTACGCCTTGGCCATTATCGTACATTAGCCCGAGGTTGTATTGAGCTTCTGCAAGCTCCTGCTCCGCGGCTTTGCGATACAATTTAGCCGCCTCCTTGTAATCTTGTTCCACGCCTTTGCCATCAGCATACATTAACCCGAGGTTGCATTGAGCGGGTGCATGCCCTTGCTCAGCAGCCTGCCTGTAATACTTAACAGCCTGCTTATAATCCCTGACTACACCTTGGCCTTTCTCATACATTACGCCCAGATTATATTGAGCCATGGCATAGCCTTGCTCAGCCGCTTTTGTATACCACTTGATAGCCTGCTCGTAATCCTGAGTTATACCCTTACCCTCCAGGCACATTGTCCCTAAAAACATTTGAGCTTCGGCATCACCTTGCTCGGCAGCCTTTGTGAACCACTTGAGAGCCTGCTTGTAATCCTGAGTTACACCCTTACCCACCAGGATTGTCCCTAAAAGCATTTGAGCCTTAGCATCACCTTGCTCGGCAGCCTTTGTCAACCACTTGAGAACCTGCTCGTAATCCTGAGTTACACCTTCGCCCTTGACGTACATCACCCCTAAATTATATTGAGCCTTGGCATCGCCTTTTTCAGCCGCCTTTGTGAACCACTTAAAAGCCTGTTGATAATTCTGGCTTGTTCCTTCGCCCTTCCTGTGCATCACTCCTAGACTATATTGAGCCAAGACAAAGCCTTGTTCTGCCGCCTTTGTGAACCACTTAACAGCCTGTTGATAATTCTGGATTGTTCCTTCGCCCTTTTTGTACATCACACCCAGATTAAATTGAGCATAGGCATAACCTTGTTCTGCCGCCTTTGTGTACCACTTGATAGCCTGCATGTAATCCTGAGTCACACCCACGCCGTCATAGTATATCATTGCAAGATTAAATTGAGCCTTGACACCGCCTTGTTCAGCGGTCTTTGTGAACCACTTTATAGCTTGCTTATAATCCTGAGTTACACCTATGCCCTTATAGTACATTGATCCTAGATTAAATTGAGCCTCGGCAACACCTTGTTCAGCAGCTTTTGTGAACCACTCAACAGCCTGTCGGTAATCCTGGACTACACCTTTGCCATTGTAGTACATCCAGCCTAGATTATATTGAGCCTCGGCATAATCTTGCTCGGCAGCCTTTGTTAACCACTTAACAGCTTCCTGGTAATCCTGGGTTACACCTTTGCCTTCATAGTATATCAATGCCAAGTTATATTGAGCCTCGACATCACCTTGTTCTGCGGCCTGTCTGTAGAATTCAATATCTTGCAGGGAACTCTGGGTTGCAGCTTTGTTTTTATCGTATATCAAAGTCAGATTATCCTTAGCCTTAGCGTGACCTTGCTTTGCGGCCTTTGTGAACCACTTAAAGACCTTCTTATAATCCTGAATTACACCTTTGCCTTCTCGATACATCCCTGCTAAGTTATATTGAGCCGTGGCAAGGCCTTGTTCAGCAGCCTTTGTGAACCACTTAACAGACTGCTGGTAATCCTTAGTTACTCCTTTGCCTTCCAGGTACATCATGCCTAAATTGTTTTGAGCCTCAGCAAAGCCTTGTTCAGCCGCCTTTGTGAACCACTTAAGAGCCTGTTGATAATCTTGTGCTACACCCTGGCTGGTCTCATACATCACGCCAAGATTAAATTGAGCCTTGGCATGGCCTTGTTCAGCAGCCTTTGCGAACCACTTAAGAGCCTGTTGATAATCTTGTGCTACACCCTGGCCGGTCTCATACATCACGCCAAGATTAAATTGAGCCTTGGCATCACCTTGTTCAGCAGCCTCTGTGAACCATTTAACCGCCTGCTTGTAATCCTGGGCAATACCTTGGCCTTCATAGTACACCATTGCTAAATTATATTGAGCATTGGCGTCACCTTGTTCAGCGGCCTGTCTGTATAGCTCAATATCTTGTTTTGAATCCTGGGTTGTAGCTTTGTTTTTATCGTATATCAAAGTTAGATTATCCTTAGCCTTAGCGTGCCCTTGCTCGGCGGCCTTTGTGAACCACTTAACAGCCTGTTGATGATCCTGGCTTACACCTATTCCGTCATAGTACATCAACCCCAGATTATATTGAGCCTTGGCAAGACCCTGCTCAGCAGCCTTTGCATACCACTTGAGAGCTTGTTGATAATCTTGTTCTACACCGTCGCCATTTTCATACATCACGCCCAGATTGTTTTGTGCGTTGGCATAACCTTGTTCAGCAGATTTTGTGAACCACTTAAGAGCCTGCGGATAATCCTTGTTTGTGCCCTTGGCGCTATAATACATCATTGCCAAGTTACATTGAGCCTTTGCAAGTCCTTGCTCAGCAGCTTTTGTATACCACTTAAGAGCCTGCTGATAATCCTTTGTTGTACCTTTGCCCCAATAGTATATTACCCCTAGATTGTATTGAGCCTCAGCATCGCCTTGTTCGGCGGCCTGTCTGTACTGTTCAATACCTTGCGAAGAATTTTGGTTTGCACCATGGCTGTCAATGTGCATAACCGCAAGAACTGTCAGCATAATTATTACAATTTTGCGATAATCCATGTTTTCCCCTTTTTACATAATGACTCCCGAAATGCTCACATCAAATGTTTCTTCAAAAATGCCAATAACAACTTTATCATAATTCTCCCATTTTGACAAGGGGAAAGCTACTGCCTCTTCATCACCCCAACCTTCCCCATTCCACCCCTCCCTCCCCGACTACGGTGAACACCACGTCTGCCGCACGGAGGCCGGGATACAGGGTACAGATAGCAAAAAATTTTTTGAACTTGGGCATTTCATAAAGTCATGCATGTTAAGCATTTACGAAACATGTAAAAATAGTTTATAAATACTCGAAAAAAGTGCTTGAAATCGGGCCAAAATCGGGTATAATACGCGGCAGATGTCAAATGACAGAGGACGGAAGACAGATGACAGAGAACATATTAACAATCAACTATTCACGAATCACTAAATACGAATTAGCCCGCGAAGCGGCTCCTCAGTTTTTCGCTCTCCACTTTACACTTTTCGCTTCACCGCTGAGCGCAGCGAAGTCCCGGCGCGCCGGGAAACTATTTTTTTGCAAAACAAACCCAATCTTAACATTTAAAAATGAGGGCTAACTAAACCAATTAAAAGGACTTCTAATGATTTCCAAAAATCAAATGTTAAGAAAACAAACCCAATTCAAACCCAATTACAAAAAGGCCGAAATGAACGTAAGTAAAGTATTAACAAAGGAATATGAAGATTCTCGCCTCCACGCCCTCGCACAAAACAAACCCAATTCAAACCCAATCAAACCCAATTATTCGATTTTCGCCAGGATTGCGGTGAAGGCGCCGTCGTGGTCGAAGGATTCGGGGGCGCTTGTGGAAGGTAAAGTGAGATTTTCAGAATCGAGGGTAAAATCGGAGCTGTCCGAAAGGAACTGTTTTACGACTTCTGAGTTTTCCTGGTTCAGGATGCTGCATGTGCTGAAGCATATTTTTGAGCCGGTGCTTATCATCCTGGCGGCCTTTTCGAGAAGCTGCAGTTGCGTTTGGGCCAGGCGGGCCACCGCTTCGGGCGTTATTCGCAGTCTTACCTCCGGCCGGCGTGCCAATACACCGGTATTCGAACAGGGAACATCCAGCAAAATCGCATCGCACCGGCCAATTTCGGCAATTACCTGTGCCAGCCGGTCATACGGGATTAGCTCGACTATCGTTATCCCGAGACGCTTACAGTTTTCATCGACCTTTTGCAGGCGCTCGTGGTCGATATCGGTTGCGATTATTCTGCCGGTATTGTTCATTAACTGGGCCATCTGTACTGTTTTGCCACCGGGCGCCGCACAAAGGTCGATGACAGTCCAGCCGGGCTTCGGAGCAAGGATTTGCACCGCCCTGGCGCTGGTTGGGTCCTGCACGAAAAAAAGACCCTCGTCAAAGCCGCCCAGTTTGAAAACCGGCTGGTGGCTTTTCAGTTTCAGCACGGTTCCAGGCTCGCTCGTCTCAAACTCAAACTCAATTCCGCCTGCCGTGAATCGCTCGGCAAGAGATTTTGCCGAAATTTTGAGGGTATTCGGGCGCAAGAATACGCTCGGGGGACGGTTACTGGCAAAGCATATTTTGCTGGTCTGGGCAAAGGTGAATTCGCCCAGCCAGTTGGTGATGAGCCACTTAGGCAGTGAAAAAGCCTTGCTAAGATAGTCAGCGGAGTGCGTTTTTGGGTCAGGCAGGATTGCATTATTGAACAGGCAACCGGTTTGTGGCGACTGAGGCAGTGTTTTGAGCGTATCGGCATCAGCAAGGCTTGCCGCTCTATCTGCGATGCCTCGGCTGACATTGCGCAAAACGGCATTTACGAAACCGACCTGCTTTTTGCCGGCGACGGCACCGGCCAGATTTGCCGCCTCATTTACAATTGCATACTCAGCAGTCTTCGGGGCAAAGACTAATTCGTACGTCCCAATGCGGATGACGTGAAGTAGCTTTGGTCGGATTCTTTCGACCGGTGTACCTCCGACTTTGGTGACGAGCATGTCGATAGCGAATAGGTTTCTGATGGCGCCGAAGACCAGGTCGGTGGCCTGGGCCTTTTGCTCGGTTTGATGAATTATACTGTGGAGAATTTCGCCGGCGTTGAAACCGGCGACGTCAACTCTATTCAGGACCTCAAGTGCAATCCGGCGGCCGGTTTTGGATTCTGGTCCGCTCATCTCAGCCATTCTCTTCAATGCGCACGAACCGGTCGCCCGGGCAAACATCTCGGCCATTGACAAAGGCCTTGAAGTTCATCAAGCTGCCGCCTGCGGGCTTGATCTGGAGAATCTGCATGGCGCCCTGTGCACAAACGACATTCAGATTCTCGTCCAAGGTGCCTGCCTTGGCCCGGCTGGTTTCGGCTGCGGTGACAACACGGGCCTTCGCAATGGTTACGCGACAGCTTTTGTCGGTTTTTGCGTGGACGTAAACCGTCTGAGCACCGGGCCAGGGCCACAGGCCGCGTACCTTATTGTTGATGTCCTCGGCCGGCGCCGTCCAGTCGATAAAACCATCGGATTTTTTGAGCTTATGGGCGAAAGTTACCTCCGATTCGTTCTGAGAGGTGTAAACTGCTGTGCCGGCCCCAATCGCCTCGATAGTCTCAAGAAGTACCTTCGGTGCTATTTGTGCCAGTTTGTCGTGCAGTGTTTTGGCGGTGTCATCGGGCCCAATCGGGATTTTGACCTGGGCAAGAATCTCGCCGGCGTCCATTCTATCGGCCAGTGTGATGATGCTGATACCCGTTTCGCTTTCACCATTCATTATGGCCCAGTTTACCGGCGCAGCTCCCCTGTACTTCGGCAAGAGCGAGGCGTGCACATTGACAGCACCGGCCGGATGGAGCTTGATTACTTCTTGCGAGATCTTCTGGCCGAAGGCAATTACCACCAGCAACCGGCTCCCACATGCGGCGATTTGCTCCATCATATAGGGCGAGTTTATATCCGCAGCCTCCGTACAGCCGACGCCGTTTTCTTTTGCCCAGTTTGCAACGGGAGTGGGTGTGGGTGTTCTTTTACGGCCTGCGGGACGTGCAGGCTGAGTGAAAACCCCAGCCAGCTCATTGCTGGATTGTTTCAGGGCCTGCAAACAAGGAATGCCAATATCGCCGGAGCCAAAAAATGTTATCTTCATAAAAACAGCCCGTCAATTTGACTATATTATGTTTTGTAGTCAACCTTATAGGCGTTATTCTGAGGCGAAGCCCTGTACCAGATGGTACAAGGCGAAGCCGAAGAATCTCAACCCTTCGACTATCGTCATTCTGAGCCGTAGGCGAAGAATCTTTGACGTTCGCCCAAGATTCTTCACCCCGATAAATCGGGGTTCAGAATGACGTATGGGCGTTCCGCTCAGAATGACATCTATAAGGTTTTTTAGAGAGCAACGATTTACAATTGAAAACGGGGTTTCGGAGAATAAGCTTAGCTTTTGTTGTTTTCGTATTCCTTTTCCAATTCTTTGAGTCGTTTTCGGTGGGCGATGGCGGCAACCCGTCCCATCCGGTCCTTAATGAGCCTGCCCTGGAGGTGGTCGAATTCGTGCTGAAAGGCCCTGGCCAGGAGGTCCTCGGCCTCTTCGGTGAACTCGTTGCCCTCAAGGTCGGTAGCCGTTACCGTGCACTTTTTGTACCTTTTTATCTTTGTGTAGATTCCCGGCAGTGAAAGACAGCCCTCATCGTTTTCTTCAAGCGGCCCCGATGGGCTGATTTGGGGGTTTATGTAAACCTTCGCATTTTCCCTTGTTCCATCAATCGAGACGACAAAAATCTGCAAATCGACCCCTGCCTGCGGCCCTGCCAAGCCCACGCCCTTGGTTTCGAGCATAATGTTAATCATTTTGTCAGCCAATCGACGTATGTCGTCCGTGATTTGGTCAATGGGCTTAGCCGGCCGGCCCAACACCGGCGCCGGAAAACGCGTTATGCGAAATTTATTGATATCCACTATTGATATATAACCTCTCTATAATACCGAGTCATATCTTTGACATAAAGTAGTCAAATGACGTATTCTTTTCTTTTCAAACACGTGCTTTATTTTCTCGACAAGTTTTTCATCGTCGTTGCCTTCAACAAGTATCCAAAGTCGCTTGTATTCCACTTACTCCACTCCCAGCAAATCCTGGATGTATAATTCATCGAGACCTAATTCATTTTCGAGAAAGACCTTAACCTCTTTTTTCTTACCTGGTCTTGAAATATGGGAGAACCCGTCATTGTCGCGTGATATAAGCAGCAGGTTATCCAGACCAGCATGTTTCACCACTTCGGGACTGTGGGTCGTAACAATGATTTGTTTCTTTTTTGATGCTTCCTTCATCATCTCAATCATTCTGGAAATAAGATGAGGATGAATATTCCTTTCCGGCTCTTCGATAATGACTACATCCTTTTCTTCAAAATACAACGCCACTATCAAGGCTGTTATATTTACAGTCCCGTCTGACAGCAGGTCCGCTCTGAGGTCTTTATCCGCATAATAATCTTCCTGTAGAGTTATCATCAGGGATTTCTCTGCGAACTTCTCAGTTCCTACCTCTTTAACAAAAGGCAGAAGGTCTTTCACTAAATTGCAGAGCTTTCTTCTTTCATCCTCATGCTCAACAGTATTATTGAGAATAATAGCCAGATTATTTCCGTCCTTCTCAAGTTCCGCTTTGCCGGCGGTACTGGTCGGCTCTTTGGCCCTGCGGGGCTCAATATTGTAACAACTTATCCTTGAAAACAAGGCTTTCCATTCCGAGGGATACAAATAGGGAGAATTAACAAGGATGTCATCCGGTTCCAGTTCCCATTCCATGTCCGGGGTGAACATTTGAGAGACAGACCTCAGCAGCCCCTTTTCTCTTACTTTCGTGGGAGGTTCAATATCGTATTTCAGCTTTTGCTTGTCTTTGACATCTCTATACGTGGTAACTTTGTATTGTTGACGGTTACAATCTATAAATTGATACGATAGTTTCTCCTCACTTATTTTCATATCCGGCTGAATACTTATATCATATTCTGAACTCATTACAGAAACATCAGAAGATCTCGAAGAAACAACACTATTGTTACCTTCGCCATCTTTTTCTACACATATTCCAAGCATATCATTGTCAGAACATTTCAGATTGATTATCGAAGACATTGTTCGGTGCAATGCAACCGCATTTTTAAGAGCATCTTTGCGAATATCTTTGAGAAACTGAAATATCTCAACGAAATTTGATTTTCCGGAGGCATTGGCGCCAATTACCACATTGAAATTGCCCAGTTCAAGGTCCAGGTCCTTGAAGGTCTTGAAATTCGATACTTTAATTTTTTTTATTGCCATGGCTTTGCCTCATTCCGGTTTGGTACTTAGCCATTCTACGCGGATTTTTCCTGTTCGTCAAATTCATTGCCTTTGAATGTACTGCCGAGGTAGCTCTTTCGCACAAGTTCATTCTGGATGATTTCCTTAGGTGTGCCCGAGCCGATGACCTTGCCGTGGTCAATTATATATGCCTTGTCCGCGACTTCCAGCGTCCTTTCGACATTGTGGTCGGTGATGAGAATGCTCACCCCCAGATTAACGAGCCTGCGAATCTCGGCCTGCAGGTCCTCAACCGTAATCGGGTCAACACCGCTGAACGGTTCATCCAGAAGTATCAGCGAAGGATTTGTAACCATTGCGCGGGCGATTTCAAGTTTCCTGCGTTCCCCACCGGAAAGGAGCCTTGCATGGCTGTTGACTACCTCACCCAGGCCGAAGCGTTCGATGAGAATATCGGCCCTGCGGTCCCGCTCTGCGTGAGTTATCGACATTGTCTCCAGGATTGCCCGGAGGTTGTCCCGAACGGTGAGCCGCTGGAAGACGCTTGGCTCCTGCGAAAGATAGCCCATACCCAACCTGGCCCGTCTGTACATGGCGAGCTTTGTGACATCGCTTCCCTCGAATATAACAGAGCCGGCGTCAGGGACAATCATACCGATTACCATCCTGAATGTCGTCGTCTTTCCGGCACCATTACGCCCTAAAAGGCCGACGATGCTCCGCCGGCCGACCGATATGCTGACTTCGTCAACAACCGTTCTGCCGGAATACTTCTTCACCAACTGCCGGGTTTCAAGAAGAGTCGTATCCACCAAAAATACTCCCATCAATATAAAACGGGCGGTATTATACCAGCATAGGGCATAAAATCAAAGCAGCATCTGTGGTCAATTATAAATTGATGCGAACAGCCCTGAATGAGCCGAAAACCCCTTGTAGGCGGATTTTGCTTGACTAAGATGGTCTGTCGGCGTAGATTTTGAGATTAGCGGATAACCGGTATAGGTAATATTGAGCGGCAGGAATATGGTTCATAGTAGTTATCGGAATTACCTGTTCGGATGACAAATGGATTTTGGTGAGCTATTATCATTGGTGCGTTCAGACGGTCCGAACGTTCGGGTGTGCAGTGATTCGCGGCGGGCCGGCAAAGGCGATGTCTTTGTAGCGACGGCGGGGACGCAGGTTGACGGACACGAC
>CAZLWL010000006.1:0-56275 GCA_964563335.1 uncultured Pirellulales bacterium
TAGCGAACTCAGTTTATGCAATCCCGGATCATTGGGGACCGGAAGAGGCTACTCTTAATGTGTATGATGTTCTCGAAGGTTCAGACGAAGGTAAACTGGCGTATCGACCCTTTTCTGGCCGATTGAGTGTTATTTTGGCTGATTTTAGGTTTATTCTTGACATGGTTAGGAAGATAGAGTATAATTAAGAATGGTTAGAAATCTCTTTTTGGTCAGCAAAAATTAGAAGGAGTAATGAGATGAGAATAACAATCATAATAATAGCGGTCGTTCTTACGACGGGCGTGGCTAACGTTCAAGCAGAAATCGTCTGGGACAGCGGACATCACGAATTCTCTGAAGGTTTTGAAGGAGAGGTTTGGCTGTTAAATGATGCGAGCGCAGATATTACCGGAGGCTATATAGGGAACCTGCTATGTTACGACATAAGTTCTGTGGATGTATTTGAAGGTGGCGATATTGATTTCTTTAAGCCACTCGACACGAGTCTCGTGAATATTCATGGCGGGACAGTAAATATTTTAGCTGCAAGAAACTCCAGTGATACTTATATTTACGATGGTTCAGTTAATATAATCGATGCTATGGGTGAAAGCACAATAACCCTTTATGTCGGAACTTATGACTGGGACCCAACAGGTGGACAATTTCAAGATGGATTATTGACGGGTACTTGGCTATCAGGTGGAGTTGGATTTAGCATTGAGCTTTTAGGTCCGGAGACAATAGGTCATATTCACTTTGTTCCTGAGCCTTCAAGTATAACTCTGATTGTGATTGGAAGTATAATATTTAGAAGCTTGTCGAGAAAGACATAAATAATTCGTAAAAATCTTATTGTGAAGGAATATATATGTCACTTAGAAACGAAACTCTCACATTTGATCTATTACTATCTTTTGTCTTGTTTTGCAATGTTCACAGCCTCAGCACAGCCGCTTCGGTTTACGCGATCCCAAAACACTGGAATGGTGCGACTGTCAACGTATATGATATTCTCGAAGGAAATGCTGAAGGTGAATTAGAGTATAGGGCTACATACGATCTCTTGCGCGATGGTGCCGCCGATGTAATGATAGATACCCGGTCCAATATCCTGTTTATTAGCTTTGAAGATTGGGAATATCTACAACTGGTAAATGCAAGAACTTTTTTAAGCGAAGGGACTGCAGTAGCTCAAGGCGCAGATGACCTTGCAGGATTGGAACTGGACTATGTTGACCCAAATACGACATTGCTATACACGGTGGACCGTGGAAAGAATAAGCTGTTTGTATATGAATGGGATGCAGATGAGAAAGAGCTAACGCTTTTGCCCTATAGCCCCAAGCAGAAGTGGTACACTTTATTGCCATACAATCCGGAAGATAATCCTGTTTTTGCATGTGGTTTGGCTTTGGATGAAGCGGATGGAACATTATACGTTAGCCAATTCAAGCGTACAGAGACCAGTACCACATACAGCAATATAGTGTATGCCTATGACCCCAATGTTAGTGCACCCGACCCGAACGACCGGTTCCGGTGCACAAGGAAAATCGACCTTGGCCAGGACAACAATGCCGTCGATATCGATGTCCATTCGGCTAACGGCTGGTTATATGCGGGAGGTTACGCGTCCCATCAAAATTTGATTAGATTCGATCTTGACCAGGACGATCCGTGCGCTCCGGACTATGACGGTCATATCCAGCCTATTGGTGCTGGAGTGATTGGGCTTTCCGTTTCCCAGGGGACAAATATGGTTTACATGACCACGTATAACCAGGAGCTTGAAGCATGGGATACAGATATGTGGACAAAAATCGACAGCGAAGACATTGGTAATGGCGCAGGTGTATGCGTAGCGGAGGCGGGTTATGTGCCACCGTTCGAAGTTGTAAAGGTTGATGACGTGGTGGGGTGCGCAAGTCCGAGGGGAGAGGAGATAAAATACACCATCAGTATCGATTACCAGTGGGACGACGTTGGTTACACAGACCCCAATATCATTGACAGCATAGAGGTAGTGGATTATCTGCCGCGAGAAGTAGATTTCGTTTCGGCCCAGCCCGATGACGGCCTATACGAATACGATGACCCCGATGGACCGAGGTACACCTGGACGCTAATCGATTCAAATTCATTCGGAGATACACTTTCTTTTGAACTGGTAGTCCGGTCTCAAAACGAACGACTGACGCCGGGAGGTATGATTGAAAACAATGTAGAAGTTATTGCGACCATCAACGAAGGCGACCACATCGGCAGATTTACACTCCAGACACCTGTTTGTGATTGCACCGGATACACCGAGGTTATTTACGTGGATGCGGATGTCCAGGCACAGGACCCCAACGGGTCAAGCTGGTCGACCGCCTTTGATGACTTGACCGATGCCCTGAATGCTGCCTGGCCTTGTGACCAGATATGGGTGGCGGAAGGAACATATACACCCCAAATACTGTCAGAGCCGAATATGTATTTTGATATTCCCCGATATGTTAGTTTGTTAGGAGGCTTTTGGGGTGATGAAACCGAATCCTACGAGCGGAACTGGGCTGATCCTTGTAATGAGACTATTCTATCCGGAGATGAAGATTTAGATTATGTTGTGAATATCAATGTTGAGCAGGCTTTAGTCGATGGTTTTACGATAAAGGACTGTTCTTTGGCAGGTGTATATTGTGAACGTTCATCACCCTTAATTTTACACAACAAGATTGCGGACAACGCTGTAGGAATATATTGCTTCAAATCGGAGCAGCCTGTCATTAAAAACAACTGGATATATCGAAATGATTATGGATTATACTTCTATGAGCCCGCTGGCACAGCCACGGTTCGCAACAACACTGTCGTAAATAACACAATAGCAGGAATATACATGAACACCGGACAAGACCCCGAAATAAGCAATTGCATAATCTGGGGCCACCCAAAGGGATATGACCTTGTTGACTGCAATTCAATATACAGCTGCATAACAGATGGAGACATTGGTCAGGGTAATATCGATGGCGACCCGAACTATCCGCCGTTTGTTAATGGTGCCGATGATGATTATCACCTGGAGCCGAACTCGCCGTGCACTGATGTTGGTGACCCTGATGCCAGTTATAGCGGGGAAAGAGATATCGATAAACACTTACGGGTCCTTGACGGTGATGGTGACGACGAGAAAATAGTCGATATGGGGGCGGATGAATATTGCGATGAGGGTTACGACAACGATGCGGACTTCAACCTGGATGATATTGTCGACACAAACGACCTTAGAGAATTAGCAGCCGCATGGCTGATCGACGACAGCGACCCCTGTTGGGCCACCAATTATGACAAGTACGACTTGAACACTGACGATGTAATTAATTACGGAGACTTCGCTTATTTCGCCAAAGAGTGGCTCTGGATGACCTGTGAGAAGATGCAGGGCTACGAAATGATGGAGATGATGATGGGCATGGGCGGCGGTATGGGCAAGATGGCCGGTGCCGAATCAATGTTGATTAGTGAGCCTGCGCCGCTTGAGCCCGCCGCACAGCAACAAGCAAGCGAGATAGAGGCTCAGCCTGAGCAGAGCGTTGAGAAACAAATTGAGCAGATCAAACAAAGCTTGAACTGGCTCTATGAGGTTAGGGAAACCATCGACGAGGAGACATGGCTTAGTCTTATCACCAGCCTCGAAGAGATGCTAAAAGAACTGGAAAACAGTCAGTAAGACTAATTGGCGGTTGATTCCGGCGAACCGTAGACAGAGGATCCCAGCGCGCCCCTGAGTTATCCCCGATATATCGGGACGCGCGGGACACGTGGAACTTCCCCCGAGGAGTCGGGACTTCGCTTCGCTCAGCAGGGAGACGATTTGTGACGAGGCGTGCAAGGTCCGATATTATCGCGAAGCGGCACAGTTTGCGCTAGAATTCAACCAACTAAGAACTAAAAACTAACGACTAACAACTCGAAAACAGACCGTCCCGATACATCGGGACGGTCTGTTTGAGTAAGCTTAGAGCATAAAATATCGGCGATGGGTCAAGTATTTGCTTGATTTTATCGCCTGATGTGGTATAATATATCTGACCAATGGGCCAAATATGTCCGTCCCCTTGTGGCGGCACGATACCCACGAGAAGAGGGTGTATGGAAGAAACACCGAAAACAATTGAGAGCGGGCGACGGCTTCCTTTTGGGGAGTGGCTGGTCGATAAGAACCAGTTGACGCACCGGCAGCTTTGCGAGGTGTTGAACGAACAACAGCAGAACGGCGGCCGGTTGGGGCAGGTGCTGTGCAAACTTAAGATGCTGGATGACGAGGCCGTAACACGTTCGTTGGCTGAATACCTCGGACTCGAGTATATGAGTCTTCATAACCCTGCCGAGATAGAAGTGGACATAGCCAGGGAGATACCGGAGAGAATAGCAAAGCGTTTTTGTCTTATTGGAATAAATCAAGTCGATGACCATATAGTTGTGGCGATGGCGGATCCGCTTAATATCGTCGCAATAGATACGGTCCAGTTCAGAACAAGTCGCAAAGTGAAGGCGGTCATCAGCTCGCCGAGAAACATCAATGACGCAATAGACCTGATCTACCATGGTTCTCATGTTGCCGAACAAAGGCTGCGCGACCTGGTTGAACTGGAACTGAGCACGGGTGAGGAGGACATCCACGACGATGAGCTTCTGGAGGCGGACATACGCTATGAAGAGGCGGCTGCGAGTAAGGCTCCTGTAATTCACTTTGTGGATTTGTTGTTAGGCCAGGCGGTCAAGAGAAAGTCAAGTGACGTTCATCTTGAGCCACAGGAAAAGACGATGATTGTTCGGATGCGAATTGACGGTATTCTTCGGGAGACGGTTCCTCCGCCGCGCAAAATGCAGGCGGCGGTGATAACGAGGGTCAAGCTGCTATCGGGCATGAACATTGCGGAGCGCAGGCTGCCGCAGGACGGACGATTCAAGATCAGGGCCCCCGGGCGGGATATCGACGTGCGTACAAGCGCGCTTCCGACGATATACGGTGAAAAGGTTGTGATGCGAATTCTGGATAAGGCAGCTGTCAGTCATGACCTTGACCTTCTGGGTTTTGGACCGGAGTTTCTGAGGCAATTCAAGCGGGTCCTGCAACAGCCGTACGGTATTGTAGTTGTTACCGGGCCGACGGGCAGCGGCAAGACGACGACATTGTATTCAGCCCTTAATTATCTGAAAGACCCGACGAAGAATATCAATACGGTAGAGGACCCTGTGGAGTATCGGCTTGAAGGCATCAACCAGGTTCAGGTAAGGCCGGACATTAATTTAGGTTTTCCCTCGTGCCTGCGCACTATTTTGCGACAAGACCCCGATATAATTTTAATCGGTGAGATTCGAGACAAAGAGACCGTTGAGATTGCAATCCAGGCATCTTTGACGGGCCACCTGGTCTTGAGCACTTTCCATACTAATGATGCAGCGGGAGCGATAAGCAGGCTTGTATTTATGGGTATTGAGCCGTTCCTGCTGGTTTCGAGTCTGAGTCTGGTAGTGGCTCAGAGACTTGTGCGAAGGATTTGCGATAACTGCAAGGAACCTGCTGAGTTGAGTGAGGACCAGGTCCAGCAGCTTCGGCTCGACCCCGAGCAAGCTGAACGATGTACGGTTTACCAGGGACACGGCTGTAAGGCTTGTGAGGGAGCCGGTTATCTGGGACGGCTGCCTATATTTGAACTTCTGGTTATGGATGATACGACGCGCCAATTGATCGCTTCGGGGGCCGCGGAGAGTGAGATTCGCGCACTGGCTCAACAAGCCGGCGGAGGCAATCTTCTTGAGAGCGGCGTCAAAAAAATATTTGATGGAGTTACTACAGCCGAGGAGGTCCTCGAAGCTACTTTTTCAGGGGCCACGGAAATACACGAATAAACACGTGGTATATTGACGGTGTTTTCTGGTTTCCGGTTGACTGCGTTTACACTAAAATAATTAAGCCTACTATCATCATCTTTCGCCTTCACTCATACAATAAAACGGGTCGGACAATAGCAAAAAACCGGCGTTCCAAGGAAAAAAAAATAAAAATAATGTTGACTTTTGCAGCCGAAGACGGTAGAATACTATCGACTTGTTAGCGGGGCATGTCCGGAGGAGGGCAGGTACCTGTCGCAAGCCCGAGGTTTCAGACTGAGTTAAAGAGTCTGTTTAGTATCTGCTGCCCAGTGCAGCGGACGAAGATGTGAGGTGCCTGGATGAATAACTTTGCGTATAGAGTACGTGACCTGGCTGGGGCGGAAACCATAGGCTACAGGCGAGGCGCTTCCGGTGAGGAAGTGTATGTGTGGCTTCACAACCAAGGCCTTATCCCTGTTGAAGTGATCCCGGTCACTTCGAGTTCGGCGGCAAAGGACCGCGGTTTGGGTTACAAAGAACCCAAATACTCGGAGCTGGCGGCTTTCTGCTGGCAGTTGGCTACGATGCTGAACGGTGGAGTGCTGATTACGACGGCGATAGAGACGATTGCTGAAGACATTGAGAACATGCCTTTCCGATGTGCACTGTTGAATGTGGGCGAACTTATAAAGAAGGGTGAGTCTTTTTCCAAGAGCATCTCTCAATTCCCCAAGGTTTTCAACAATTTGTTCTGTGCGACGATACTGGCGGGCGAAACGAGCGGCTCGCTTCCAGAGGTACTGCGGAGGCTGGGTGAGTACTATACGCGTCGTGACAAGTTCGCCAAAAAGATACAGACTGCGCTGGCATATCCGATATTTGTGGTGAGTTTTGTTTTCGTAATTCTTATGGTCATGATGGTTTTGATTATCCCGAGATTCCGCCTGATATTCGGGCAGATGGGCAGTAAGCTTCCCGCTTTCACGCAGGCATTTATGAATTTTTATGACACAGTGGCAAGTCATAGCCTGCTTATTGTTGTTTCTCTGGTATCAGTTGTTGTCCTGTTCTTAATCTATAACAAGACGCACGAAGGCCACATGAAGTTGTGCAAGCTTGCACTATGTGTGCCTTTGAGCGGTAAGATTGCGTCACAATCGTTCATTTCGACGTTTTGCAGAACGATGGCGACGCTTTTGTCTGCGGGTGTTTCAATCATAGAGTCGTTCGACATCCTTTCTGAGATGACGAACAATGCCGTGATAAGAAATGCTGTGGTCCACAGCAAGGAGAACCTGATTGAAGGTTCGGGCGTGTCTGAGGCGATGATGGAAACCGGTTTTTTTCCGAACATGGTAACGCGGATGGTGCAGGTTGGTGAAAGAAGCGGCACGCTGCCGGCCGTGTTAGAAAGAGCCAGCGACTATTACGAAACGAAGATGGATACGACTATAACGACGCTGTTGAATCTTCTTGGGCCTATTGTGATTGTAATTGTAGGTGTGGGAGTATTGGTAGTGGTAGTGGCGTTATATCTGCCGATTTTCTCAATGTCGGATGCTACGTTTACGTAAGCTGAAATTATGAGAAAGGCAAGAGGTTACAGTTTGGCTGAGTTAATCACGGTGATGATAATTGTGATGGTATTGGCGGCGATCGCAATCCCGCTGATGCGTGGGCGTGTTGACTCAGCGAGGTGGTCGGAGGGTATAGCCAGAGGTGGTATGATAGCCACTGCGATTCGTGCGTGGATAGCGGGCTATAATATGCCCGGTTCATGGACGGACGCACTTGGAAGTCTGGACCCGATGGAGTTGGGGTTTGGGGAAAATGACCTCAATGGTACGTATTTTGACCGAGGTAATTTTACTTGGGTCGTGAATTATGACGGCGAGAATCTACAATATATTATCACCATTACGAAGCCCGTTGCGAGCTGGAAACCAGACCAGATGATACTTGACACGGGAGTGTGGCAAGAAAGTGAATTATAACGGTGAGAAGCTAAGATATGTTATCGTTACAAAACCGATTAGTAAGTTGGAAACCGGACCAGATAGTGCTTGATGATAATGGAACATGGACAGAAATAGGTTTATAGTGGAAAATGGACTGAATAATTGATAAAATGAACTGAAGAGAGTTAGATAAAATGCCGAATTGATAATGATACTCTGTGTGAGTATCATAAAATTTTAACACATTTTTTTGGAAGGAGTAAGTTATGTCAAGAAAAGGATTTACATTAGTTGAGTTAATGGTGGTAATCTTGATCGTTGCCATTTTGGCAGCGGTCGCGATTCCGATCATGCGTGGTCGCATTGATGCGGCCAAGTGGTCGGAAGGAAAGGCTATGATGGGGACCATAGCAACGGCCCTGCGTGCCTACTGTGCAGGATGGGATGGTCTTCCCGATGGTTCTGATTCGCCGCTTGATTTGACAGACTTGAACGGGAAGTTCGACCAGTTAGGTATTCTGGACAATGACCTTGATGGTACCTATTTTGACTTTGGTAACTTCACAATCCTGTCAGGTTCCTATGATGTGCCGAACAATATCATACTCTTCACGATCGAAGGCCAGAAGGGTACGGGAATTAACTCCCCCGAGTCGTACACATTGGATAATGAAGGCATTTGGATTGCCAGTGAAGGACTCTAACAGGTACACAGTACTATTGTCCTAAAAACTTGGATAAGAAAGAGAGGAGGGGCACGGAGGCCCCGCACTTTCTTTTTGCCTGAATATAAAGGGCAAGGAGAAAGTGTTGCTTTTATTTTTGTGTGCAGCAATTGTAACAGAGATTACGGGTGATGAAGGATGGCCGGTAAAGGGACAAAGTTTGCACACGGTATGACGTTCGTAGAAGTGATTGTAGCCACGCTGGTCGTAAGTGTGGCGGCTACCGGTGTGCTAAGTTACGGATACCACGGAGCACGTCAAAGGCGGATGGCGCGTGCACAGAGCACAAGCACGCGGGTCGGTCACTTCTTATTAGAGGACTGGAAAGGCAACGGTGGCTCTATATTTTACGCGAGGGCCGTTGGCGGCACGCCGAATCCGGTCGAGCTGGATATGGGATTTGAATACGTCGAGACGAACTACAAAGCGGGCGGTGTGATTGAATGTGTCTATGAACTCACCGTTGACAGTATCCCGATGCGTATTACACTGAGCCGTCCGGTTGGCTATCTGAGACTGATTGAGCTGACCGTAACGGTACAATGGCGCAGCGACCTCAGTGACGGCCCGGTTGAGGATAGCGACCCGCTGATTGTGCTGACGACAAATGCCAGAATTGACCAGGTGGGTGATTGAAAATGGAAGCGTGCAGATATTCATTCAGGAACAACGGGAGGCTTGCAGGTGGTATAACGCTGATAGAAGTGGTGATGGCAGCAGCTATCAGTATAATTCCCATATTTGCAATCGCGGTGCTTTTAATTGGAGGTCAGCGCAGTTGGCGTACCGGTTATAATTCGGCGAACAGGCAGATAGAAATTGACGGCCAGGCGTCAGCGGCGATTTTCGGCCGGGTCGGGAGAAAGAGCGACTACGATGACTGTGAGATTTATCGTATCACCAAATCGACACGGGAGTTAATCTGCGGGGAGATGGTGGAATTCAGATATTGGGGAAACAAACGAACCATGTTCGTCATCAGGAGTGGGCAATCCAACGAAGGCTCAGGGGCAGGTCCTACAGAGTATGCACGGTTCTATCTTGACGAAGACGACAAGAAATTGAATGTTGATTATGGTTCATACCCTCATGGGGCGAGGCGAAGGCCCGCCAGGTCTGTGTCTATCGCGGACAATGTGACCAATGTTGAGTTTAGCCGGGTAAGGTTTAACAAGATTGGGCACGGCAGCGTCAAGATGAGGCTGACACTGACAGACCCTGATGACGGTAAAACGATTACGATAATGGCGGCAACGTTGATGCGAAACTGATTTGGTGTCGGAACGGATAAGGCGATTACAGTAATTTCAGGAAGCGGTGGTTGGTTACGAGATACACAAACAAAAGGTTTGTTAAGATGCGGAACAACGGCTCTGTACTTGTGTTGGTTTCTGCAGCAGTTTTCGCTCTTACGATTCTGGGCCTTGGAATTTTAACAGCAGCGTACGGTGCGAGGCTGCGTGCGACAAGGTTGCGGCACAATACGATGGCAGAACTGGTAGCCGAGGCCGGGTACGAAGAAGCAATTCGATGGATGAATGAGCAGCCCGACGTGCTTAGTGCGATGACGGGAGGCGGCAGAGGAAGCATCGGTAGAGGCTCGGGTACATTATCAACAACCAGAATAAGGAAAACCTCATTGCCCGACCGTTTTTCCCACGGCAGCTTCACGTACACTATCAGCTTTGACCGTTTTTTGGGTAGTCAGCCTGTGTACGAGATAGTGTCAAAGGGTAATTACGGCCAGTTTAGCAGGATGGTCAAGGCGTTCGTAGTGCAGAAGGTCAGCGGATGGGATATGGCCCTGTGCGAAATACCATCGGATAACTTAAGTTCGGACCGGGCGGATTTTACCGGTGAAGATATTGTTGAGACGCCGATACACATCAACAGCGACAGCCAGAGCACGCCCCAGGATAACACCGTGGATATCTATATTTCAAGACGAAACAAGCCGCGGTTCAGCTACCGTGTCTCGATGGGCGAATCGCGTTATAAGTGGTGGGGCAGGAACAAGGATAAATACGGTGGTCTAATCAATCTTTTTGAGAAAGGCATCTACTTTGACCAGCCTGGATGCAATGTAACCGATCCTTTCAGCGCCGACATTAACATTAGCGTTGTGCAAAAGGTCAATCGCTTCCGGCGTACCACATCGAGCGCTTTCAACTTTTCCGGCGCCAGGCGGCCTCTGGAATCTACCGCCGTAGAGTTAGTAAGCGACGATTGGTACAGGGCACCAGCTGTTCAACTGGAATTCTACGTTAGCGGCCAGGGCGCGGGTATGGTGCGGATAACGAACAACTGTACCGTATGCTGCGTTGAAGGAGCCGGCAACTATATGCTTGATCTGGCAGGCGTGGCTCCCTATAAGCAGTATGACATTTATGGGTATCATTATTCCGGCAGCAGCGATCCTTGCGACTATCCAATTACGTTCACTTATGTCAGACAACAGGTATCTTCACCGTCAGGCAGAGTAGCGAGCGCGGACGCGGGTGGCCAGATTTTTGTTCGAGGGAATGTAATCATAGGTGGTGCAGTGGATATCGACGCCGCCGGAAACATGGTTACGGACATGGAAGGTAGGATGTTTTACAGTAAGCTAAAAGGCCGGCTTATGGTGGTTGCGACAGGGAACATCTGGATTGTCAGTCCGATAGTATATGCGGGTCTACAAGAACCGGCGGAGTATGAGGGCGGCTATTTAACTAAGCTGGTCCCAAGCCCGGAAAATCAGAATGTTTTGGGCCTGTTTTCGCAATTTGGGGTAGTTAAGGTTGTTGATCCGGGTCTGAGTTCCGTTCTGAAGGATCTGACGGAAGAAGAATTAACTGATTATTGCCCTATCGGTTATCAAAAGACTTCATCGACGAATGAATGGGACAGGCAGTTGGTCGACCCGTGCGATCCAACGTCGTCAATGGTGGTACAGGCGGCGATAACGGCATGTGGGGGCGGCTGGGGAGCCGAGAACATTGGTGCCAGGACGAGCGTGAATCCAAGCGGCACGGATAATTTGATTGTTGCCGGGTCGATAACCGAATCAGTGCAGGGCAAAATTGCCGATTATACGGGCAGCGGTTTTCGAAGGTGCTACTACTTTGACGAGCGGCTGTTGACGGGTATCTTGCCGGGAGATATGTGGTTGCAGAGCAAGTATGTCCCGACGCCTGGTGGATGGAGCGATTTTCGGCTCTGAGAAACTATCTCAAAATGACATTTTGTGTTTTTCGAGGTAGTTTCTATTGATTCTTTGATAATAAATGCACCAACTCGTGCTACGTAGCGAAGCCACTTCGCAGAGTAGTAGTAACCCCGCCCGGCGGGCGGGGCTAAATAGGGATGTGGTATGCGGGGCATACCCTACGGGACTGAGGCCGGGGTTTGGCCTTGGCACCCATATTTCATCAGCGAAAAGGATGCCGACCTCACCCTTTTCGGAGAAAAGGGTGGCACCCGCGCAATTGATATAAGTGTCTATATTTCAAAGGCTTAACACAATAAGAATGGTATGCCCTTCCGGCAGGGTAGTGGAGAGGGCAAAATTATCCGGTTGTGTCCTTTAATCCACTGAACTAAGCGCGACAAAAACCCGAATTATATACAGCGAACATAGAGAAGGTGCATATACAGGACGTAGTGGATTTTGTTTTGGTGGATTGTTGGTTCGAAAAGAACAGAGAAGTATATTGAACTTCAAGCGTTTACTCTACGGCAGCAAGGACGTATTCGGGCTTGATGTAGGCTCGTCGTACGTAAAAGCAGTACAGTTGCGACAAGACGAGCAGGGTTACAGCGTGGTAACGGCTGGGTGGACCCAGATTGCCCAAGATGTGGCAGACGACCGTGCGAAGATAGGCAACGTAGTAAAGGCCATACGCAAATGCATTAAATCCGCCCAGATCAAAACGAAGTACGCTGTTTGTGGGATAAGCGGTCCGAATGTGGCACTTCGGCGTTTTAGGTTTCCTGCGGTTGGAGCTGAAGAGATCGAAACGGCGGTTCTATTCGAAGCGCAGCAGGCTTGTCCGTTTGAGCAGGGTCAATTCATAGTAGATTACCAGTTGTTCGAAAATAATACGGCCGGTGATTTGCGAGAACCGAGCAACTCTCGAGAGAGTGGTGCAATTCGTGGTGTGTTGGCGGCGGCGACTATGGACATAATAGGCCATAAGAGCCAGGTTGTTAAAGCGGCGTCACTGAATTGTGTTCTTATTGACGTTGACGGGCTGGCTTTGCTAAACTGTTTTTTGGAATGCGAAAAGCGTGAACGTGGTGAACCCGTTGCGACGCGGCAGCGCGGCGAACCGATAGGCGTCATTTGTGTCGGCGGCAAAATCACGAACTTTGGCATTTTGGGTGGTGACGGCGTACCGTTTGTTCGTGACATTGGCCATGCCGCCGATGAAATTGTTGCCGATATTGCCAACAAGCAGAACGTTTCTTCACCGGTTGTGCGAGATATTCTGGACGGTTCGTCAGATAAGAATATCTCGGAGTTTGAAGGCAGTATGGAAAAGGCTTGCGCGGGATTGACCGGTGATATTTTACAGACATTGCGATATTACAGCGCCCAGGAGGGGCAAACGGTGCGTAGAATATATGTATGTGGTGATTTTGCCCGAGCGAAGGGTTTTGTTGAGCTGCTAAACAGCCAGTTGCCGGCCGAAGCAGTAGTATGGAATCCGTTCGACAGGATGCATTTTGACGGCAGCAGGAGCAGTGCGAAGATGCTTAAAGAGCACGGCTGCCGGCTGGCATTAGCGGCCGGGCTTGCGATGAGGACGATTTAATATGTTGACGATTGATTTGCTTAAAGGCCAAGGCATCCCGGTAAGGACCAGACCGGCTGGAGCGAGTCTTCTGGCAATCGTCATCGCTGTGCCTGTCGTTGTTACAATAATAACGCTCGGAAATTACGTGCGGGGCGGGATAATGCTGAGAAACCAGAAGCATCTTTTGACTACTATTCAAGCGGACATTTTCAAACTTGCCAATAGTGTAAAGTATAAGCAAGATTCCGAGCGTCAAATAGATGATATGAATGCGTGCCTTGTGGAAGTGGATGAGGCTATATTGCAGCAAATCCAATGGTCGCCTATTTTGCAGGTTTTAGCAGAGAATATGCCCGCCTCTCTTGTACTGTCGAGCCTTAATATAAAATCCGAGATTGAAAGCAAAGAGGTTTCACAGAGAAAGAACCCATCGAAGAGGATGTCTGTTCCCGTTTCGAAAAGGATCTTATACATAAGCCTTTACGGCAGACGGACCAGAGGCAGCGATGAGGCGGTACTGCAACTTTTAAGTACCTTGAATACGTCGAGTGCTCTGCGGGAGAGGGCCGACAATATAAGGCTTATTGCTCAAGCCACTGATAGAAGAAGAAATGTTATGAATTATGTGATAGAGTGTGTGTTTAAGCCCTTATGAATGCGGCGTGCATTTATGAAAGCAGATTATAAGAGACTTCTGATAATATTGGTGGTGGTGTGGGGAGGGGCGTTTGTGTTGTTGTTGGGCAGCCACATGTTTCTGATGCTGCCTCAGCAAAAGGAATCGGAGTTGTTAGGGAAACAGTTGATGGAAAAGAGGTTGAGGTACGACATTTCCAAAGCCGCGGACAGCGAGCAAGTGCGTGCCCAGTTGAGTGAGAAGGTGAGAGGTCTGACTGAGGAACTGTGCAGATTCGAAGCGGAGGTAGATGAATTAGACGGTTTGTGGTTTAGTATAAGCAGGATTGCCGGCGAGATTGGGGTGGAGTCGTTTCAAAGCAAGGGCATGGACGACGAATCATATTCGGTAATACCGAACTGCTACGATATCGGCACTGCCTCTACGGAGGTGATTTTTTCCGGGAGTTTCAACAAATTTGCCAGGTTCATTAATCAACTGGAACGATACAAGCCTGTTGTTTTCATAGATGGGTTTACAATCACGCGGGCGCGTAAAGAGGGTTCGGGGCCTGAGGCGAAGTTGGTTTTGAGTGTTTTTGTGAGAGTGCCGGAAGAAGACAGGATTGAGAAGGAGACACCAGGTGTGACGACCTCTGCAATCAGAAGAACAATTTAAGTTATTGAAATTGATGTTGGTATTACTGAGGATACATGATGAGAATAATAGCAATAGCGAATCAGAAAGGCGGCTGTGGGAAGACGACCACATCAGTTAATCTTGCTGTTGCTTTTGCCAAGAGGGGCCACAGGGTGTTGATTGTGGATATAGACCCCCAGGCACATGCCACTTTGGGGCTTGGGTGTAACCCTGAGGCGCTGGATATCAGCATATATGAGCCTTTAACGAATACCCAGATTCCGATGTCAAAAGTGGTAAGACGCACTTACATGTCGGGCGTCAGTCTGGTTCCGAGCAACATTCTGCTTTCAGGTGCGGAGATTGAATTAGCGACGCTTTTTCGCAGAGAATGTGTGCTCAGGCAGCAGCTTGCGGACGTGGGTGATATTTATGATGTGTGTTTTATTGATTGTTCCCCGTCCCTTGGGATATTGACATTAAATGCGCTGGTCGCGTGCGGTGAGGTGCTGATTCCCGTTCAGACGCATTACTATGCCCTCGAGGGCCTGAAACAACTGCTTGAAACGATAAATATAGTAAAAGAGCGCTTTAATCGTGACTTAGAGATTCTGGGGGTGCTGCTGACGTTTGTGGAAGGCAGGACACTTTTGAGCCGGGACGTCCAACGACAATTAAGAGAATTCTTCGGCGAACTGGTATTCAGCACGGTGATACATCGCAATGTGCGATTGGCCGAAGCTCCAAGCGCGGGTGAATCGGTCATAACGTATGATGAAGGCAGCCGGGGAGCAATTGAATATATGCAATTAGCTGAAGAGGTAAGCGATGGCAAAACGAAAAACCGGATTACACAAGAAAGTCTCATCGATTTTTGACGGTATTGCGGTTCGAAAGTCCGTCGCCGCCAAGTCGGATGAATCGGCCGGCGGCCGGACAGATGCGCCCAGAGAAGGTGAGCATTCGCAACGGCAAAGTGATTTTATGCCGAAAGATGTGCCGGTTGGGCCCAAGCGGCCCCGAGGGGGCTCTGGAAAAGGACCCGGGCCCACCGGCGGGTCCGGACCTGGGGGATTAGGAGTATTTGGCTCCTTTGGCCCCATCGGCGTTGGCGGTGGAAGAAGGCGGAAAACAACGATGGTGCTGATGGTGGCGCTGTTTGTTGTTCTTATACTGGTGCTGACTGCGACATTCAGTCGAAACCTTGCCAAAAAGAAGATCGGCGGCGCGTTAGAGCAGGCAACTGCGGCAGCGGAGGCGACCGCTGCAAGAGGCGATGTTCAAATCGACTGGGAGATTCCTCCGAAGTATCCTGAAACGCTTCGCGACCCAATGGAGACGACCTGGGCGCAGGACCCCGTGACCGGTGAGTGGGTAGAAGAGTCTGTTGTCGTGATTGAGGACGGCGAACAGCATACGCTCATTGATGTTGGTATTGCTTTAAGAAGCATTCTGTGGGCCGAGACCGGCCGCTCGATAGTAATCGGCAATGAAATACTTTACGAAGGCGACACGATATTAGGTGTTACCATAAAGAAGATAAACAAAGACAGCGTTGAGTTTGAGAAAGACGGAGTAGGGTTCCTGAAGGTATTCCCACGGTGATAATGGTAGTTTGTAGTTTGTAGTTCGTAGTTCGTAGTTCTTAGTTCGTAGAATGGAGGGCGATTTTAGTTTTGAGTTCTATCCCAACGGAGGCATTTAATAAACTTATCGACCAATCATCAATCACAAAAGACAGGCAGTGTCCTATAATATCGCGGCCAGGTGCGCAATAACCGCTTGTTATAGACAAAAACTGTCTTATGCAATCCGCCGAGAACAGCACACGGAAAATTTCTATTGATTTTCACCGATTTTTCTGCTATAATACCGGTATCGAAGTCAATGTGTCTAAGGGGTTTATATGCAGGAGCCAGTGGTGATGAAGCTTCCGGCATTTCGCGCCAGCGAACATTCCCCGTAGGTCAGGAAGTTAATCTACATGCGTAAACGAGTTGCTCAGACAAAGTGTTTGAAACAACTTAACTGGGGGTGGTTAGTATGAATGAAGCAGGAAAAAAATATTTCCACAATTTTGTCATCGTGCCGGTGCTGATTGTACTGTTTGTGGTCCCGATAGCCTTCGGTGTGGAACCGGCTTTGGGCGTGGGTGACCAGAGGGTGTTAACGACTGCCCAGCAGCAGTTGCAGGAAAGGGTAACATTCACCTGCAGAAACTTATCCATAGATACGGTGCTGATGCAGTTGGCCGAGCAGGCAAAGGTAGATATTATTAAAAGCCCCAAGGTCAAAGGCAACGTTACCGTTAAGATTACCGATGTGCCTCTGGACGAAGCGCTGAACAATATCCTTGCGGCGCACGGCTGGACGTATGTAGCCTCGGAGAATATGATTAGAGTGATGCCGCTTGCGGAGGTTGATATTGCAAAGGAGAAGCCCGCAACAAGCATTTACCACATTACATACGCCAATGTCGAGGACGTTGCCAAAGCGCTGAAGAGTTTTGTTTCGGACAAGGGCAAAATTGCCTTCAACAAAGGAACGAACCACGTAATAGTTACGGATACAGAAGGGAAGATCAAAGCTATAGACCGATTCATTGCGCAGATAGACCGCGAAACGCCACAGGTAATGGTAGAGGCAAGGATATATGACATCACAACCACCGAAAGTTTTGAAATAGGTGTTGAGTGGACTGTCGGCCGCAATACACCGCTGACGACGGTTACAGACGAAACCAGTAGGACGAGAACCGATACTCTGACCAGCCCGGAGGACTACACGGAGAAAGAGGCAGTTTGGGATGACCTGACCGACTACATTGAGTATCAACATTGGCTTGAGAATCCATATGATTTTGATGGTGACCCCACGAACGGTCTCACGCCACCGGTGGAACCTACCGAGGCCGGAATAACAGTACACGATACGCCCTCCCTGAGGAGTTGGGAAGTCGAAGAGTCCGACGATACAACTACAAAGGACACGAGCTGGAGGACGGATAGTCAAGGGGTACTTATTCCTTACAGAAAAAGTAAGCCCTATATGGGCGGCGAGTTTACACAAGATGGTGGGGGTACTCTGAGATTTGGTCTTCTTAATAACATGATTGACCTGGATATAGCTCTGAGCCTGCTAAGCAGTCAAGTTGAAGCGAAGCTGCTTGCCAATCCGCGTGTGCTTGTCCTTGATAATGAAACAGCCAATATCAAGATTGTGAAGGAAATTCCTTACACCGAGAGTCTCCAGGCACTCGGTACGGGTGGCTTGACGATAGCACGGGTGCGTTTCAAAGAGGTCGGCGTTCTGCTCCAGGTTACGCCGCATGTTGCAAGGGAGGGGATGATAAGGCTGAAGCTTAAGCCGGAATTCGGCGTCGAGGCTACGGTGCAAAATCCTGGAGACAAGGCCTCATCGGCCCCGGCGGTTGATACGCGTACGCTGGAAACCATTGCCTTGGTAAGAGACGGCCAGACTGTCGTTATGGGTGGTCTGCGAAAGAAGCAGAAAACAATAGATATCTCCAAAGTGCCGCTTCTCGGCGATTTGCCGCTTTTAGGTGACCTGTTCAGATATGAAACAGAAAATGAAGTAACCAACGAATTGGTTGTGTTTATAACGCCGACCATTGCCAGCACAAACGTGCTCACGGAATTAGAGGAAAGGCAACTTGAAGCTACCGAGATTCAAAGCCCCGGGTTGAGTAAGACAGGCACGAAGAAACGAAGCGGCGTCGTGTCCGAAGAAACTGATGTTGTGGCTGTCGAATCTGAAGAGGGCGCCAATAAGGGCTGAACGTCTCACCTTTGAGAAACCCTGCCCGGCGGGCCCCGAGGTGTCGTGGCTAAATAGAGACCGAGTATACCCTTCATTTCTGATGGCAGGCGCTCACTAAATACCCGGAATCTTGGTCGTTTTCATGGTGCTTTTCAAAATCAGCACTGCATTTTGTCAAGGTAATACAGAATCTTGCGCCGCCTGCGGGGATGCTTTCAGCCCGGATTTGCCCCCCGTGTAATTCAACCAGTTCCTTTGTTATAGCCAATCCCAAACCCGTACCTTGCTTGCCGGGGCCGGGGCGTTTTCTAAATTGAACGAAGCGGTCGAAAACCTTACTTGTATCACCGCTTTGGATTCCGGGGCCGTTATCTTCAATGTCGATACCAACGTCGGCGCCAAGGTCTTTTACCCTTACCATTATTTTGCCGCCACAGTCCGGAACAAATTTGACGGCGTTGTCTATCAGGTTGCTCAGAATCTGAATTATCTTGTTGTAGTCGGCATTGACAAGGAGTTCACCATCGGGCATCGAAGCACTTAAATCTATATTCTTATTGTCGGCAAGCACTTTGAGTATCTCCACGACCTTGGCAACAACCGACTGGATGACCAGGGGCGTAGAATTGAGAGTCATTTTGCCGACCTCGATTTTAGAGATGTCGAGGAAATCGTTAATGATACCGGCAAGTCTGCCGACCATCTCATCTGCTATCTCAAGGTCCCTCTGCAGTTTTCTATTGAGCCTGCCTGTTACACCTGCCAGGGCGTTGGAAATAATATTTTTGAATATGGTCAGCGGAGTTCTTAACTCATGGGACATAGTTACAACAAACTCTTTCTTTGAACGGGCCTGTTCTCTAAGTTCTTCATTTGCCTTTCGCATCGCTTCGGCGGCTCGCTTGCGTTCGGTGACGTCGTAGAGTATTCCCTGCCTTCCGTTGATTTGGCCGTGGACGTTTTTGGTAATGGAGGCAAAGATAGTTACCCATAACCGGTTGCCTTTACACGTTCTAAGCGACAACTCGGCGATTTCAATATTTCCCTTTTCCAGTTCTCTCAAAAACAGGTTTCTCTCTTCCGGGTCGAACCAAAACTTTTCCGGCAAAAAAGGCCGCCCAATAACTTCTGTTGGCCCGGAAACTTCCAATAGTTTCATAAACGCGAGATTGACATACGTTGTCTTCCGGTTCAGGTCCACGGTAAAGATGCTATTTCCGGATTCGGCAAGCAGGCTCAGGTTCTTCTCCTCTTCGGCCTGCAGTTTGTTCTCTATTGCCATAAAAATATTTGTCTGAGTTATGATCCCGCACAGCTTTTTATCCTCCATCACAACCAGCCTGCGGATACGCATTTTCTCCATGGCCTTGGCGGCGCTGAAGAGGGAATAATCGGGGGGGATACTTATCACGGGAGAAGACATCACCTCTTCAATTTTGGTGTGAGCGGGGTCTTTTTGCAGCGCAACAACTTTTTTGAGCAGGTCCTTTTCCGTAAAAACGCCCACTACGTCATCACCTTCGACTGCCACAATGCATGATATTTTGCATGAGGCCATGGTTTTCGCTGCCTCTGCTACGGTGGCTTGACTCTGTATAGTGACCACATCCTTATTCATCACCTCCACAACATCGCTCCACATGCCATAGGATGTAAGAACGCGGATCAGGTCGGTTTGCGTTATAATCCCGACCAGTTGGTCCCCATCCAGTACTGGAAGTCTTTTGATGTGTTTGGCCTCTGCGACTTTGCCGGCCTCGAGGACAGACAAATCCGGTGATATACTCTCTACCGGCCAAGACATTATCCGGGTTACCGGCATCTTATCGAAATCGGCCTCATCAGCCGCTATCCCTTTGAGTAAGTCTGTCTCGGTAAGGATACCTGCGACACGGGCATTATCTACAACGATGATGCAGGAAATGTTATCCTCACACATCCTCTTCGCAGCCGAAACCACAGTTTCATGCGGGGAAATGGTAGTTACCTCTTTGCTCATTACATCGGCTGCCTCCAGCCAGACCCTGGAGGTAGTTATCAAACGGCTATGGGAAATATCCCTTGTCTCAGAGCCGATTAAATTGCTAAACTGGTTCTTTGTCTTTGCTTTATCTTTCATTCACGTTTCCTTCCCAAAAGCTGACTCGTATGAATCATCCATGCATTACAAACATACCAATACATTCGGCGAGAGCGAACCAATACTTCCCCTGCAAAAAGAAGTAATCACCATATTCCATAATCGGTAACGCCCACACAATATCATTGCAGGATTTATCGGACCTGCCGTAAATACACTCAGGCCTTAACGGCAAAGGTCGATTGTTTATAGGACGAAGAATTGGTTGCTCCCGCATATTTGCTCCAACAAGTCGTCCTCCCCCACAAAATAGTTCACGAACACTCTTTCTTGACCTGGTGCACTTCGTGTTTGTAGGTATGGGAAATTACGCGTTTAGGCGGTCCGAAATCAATACCCATGGTGGCGTCCCGGCCAGCGGGACTTACCCTGGGCTGTATTATTTTGCCCTTTCAGGGCTTTAAGGGAGTGTGTGAAGTTGTGGGTTGGTGAGGGAAACCCCGCCCGGCGGGCGGGGCTAAATAAAAATGGATTCCTGCCTCCGCAGGAATGACATTGGCGGGCGTGGCTAAATACACTTGGGGGCAAGGGTCAATCCTGCTTAAAATAGTACCTACAAACGCGAAGTGCACCCCATAAAAAGTAATAGCGAACAGGATGGTTGAATCTTTGGTGCTGATGTGTTAGATTACGCCACTTTGTCGGCCGTAGAGCCGGAAAATGACAATTGGACGATAGAAGTAAAGGAGACGTAGATGTTTAACGGTATTTTTCAAATTCCTCAGCCGCGTAACGAGCCGTGCCTGCAATACGCACCGGGCAGCGGCGAACGTTCGGAACTCAAGTCAAAACTGAAAGAACTTCTTGGTCAGCAGACGGAAGTGCCAATGATAATAGATGGTCAGGAGGTTCACAGTGGCAATCTTGCGGAGATGCGCTGTCCTCATAATCATCAGCACATATTAGGCAAATACCATCAGGGCGATGCGGAATTTGTCAACAAAGCAATCGATGCGGCCGAGAAGAACAAACGCATGTGGGGTGAAATGCCGTGGGATGCGAGAGCGATTGTTTTCCTGAAGGCGGCGGAATTGTTGGCTGGCAAGTACCGGCAGACGCTGAACGCCGCGACGATGCTCAATATGAGCAAGACGTCGCATCAGGCCGAGATAGATTCGGCGTGTGAGCTGATAGACTTCTGGCGGTTCAATCCTCACTTTATGCAGGAGGTATATGGGGACCAGCCCATGTCCACGCCGGGCGTATTGAACTATATGGAGCATCGGCCGTTGGATGGGTTTGTGCTGGCGATAACGCCGTTTAACTTCACATCAATTGCGGGTAATCTGCCCACCGCGCCGGCGCTTATGGGAAATACGGTGGTGTGGAAGCCGGCATCTGCGGCGGTGCTGCCGGCGTACTTCATTATGAAGATACTCGAGGAGGCGGGACTTCCGCCCGGGGTTATAAATATGGTTCCGGGTCCCGGTCCGGTTGTGGCGCCACCTGCGCTGGACGATGTCAGGCTCGGCGGCATTCACTTTACCGGCAGCACGTATGTCTTCTCGACTATCTGGTTGGCGGTCGGTTCGGACATTCGCAAATACGTATCCTATCCACGCATCGTCGGCGAGACGGGTGGGAAAAACTTCATAGTTGCCCACGCCAGTGCAGACGTGGACGTTTTGGCGACGGCCCTTGTTCGGGGGGCATTCGAGTATCAGGGTCAGAAGTGCTCGGCGGCATCTCGGACGTACATTCCCGATTCGATATGGCCGGAGGTCAAGAAGAAGATGCTGGGCAGTATCGGTGAGCTGAAGATGGGCGATGTAACCGATTTTGGGAACTTCATGGGCGCGGTTATCGACGCAAAGGCGTATGAGACTATCAGCGGCTATATCGAGTATGCCAAGAACTCACCCGATATGGAGATTATCGCAGGCGGCGGGTGCGATGACTCGACGGGATACTTCATCGAGCCAACGGTTGTGGTGTCGAAGGATCCGAAATCGAAGCTGATGGTCGAGGAGATATTCGGGCCGGTCCTGACGGTGTACGTCTATCCGGAAAATGAATACGAGCAAACGTTAGAGGTGTGCGACCAGACCTCGCCATACGCGCTGACCGGTTCGATTGTCGCACTGGACCGCGGCGCAATCGTCAAGGCGATGAATACACTGCGTCACGCCGCCGGTAATTTCTATATCAACGACAAACCTACCGGTGCTGTAGTAGGACAGCAACCGTTCGGCGGTTCGCGTGCATCCGGCACGAATGATAAGGCGGGTAGCTGGCTGAATCTGGAAAGGTGGGTTTCGCCGCGAACTATCAAGGAAACGTTTCTGCCGGCACGGGATTATCGCTATCCCTACATGGAAGGAAACGCAAAACGCAAAATGTAAAGTGCAAAGTTGTGGAACGCTTACTACTTCGCGATGCTCGCTACGAAGTACAAGTCGCGGGGATGTTAATAACCCCGGCCAGCGGCCCCCGAGGTGTCCCCGATAGATCGGGACACGCTGGACACGCGGGGCTAAATAAGATTTATCTTTGCACGGCCAAACGACCCATTCGGCTGCGCTCAGGCCAGGGTTTGACCGTGGCATACAAAAAAACCGCAGAAATCAAAATGCAAGGTTTAGGTTGAGCCTGCGCTGGAGGTCTTTGAGGCGGTTTATTTCGTCAAAGCCAAAGGCAATGACGCCAAAGGTGCTCTTGTTGTGCATCAAGGGCTCGGCCATATCGACATATTTGCGGCAATACCGGCCGTCGGGCGTGCCGGGTATGGGTGAAAAGTCTGCTAACATTCCGCGAATGCCCAGACTGCTTACAAAGTGCATCGAGGCTTCGAGGTCCTGGGTGTCCATGCGCGGATGGCCGAGGACCTGATAGGCGGTTATGTCCTGTGGATTGGCGCCTGCGCAGATGAGGTGCTCGACGGCACGGGCGAGTTCGTCGGAAAAGACTTTCGCTCCGGTTTGTTGCTGCCACTCGGAGGATTTGCTTTCAAAGCCAAGATAGAACGTTTTGAATCCTGCCTGAGTCATCAATTCCGCCAACTCGCTCGTAATGAAGCGGGCGTTAAGGGCGTTGGGTGTGTGGAAGTTGACGTTTAAGTTTCGTTTGAGGACTTGGCGCAGGAAGGGGATGATAATATTTTCGGCATCGAACAGGAGGGCGTCATCGTAGAATGCGATATTGGCAACACCTCGTTCTGTCAGCAGATCTAACTCGTCTAAAGAGCACCTGAGCGGGCGGGGCTTGAATTTGCCGTAAACGACCGGTACGCAGCAATAGGTACAGTTGAAGGGACAGCCGTCGCTCAGCTTCAAGACGCCGATGGCAAGGTTTTCATATATTTCCCATAAGGCCGGCTGGTATAAGTCGGGCTGTATATTCAGGTATTTCCAAAGTGGTTCGAGATTGTTGTGAAAGATGAGCAGGTCGGCTTGCAGTTTTTCGGCGTGGGTTTTGCAAAGGGTTACATAGTTGCCGCCGAGTATGATTTTTGCCATGGGCCAGGCGTTTCGAACGGCCTCAATCACTTCTTCGACACCGGGGTACCAGTATGTCATTGTCGTCTGGATGAGGACGAAATCGCAAGGCGTTTCCTGCCGCAGGAAATCTTCAAACATATCTCGGCCCAGGCCGTAGCGGCGGAAGTACCTCGGAATGTTCGCCAAGGGCGGCGGATTGGGAATGATTTGCTCGTAGAACCTGCCTCTGCCCCAGCGGTCGGATTGGAGGCTGGGCTGGTCCACTGCGAATGGATGGAGCCGGTCGAGAAAATCGAAGAGCCGAAATTCTGCTTTACCGCGGATGAAGCCCGCGACGCTTAACAGGCCGTACGGCTTTAGCCAGAAGTCGTAAGCGGTAAAATCATATATCGGCGGATTTACAAGAAGGATTCTTGGTAGCATAACTTTCGTATAGACCTTTTAGTAGAACTGTGTGGGCCTAAAATTCCGTTCGCGAACCCTTTCAACTGTGCTTGTCGCCTTCAGCGGTGTTACTGAGTATATCGATTTTTGAGGCTGTGAGCAAGTATGCAGTGGCATGGCTTGATACTGATAATTGCCGGGGTCCTTCTTGGCATTGCTGGAGGGGTTTTTCTGGCCAAAGTAGTCTGTTTTGCCCCCAAAAAAGGCTTTGTTGCCATTGTCGACAGATTTTTTGAAAAAGATGTTGCAATGGGCTTCCATGTAGGTAAACTGCCGGTTTGAAAACAGCTCTGTCGCAAGGGGTAGCAGTTAAGGATTGAACGGTAAAGTTCAAGATGTAGGAATGGATTCCAGCTTTCGCTGGAATGACAGATGACGGGTTGAAAGCGTTTTTTGGGGTCGGCAGCAATCGCGGCATGGCCGACTCAAGCCTCCGACAGGGCCAGGCCGGTCCGCTACGGAGCGGGTTCCGCGAGCAAGAATGAATTTGCATTCATTAGTTCGTAGTTGGTGGTTCGTAGTTCGTAGAAAATTTGATACCTTGTGTCGCCCTTTCAGGGCTAAAAATATGTTTGGGTATCCCAGTACCCAGGGCTTTAAGGGAGTGTGTGAAGTTGTGGGTTGGTGAGGAAAACCCCGCCCAGCGGGCGGGGCTAAATACATTTTAAGGTAAAGGTCTGTCCTGCTGAAAATAGTACCTACAAACGTGAAGTGCACCCGGAACCATAAAGGGTTGCGGTTTTAATTTGTTTACTTCTATGCGGCGCTATAGTATTGTCAATATTCAATATGAAATTGTTAATTGTATTACCCGGTGGTGTAATCGGTAACACTCGAGTTTTTGGTACTCGCATTCCAGGTTCAAGTCCTGGCCGGGTAGGTGGGACGGTGAGTTGGTGAATAGGTGAGTTGGTTTGATGGCTGACAGGATTGCGATAATATTGGCCGCTGGTGAGAGCATCAGGATGAATACGAAGCTGCCGAAGGTTCTGCATGAAGTGTGCGGCCGGCCTATGTTGTCATACGTTCTCGATGCGTGCCGGGAAGCAGGCGTCGGCAGGATATTTGTTGTTGTGGGCTACAACAAAGACCAGGTAATCGAGCAGTATAAAGACTGCGATGACATTGTATTTGTCGAGCAAGCGGAGCAAAAAGGAACAGCTCACGCGGTTATGTGCTGTAAGGAGCATATCGCCGAGTTTAGGGGGCAAGTTTTGATACTGTGCGGCGACGGGCCCCTTATTCGCAGCGAGACACTGAAGACACTCTTAGACAAACATATGTCGGAGATGTCGGCGGCGACGTTGGCGACGACTGTGCTTGACGACCCGGCGGGGTACGGCAGGATTGTGCGTGATTCGTACGGCAACATTCAGGGTATAGTTGAAGATAAAGATTGCACGGACGAGCAGCGCCAGATTAAAGAAATTAATCCTTCGTACTATTGTTTTGATGCGCCGATATTGTTGGAGACTTTGGACAAGATAACACCGGACAATGTCAAGGGCGAGTATTACCTTACGGATGCTTTGCATCTTATCATCCACACGGGGCACAAGGTTATGGCCGTGACAGCCGTTGCGGCTGAGGAGGCATTGGGCGTAAACGACAGGGCGCAGCTTAGCTGCGTGAGCAAGATTATGCAGCAGCGTATTCAGGCCGGGCTGATGAGCAGTGGCGTTACGATTGTGGACCCTGATAATACATGGATAGATGCGCGGGCCCGGATTGGTCCCGATACGGTGATAGAGCCATTTACGTGTATTCACGGGGGGGTGAAGATCGGGCAGGATTGTCGGGTCGGGCCGTTCGCTTATCTGAGGGACGGAGCCGTACTGGAAGATAACGTTGTGTTCGGTTCGTTTAAGGAAGAATAATAACCATGATGGATCATCCTCTTAAAGTTTTCGGCGGGTCGGGCAACTCGCAATTAGCTCAAGCTATATGTAAATACCTCAGGATACCGTTAGGCGCGGCGAAGATAGAGCGATTTCCCGACGGTGAGAGGTTTATCAAGCTGGAAGATGATGTTCGCGGCAGAGATTGCTTCGTTGTTCAGCCGACGTGCATACCGGTTGACGACAACCTGATGGAGTTGTTGATATTCCTGGATTGTCTGCGCAGGGCGAGCGCCGTGCGGATCACGGCGGTGATACCGTATTTCGGCTATGCCAGGCAGGACCGCAAAGATGAGGGCAGAGTTCCGATTACGGCAAAGCTGGTGGCCAATCTCATTGCCACCGCCGGCGCCGACAGGGTGTTGGCGATAGACCTTCACGCAAAACAGATACAGGGCTTTTTCGACATACCTGTTGACCATTTGACGGCTGAGCCGGTATTGGTGAAATATTTCAAGAGCAGGAAGCTTTCTGATTTGACGGTGGTGGCGCCTGATGTCGGGAACATGAAGACGGCGGCGCAATATGCTTCGGCCCTTGGTGGTGAGCTGGCGATTATCCATAAGCGGCGGGTGAGCGGCAGCGAGATTGAGTGCAATGAAATCATCGGTGCGGTCGAGGGCAGAAACATAGTGATGTGTGACGACATGATTACCACGGCGGGCACGCTTTGCGGGGCGGCGAAACTGCTGGCCGAAAGGGGCGCCAGGAAGATAATCGCCGGTGCCACGCACGGGGTATTGGCAGGCGGCGCGATGGAGCGCATTAAGGCTGCTCCCTTCGATGAGGTAGTGGTCACCGATACCGTGCCTTTGAATGACAAGGCTGCTTCGCTTGAGAACATAAAGGTTTTGACGGTTGCACCGCTTCTCGGTGAGGCGATAGGCAGGATACACAAGAATGAATCGGTAAGCATTATGTTTGACGGAGATTAGCCGTTTATGCGTTTGTGGCCCGGCGAGGTGTCGTAAGTCAAGGCCAATGAGAAACGAAGGTCGTATTTTGTGAGGGCGATATGCCAGAAACAATCGCTTTGAACGCGGAAGTAAGAAATGAAGTTGGTACGAAACATGCTACGAAGCTGCGGCGGGCCGGTAAGCTCCCTGCGATAATATATGGGCACGGCCGAGAGCCGGTTGCCGTTTCGCTGGATTTGCATAATTTTGCGGAGATGTTGCACCATGGTCATCGGCTGTTCGGTGTCAAAATAGGCAAGACCCTGGAAACGCTGCTAATCAAAGACCTGCAGTACGACCATCTCGGCAAGGACATTATCCACGTGGACCTGGTTCGTGTCGACCTGGCTGAAATGGTCAAGGTGACGGTTCCGATTGAGTTAAAGGGCACGGCCAAGGGGACCCATGAGAGCGGCATTGTGGATGAGCACATTGACCATCTTGAAATTGAGTGCAAGGCGAGCGATATTCCGGAAGTTATTCCGGTTTCAGTTAAGGAGTTAGGTGTCGGCGACGCCATTCATGCCGGTGACGTAGAGCTTCCGGAAGGGATGAAGCTGGCGACCGACCCTGAGACGTTAGTGCTGATGTGTCATCTTGTTGCGGCGGCCAAGAGCACGGAAGAGCTTGAAGAAGAGATGCCGGTAGCTCCTGAGGTTATTACCGAGAAAGTTGAAGACGAAGGCGAAGATGAATCTAAATAGAGGCTTGTTTCGCACCGGGCGTTGCGTATTTTGACATCAGGTTTTTTGCGACAGCTTTGGGCAGGGATTGCCCGTGAGGCACGAGGCCGGACGGATGCTCGCTGTGGTAGAGGCGAGATTAAGATGGTTATAGGATTGGGCAATCCCGGCCCAGAATATGTCGGGACGCGGCATAACGCCGGTTTCGATGTGGTTGACGGTTTGGCCCGTCAGTTGGGAGTAGATGTAAAGAAAAAGAAGTTCGGCGGGCTGTTTTGCCGGTGCGGTCTTGATGAGAGGACGCTGATACTGCTCAAGCCGCAGCAGTATATGAACCGCAGCGGGCATGTTGTGGCGACGGCGACGGGGTTTTACAAGCTGTCGCTTGAAGATGTTATTGTTGTAACGGATGATATGGCCCTTGAGCCGGGCAGGATACGCATCCGGGCGAATGGGTCGTCGGGCGGCCATAATGGTCTGGGAGATATTATCACCAGGCTGGGCAGCAATGAATTTGCTCGTGTGCGTGTGGGTATCGGCCAAAGCGCAGAGCAGGATGCCGCGGATTATGTGTTGGGCAGGCCCGGTGACCAAGAGAGGCATCTGATAGCTGAAGCAGTGGAAAGAGCGCAGCAGGCGGTGATTTGCTGGGTGAGAGATGGCGCCGAAGCGGCGATGAATAAGTTTAACGTTCAAAATGAATGACGGATGATACTGAGGTAACCGGTTTTTGAGAATCAATTTAAGGGAGGTATTAGTTTGGATACTATCGTCAAGAAATTATATGAAGGGTTGTTTTTGGTCGATTCGGGCGAAGCAGCCGCAGATTGGAACGGTATAAACAATGTCATTGAGAAAACATTGGCCAGAGGTGATGCCGAGATAGTGTCGGCAAAGAAATGGGACGAGCGGAGGCTGGCGTATGATATTGATGGCAAAAGCAGGGGGACGTATATACTTACGTACTTCCGAGGCGACCCGGCCAAGATTGGAGCGATTGAAAGGTCAGTTCAGCTTTCCGAGCAGATTATGCGTATGCTGATTATTCGCACGGACAAGATGAGCGCCGAATACATGGAAAAGGCCGCTCCAGCGGCGACTGAAACAACTGAGGTGGCGGCCAAACCGGCAGGGGCAATGGCGGAAACAAAGGCGGTAAAGGACTCTGCGGCGAAGGCGAAAAGAAGGGGCGGAGCCAGAGCTTCGAAAGAAGCTGAAGCGCAAAAGCCCGAACGAGCAAAAGCCAAAGCGGCACGAGGAAGTTCCGCTAAACGGTCGAGGGCCCCTCGAGGCAGGCGGAAATCGGCTCAGGATTCGAAAGGGACGGCTAAGCCGGAGTCCGGCCAGGCCAAGGAATGACATATTCGAAATACGAAATTCAGAGGAAAAAAAGTTGGAGATATTGAAAGTAAAAGAGGAAGATTAGCATGGCCAATTACAATAAAGTTATATTGTTAGGCAATTTAACACGTGATCCGCAACTGTCTTATACGCCCAACCAGACGGCGGTGGTGGACTTCGGTCTGGCGACGAATCGCAGGTGGACGGGTCAGGACGGAAGCGCCCGGGAAGAGACGTGCTTTGTGGACTGCAGGGCTTTTGGAAGGAGTGCTGAGAATATCAACAAGTATTGTCAAAAGGGCCGGCCTTTACTCGTCGAAGGCAGGCTGACCTTTGACAGTTGGCAGGCGCAGGACGGTTCAAAGCGCAGCAAGTTGAGGGTTACCGTCGAGCGGTTTTATTTTGTCGGCTCCGCTGAAGGCAGGGACGGTTACGAAGGTGGTACTTCGGCCGGTGAGAGTCGTTCGGATGCGGATTCGCCAGCCGCGGCGAGACCGCGTCTCGACGGGCAGGCACCCGTTGCGTCTGACGACGACATACCTTTTTGACCTGTGTTGGGCCGAAGGGGTGCGGAGCGTGATTTGTTCGGGGCTCGACCCTGCAAAAGATTATGAAATGGGAACGGGACCTGAAGCGCAAAACAGAGCGTTTGGGGCCCGAACCGGCCCAAGCGCAGGATTTAGCGTTTGCGGTTGTGGCTGGTAAGTCAATATTATGTTGAGGTAGTGTAGTATGGCAAGAACTGTAATGAGAGATAGAACGGCAGCGAGGAGGAGGAGAAGAAGGCCTGCGACAGGGATACGTGAGCAGACACAATGTCGGTTTTGCCGGGAAGGCAGGCGGTATATTGACTATAAGGACGTGGACGTGCTGCAAAAGCTGTTGACGAATCGAGGGAAGATATTCTCTCGTAAGCGAAGTGGTAATTGTGCATCGTGCCAGAGGAAGGTAAAGACAGCCATCAAGCGGGCGCGTTTCATGGCGTTGTTGCCGTTTACAAGTTGATGCTCGAGTCAGAAGACAGAGGTCAGAAGTCAGAGGTCAGAAGTCAGAGGTCGATTATGAAGGTTTTACTTTGTGAAGACGTGGAGGATCTGGGCTTCCTCGGAGACGTGGTAGAGGTCAAAGACGGCTACGCGAGGAATTACCTTTTGCCCCAGGCGATAGCCACTGAGCCCAGCGAAGCGAACATAAAGGCTCTGGCCGAGGCCAAGGCCAAACGTGCCGAGGTCAGAGAACTCGCGCGTAAGCAACTGGGGCGCGCAGCGGAGGCAGTCGAAGGTGCGGAGGCCGTTTTGGCGGCAAGGGCCAATGAATTAGGACATCTGTTCGGTTCAGTAACCGAGCGTGATATTGCGGTCAATCTGCGTGAGCAGGGTTTTGAGATAGCCGATGAAATGGTGCAATTAAGCGAGCACATCAAGGAGGTGGGCACACACGAGGTTACTCTGAAGATAACGCCGGATTTGACTGCGAATATCAATGTAATCGTGGTATCTCAGGATGAGTCAATTGAATCAGTCAGCGAAGACAAAGAAGAATAGCGGCCGGCAGCGTCCCGAACCCGGCAGCGGCGTGGAGACGGCGGGTCGGACCATGCCCGAATCGCTGGAGGCGGAAGCCGCGGTTCTGGGCTCGATGATGCTCGACCCCGTCTGCATCGGGCAAGTTGTGCAACAGTTAAACGCGGACTCTTTCTATCGCCCGGAGCACCAGATAATATTCGAGGCACTGGTGACACTATACGAAGACAAGAGAGATTTTGACATGGTGCTTCTTCGCGACGAACTGAAGAAGCGTAAGAGACTGAAAGCCGTCGGAGGCGTTGAATATTTAGTAAGCGTGACGGACTCGGTGCCGGCAGTGGCAAATGTCGAGTACTATATCGAGATCGTCAAGGATAAAGCTTTGCTGCGGAGGTTAGTGCTGGCGGGGAATGAAATCCTTAACACTGCTTATGATGAAGGTGGTGAAGTTGGTGAGAAGCTCGATGAGGCTGAACGGAAGATTTTTGCCCTTGCAGAAAAAAGGATGAGCGGTGTCGCGGTTCAGTTGCAGGACCTTCTTAAAGAGGCCTTCGAGAAAATTGAGGCACGGAAGTCGGACGACCCGTTAGGTATTATAACAGGTCTTCCCACCGGTTACTATGAACTTGACGACCATCTCTGTGGGCTGCAAAAGGGTGATATGATAATCATAGCCGGCAGGCCCAGTATGGGCAAGACCAGCCTTGCTTTGAATATTGCCGAGCATATTGGCGTGGACAGGGACGTTCCCGTGGCGTTCTTCTCGCTGGAGATGAACAACCAGCAGCTATCAGAGAGGTTTTTGTGTAGCCATGCCAGGGTGGATATGCAAAGAGTTCGAAAAGGAATAATCGATGAGGATGAGTTCGAGGGACTCCAGCATGCGTGCGGAGAGCTTTTTGAGAAACCTATTTATATTGACGATACCCCGGGTCTCACACCGCTTATGATTCGGGCGAAGTGCCGACGGCTCAAAAGTCAGTACGATATACAATGTGTTTTCGTTGATTATCTACAATTGATGCATCTGGGTGTGCGAGTTGAGTCCCGTCAGCAGGAAGTCAGCACAATGTCAAGATACATGAAGGGCTTGGCCAAGGAGCTGGATATTCCGGTAGTAGTGCTAAGTCAATTAAACCGGTCTCCAGAACACAGGGAGGGGCACAGGCCGAGGATGAGTGATTTGCGTGAAAGCGGCAGTATCGAGCAGGACGCCGACGTCGTCATGCTTCTGCATCGTGAAGACTACTACAAACAAGAAGTAAACAGGGAAGTTGGGGAGAGTATTCAGGCGGGAACGACTATACGGGAGGGAGGCGGAGAGCGGGATGACCCGGATAGAAATACTGCCGAGATCATAATTGCGAAGCAGCGAAATGGCCCAACCGGGACCGTGAAGCTGTATTTCGATGCCCGGTTCACTCGCTTCGAGAATCTTTCTCACGTACAAGACAGAAAAGTCTACGTTCAGGATACACGTACAGAAGTTCCATTTTAGGAGTCGAAATGGTCGCACGTATCCAGGAGCATAAGGGCACAAGGGCACAAGAGCATAAGAATGGCGGACCACTTGTGCCTTTGCGCCGCGGATTAAGCATGTGGTTTACTTTTATGATTATTCTCTCAGTTGGGGCCGGCTTCTGCCGGGCGCAAGATGCCGGCGCTGCTTCGGGCCCGGAGGGACTGCGTATAGGCAGTATAGAGACGAAGGGCAATGTTACGATAAACACGGATAAGATTTTGGCGACCGTTCGCGCGAGGGAGGGCCAGTCGTTTGACGCGGCCTTGGCGACGGAAGACGCCCGGAGAATCGCCAAGCTTGACGGAGTGGAATACGCATACTACAACACCGAGGTTGTGGAAAATCAGGTCAAACTGACATTTGTGGTCGTCGAAAAGAACCTCGTCAGGCTGCTGGCCTTTAAGGGTAATAAGCAGATAAGTTCGGGCAAACTGGCAAAGGAGCCGGCCTTTAAGAAGGGCGATTACCTCGATGTGTTTCTTGCCAGAGACGGCCTCGGACGGATGGTCGAATTGTATCGCAAAAGAGGGCACGCGTTTGTCGAGATAAGCCTCGATGAAGCCAAACTTGCCCAGGGCCAGGTGGTTTACGACATTAAAGAAGGACCGAGAGTAAAGGTCCAACAGGTCAAATTTGAGGGCAATGAATCTCTCCAGAGCAAAGAGTTGAAAAAAGCGATTAAAACGCGAACGCGTAAGTTTTTGTTCTGGCCGGTCTATTACGACCAGCAGGTAATCTCGGAAGACCTCGCAAAGCTTCAGGATGTTTACCAGAAGAAAGGGGTTCTCGATGCCAGGATAGACGTGAGTTCAAGATTCAGCGAAGATAAGAAGCTTGCCTATGTTGGGTTCTCAATCGAGGAAGGGCCGGTCTATACGATTGAGCAAATTATTATTAGCGGCAACGAATTCTTTGACGATGAGCGGCTGACTGAAGGCATGAAGCTGCATGTCGGAGGATTTTACAGCAAAGAAAGAGGTGATTTCGACGGCAGGCACATTCTCAGTCGTTACCTGGAGCGCGGCTTCGTTGACGCGCAAGTGCAGCATAAGCGCTCGTTCACAGGCCCTGGGAAGGTAACAGCGGAATTTGAAATTACCGAGGGCGAACAATTCAGGATTGGGCAGGTCATAATCACGGGCAACGAGTCGACTCATGACAAGGTGATACGGAGGATTTTGGATGAGGAGGGCTTTGCACCCGGTCAATGGTTTAATGCTGATATTGCCCGCGGTGACGGGACCGGTGAGTTGGAGAAAACGGTACAGAGACAGGTTCTGACCGAATCAATATTTATTAAGTCGGCCGGTACCCGGCGGGGCCGGCGAGACGCCCATGTCAACATTATCGAAGGGCAGACCGGTTCTGTGATGTTGGGTGCAGGCGTTGCCAGTGACAGCGGTTTGATAGGACACCTGGTGTTCGACCAGCGGAACTTTGACATCACCGATTGGCCCCAGAGTTTTGGAGAGTTGATTAGGGGCAAGGCGTTTAAGGGGGCCGGTCAGCGGCTGCGAATCGCGCTGGAGCCCGGTACCGTACAGGACATGTTTTCAATCAGCTTTACGGAGCCATATCTGTTTGACAAGCCTGTGTCGCTTGACCTGGTGGGCTCGAGCTTTGAGAGGCGCAGGGAGGCATACGACGAAGAGAGGCTGAAAGGATATTTGGGATTTGAAAAAAGATACAAGGACAAGTGGCGGCGTGGGATTTCTTTCAGGGCTGAAACAGTCGATGTTGCCAGTCTTGACGGCGATGCACCGAAGGAAATCAGGGACGTCAAAGGTGAAAACGATTTGTTCGGTGTAAGGCTTTATGTTCGCAAAGACACGACCGACAGCAGGTTCAATCCGAGCAGTGGTTATCATTTTAACGCGGGCTACGAACAGGTGGGTGGCGACCATACGTTCGGGATACTCAGCGGCACACAAAGGTGGTATAAGACGCTTTACCAGGATTTGGCGGACCGCAGGACCATTCTTGAGGTGAAACTGCACGGCGCGACGGTAGTGGGCGACGCTCCGCCTTTTGAGAAGTTTTATGCGGGCGGGACAGGGTCGTTGAGAGGATTCGACTATCGTGGCGTCAGCACGCGAGGGCTTCAGACAGTAACACCGCCCGCGATAGCGGAGCGAAAGGACCCGATAGGGAGCGACTGGATTTTGCTCGCCAATGCCGAGGTGGCGGTGCCGCTTACTGAGGAGGTGATTTCGCTACTGTTTTTCGTTGATGCCGGTACTATAGATTCCGGGGGCGTCAGGGCTTCGATAGGAACGGGCCTTCAGATACTGATTCCACAGTGGTTCGGGCCGGTGCCTATGAGATTCGAACTGGCAACGCCGTTTATGAAGGATGACGAAGATGAGACACGGATATTCAGTTTTTCGGTGGGAGCCTTGTTCTGATTTTAGTTTGATAAAAGTGAAAACATGAAAGGATAAGCTATGAAAGCAAGGAATATTGTCATTGGGATATTAGCAGCGGCGGTAATCTCGCTCAGCGTAGGGTACGAACAAGGCTGGGCCAAGGCGAAGGAGGAAATAGCGCCTGCACGGATTGTGGTGGTGAGTGTGCGCAGGATTCTTGAAAACACGAAGAAGAACGCTCAGTGGGAGGCCAAGGTCAGGGCTGAGGGGGAGAAGATTAGGATGGAGCTGGAGAAGCTGTCCAAAGAGCTTGGGGCGATAGAGGCGGACATGGCAACGCGGAAGGTCGGCAGCAGCGATTATTTGAAGCTTATGCGCGAGGGGACGGAGAAGCAGGCGATACTCGAGGCAAAGGACAAGTTCTATCAGCAGGAGTTCTCGCTGAAGCAGCAGCAGCGGATTGAGCGGTTGTATCAGGATATTATCGCGGCGGTTGCGAGCGTGGCGAAAGACAAAGGGGCCGACCTCGTGATTGTAAAGGAAGAGTTTCAGTTTCCCTCGGCCAGTTTACGTGAGTTGACGCTGGTGATACAGACAAGCAAGGTTTTGTATAACGCCGAACATATGGACATCACCAATAACGTACTTGCGGTTCTGGACAAGGAAAAATAGCCGGGAAATGGCACACGTACAGTAACGCATCAGTGAAGTGAAAGCCAAGAGGGAGGTAATGGCGAACCAGGCTAAAGAAACCATCTTGACAATTGCCGAGATTGCAGAGCACATAGGTGCGCGGCTCGTGGGCAGCGGTAGCGCAACGGTTAGTTGCGTTAATTCTATCGAGCAGGCCGGACCGGAGCATCTGAGCTTTATTACCGCGGACAAGCACGCCGGAAAAGTCGCCGAGTCAAAGGCGGCGGCTGTAATCGTCGGCGAAAAGATTGAAAACGTTGCGGTTGCGCAATTAGTCGTTGACAGCGTGGAAGGGGCCCTGGTAACAGCACTGAATCTCTTTGCGCCGAAATTAACGCCCGCCTGTGGCGTTCACTCGACGGCGGTGGTGGAAAAAACCGCTACAATCGGTGAGAATGTTGCTATTGGCCCGGCAGCATATATCAGTTATGGAGCCAAAATCGGGGCGGGCAGCATAATCGGCGCCGGATGCGTAATTGGCGAGAATACAACTATCGGGGCCAACTGCCGACTCGACGGGAATGTGGTGGTTTATCACAACTGCAGGGTCGGCAACAATTGCATAATCCAGGCTAATGCCACGATCGGCTCCGTCGGCTTCGGCTATTATCTTATTGATGGTCAACCGAGGCTGATACCGCATAACGGCGGGGTAGTGATTGAAGACTGTGTTGAGATTGGGGCCAATAACTGTGTTGACAGGGCGAAATTCGGCAATACCATAATAGGTGCGGGCACGAAGACAGATAACCTTGTGCATATTGCTCACAACGTTGTGATAGGCAAGTGCTGTTTGATAGCCGGGCAGGTAGGCATTTCCGGGAGTTGCCGGTTAGGCAACGGAGTTGTGCTGGCAGGTCAGGCTGGTATAGCGGACCATATAGAAATCGGCAGCGGCGCCGTTATCGGCGCAGATTCCGGTGTGATAAGTAATATCGCAGCCGGACAGCAGGTGTTGGGTATGCCGGCAATTGACGCGCGAAAAGAACTTCAGGTTTGGGCGCTGAAAAAACGCCTGCCGGAGATGGCCCAGCAGTTGAAAGACGTCATCAGGAGAGTAAATAAACTTGAGACTTCAGAAGACAATAAGCAGTGAGGTGAGACTGGCGGGCAAGGGTTTATTTGCCGGTGAGGACGTAAAGGTTGTGTTTCGCCCGGCCGAAATCGACACTGGCGTGGTCTTTGTTCGCTCGGATTTGGCTGAACCTGTAAGGATTCCCGCCTCGATTGCTAACGTTGCCCAGAGGGACCGCCGCAGCGCGCTGAAAAAGGGGTCGGTGAGCATAGAGACCCCTGAGCACTGTCTGGCCGCATTAAGTGCGCTTCAGATAGACAACATCACCATAGAAGTGGATGGTCAGGAACTTCCCGGCTTTGACGGCAGCAGCGAGGAGTACTTCAAGGTGCTGAAGAAGGCCGGCATTGTCGAACAGCAGGCCGAATGCAAAACGATTGCTATCAGCGAATCCGTCAGCATTGCCGAAGGTGATAAATCCATCTACGCCCTGCCCTACGACAGTGACAAATTGAGCATCACGTATGATCTGGATTACACGCAACATACCGGAATCGGAAGACAACTGTACACATGTGAGGTTACAACCGCGCACTTTGAGAAGAATCTCGCTGCGACGCGGACTTTTGCGCTGGAGGCAGAGGCACGGCAAATGAAGGCCCATGGAATTGGTGCTCACCTGACTCCGCGCGACATTCTCGTGATAAGTTCGGACGGCCCAATCAAGAACAGCTACAGGTTCAGTGATGAGTGCGTCAGGCACAAGGTGGTGGACCTGATAGGCGACCTGATGCTTGCAGGCAGACCGGTTACAGGGCGGATTGTGGCGTACAAAAGCGGCCATTCCTTAAATCAGGCCCTTGTCAGACGGCTTGTTAAGATGGCTGAGCAAGCCGACCGGACGACGATTCTCGGAACAGAGGCGGTACTTGATATTCGCAGGATTCAGAAGATTCTGCCGCACAGGTATCCGTTCCTGATGGTCGATAAGGTCCTTGAGATAGAGGGCGACAGAAAGATAAAGGGTATTAAGAACGTAACGTTTAATGAGCAGTTCTTCCAGGGCCATTTTCCCGGCACTCCTATTATGCCCGGCGTGTTGATAATAGAGGCGCTGGCGCAGGTGTCGGGACTGCTTTTCGCCCAGAAACTCGAGCACACCGGTAAGCTTGCGGTGCTGCTTACGATGGATAATGTGAAGGTGCGAAAATCGGTTGTGCCGGGTGACCAGTTGGTCCTTATTTCCGAGACGGTGAGGACGCGAAGCAACAGCGCATGGTGCAACTGCACGGCAAAGGTAGGCGATAACGTGGTTGCCGAGGCACAGCTTAAGTTTATGCTCGTTGATGATGAAACGGTTCGATAGTCGGCAATGCAGAAGTCAGAGGTCAGAAATCAGAGGTCAGAGGTCAGAAGTCAGAGGTCAGAAGTCAGAAGTCAGAAGTCAGAAGTCAGAAGTCAGAAGACGGGAGGTCAAAGAGGTTTATGAAGACTAAAGTACACCCCAGTGCGGTGATAGACAAAACGGTGAAGTTGGCCGATGAGGTGGTTGTTGGTCCCAACTGTGTTATCGACGCCGGAGCATCAATCGGGGCCGGCACCATACTTGACGCCAACGTTGTGATAGGGACTGACGTAAAAATCGGCAGTGGTAACCAGTTGTATTCCAACTGCGTGATAGGCCGGCCGCCACAGTTATTGGGTCTGGACCCGGACATGAAAATCGGGGGCCTTCAGATAGGCGATAATAACACTATTCGTGAGCAGGTAACAATCCATCCGAGCATACACCCGGCCGAGTCAACGAAAGTCGGCAATGACAATATGCTGATGGTCGGCGTGCACCTCGGCCATGACTGCACACTTGAAGATAAGATTGTTATAAGCAACTATTCGCAAATCAGCGGTCATTGCAAGCTGGAGACGGGCGTGTGGCTTAGCGGCATGGTGGCGGTGCACCAGTTTGTAACGTTCGGCAAGTGGTGCTACGCGACCGGCTTTGCGGGGATAAATCACGATGTGCCGCCGTTCGTTATCGTCAGTGGGCACTATCCGCCCGAAATAAGGAGCGTAAACAAGAGGGGCCTGGAAAGAGCGGGACTTACCGAGGCCCAGCAGGAAAAGGTTACCGAGGCATTCAAGAAGATTTATCGCGATGATAACGGCGTGCTTCTTGAACGGGTAAAGGCCCTGGCGGCCCAAGACGGCCTCGACGAGAACGTCCGCGCCATGGTCGATGCGATAATCAGAAGCAGCGAGCACAGATTCGGCAGATATCTGGAGATGTTCAGAGAACAGAAGACAGAAAACAGAGAACAGAAGACAGAAGACATGAGGTAGAAGAGAAACAGGTGATTAAAAGTATAAGAGATTTGAATGTATATCAGATGGCTTATAAGCTTGCCATGGACATATTTGAGATAACAAAAAGATTTCCTAAAGAAGAAACATATTCATTAACAAATCAAATGAGACGCTCATCGAGATCAGTTGCTATAAATATACGCGAAGGATATGCCAAAAGAAAATATGAACAAGTGTTTATTAGACATCTGAACGATTCTTTAGGATCGTCCGAAGAAACAAGAGGATGGTTAGACTTTGCAAAAGATTGCAGGTATATAACAAAGGATGAATATAAAAAGTTGTATGACAGATACGATGAAGTCAATGCCATGCTTTATAGTTTAATGAACAACTGGCAGACTTTCTCTGACATCTGACATCTAACTTCTGACATCCGACATCTGAATTCAGGAAGCGACAATGACTAAAATCCGCACCGCTGTTGTCGGCGCAGGTAAGATGGGTGCGATACACGCCAAGGTTTACAGCGAACTGGCCGGCTGTGAGCTGGTCGGCGTGGTCGATACGCAAAAGGAGCACGCCGATAAACTCGCCGGCCAATATGACTGCCAACCGTTTACTGATTGTGAGCCTTTAATCGGCAAGGTCGATGCCGTTACGATTTCAGCGCCGACGATTCACCATCGCAACCTGGCAAGGACGTTCATCGAGAACAATATCGCCGTTATGATAGAAAAACCATTGGCGACAAACATCCAGGAGGGAAGAGAAATCGTCGCTCTTGCCAAAAAGCACAATACGGTCGTGGCGGTCGGCCATTCGGAAAGGTGCAATCCGGTTGTGCAGGCGATGAAGCGGCTCAATATCGAGCCGAAGTTCATCGAGGCCCACAGAATAAGTCCATATCCTTTCCGCTCGACGGATATCGGCGTGGTGATGGACGTGATGATTCACGATATCGACATTATCCTGTCTCTGGCGGCAGGCGGTATAAAGAATATCGACGCGGTAGGTGTGAACGTCATCGGTGACCATGAGGACATCTGCAATGCTCGAATCGTTTTTGACAACGGCTGTATCGCAAATGTAACTGCATCGAGACTTGCGCTAAAAACGGAAAGAAAGGTGCGGGTTTTCAGTCGGCAGGCGTATTTGAGTCTGGATTACCTCAAGAAAGAAGGCATTGTTATAAAGGCCGCTCCGAATGTCGATGTTGTTAAATGGATAAAGGAGCACCAGCAGGCAGGCGATTTCGATTTTTCCGAGGTCAATTGGCCCGACCTTTTGCACATCGAACAGCTCGATATTGAAGATACAGAGCCTTTGCGCCTGGAGCAGGAGGCATTCTTAAGGGCCGTCGCCGAAAAAGACGCTCAGCCGGAAGTTACCGCCGAAGAAGGCCTTGCCGCTATGGAATGCGCTGAAAAAATCTTAGCCGCCATCAAAGAACACAAATGGGACTGAATAATTTTATATTGTATATTTGATATTTTGTATTAGCTCCCGTCCAGCGGTTCATAGTTCGCGACATTGTTGTCGAACCGTATCGCTGCTCAGCGTAAACTCAAGCGCCGAATCCAGTCGATTTACTATCGACTATTTTTGCTTCGTAGAAAACATGTGAAAATTGTCATTCTGAACGGAACGCCTATATGTCATTCTGAGTCACGCGTGTCCCGATACCTCGGGGATACATCGGGACAATGGAGCGAAGAATCTTCTGTGCGCTAAGGATTGAGATTCTTTCCCGGCGCGCCGGGACTCAGAATGACATCTATAGGATTTCCAACAAAGCAGCGTTTCATCTTAACAGCAGCGGAGTAAGAAGAAGGTAGAGCAGGTAGAGCAGACCGATTATCAATAAATACAGCCAAAATGGGATTTTCATATAAGGCCCTTCAAAATCATCCTCATCCTACTTTGCATCAATCCGTCACAGGCAGCCGCCGTCAAACTTACATCATTTTTCAGGAATTATGATACCACAAATGGCACCAAATGGCAAATATTTTCACACCAAATCCTTGGTCTTGCCATCATCGTGAACGGACTAAAGCCGGTTCCGGGAAACCTTAGATTTCCAGCCTCAGCTTGCTCACCATCTGGTGGGCGAGGCGGGTCGGCTCGGGCAGGCGATACTTGACGGCACAGGCCAGGGTTATTCTTATCGCATCTTTCAGCAGGCACCTGTTGCCAACCGAGACAAACAACGGCTTTACATTGGTCCGCGTTCTTACCACGGCCCCGATGGTCTCGCTTTTATCTGTCAATAGAGAATAATCTCCCTTTTGAAGTCCCACATCATCGAATGAACCGGTCAGCCTGCTTTTTGCACAGCCGATAGTGGTCTTGTCAAACACAAGGCCCAGATGAGCAGCTAAGCCAAGCCTGCGCGGGTGGGCGATTCCCTGGCCGTCAATTAAGAATATATCAGGGCCGGTTTTGAGTTTCCTGGCCGCCTTGATGCAAACGGGGGCCTCGCGAAATGAGAGCAGGCCGGGAATATAAGGAAAGGCGACTTTGGCAACGGCGGTTACGGTTTCGGCAACCTCAAAAGTGGCGAATCTCAGGACGACAATAACAGCGCAGATTCTTTGGCTATCCTTACTAAAGGCACAGTCAAGGCCGGCTATCAGGCGGGGCGATTTTTTCAGGCCGACGAACCGCACCTTCGCGGCCAGGGCGGTCTGGACGGCCTTAGCACGGTCGTACGACAAATTCCAGTTATGTAAGTGCTTTACGTTCATGACGACTCAAAAAAATATCGATAAAGTATTTTACTCTTTTGGCAGATTTTGGTAAAATAGTAAATTTAAGTCTGCGCGCGGTTCGCAGGGTGCATAGTGCAGTAGTAACCGACGTTTGTGAGGCGTACGGCAGGTGCAAAAGGCTATAACGATAACCGGTGCCGGTGAGCACAACCTGAAGAATATCGACGTGAGCATTCCGCGCGATAAGCTGGTGGTGATAACCGGTATAAGCGGTTCTGGTAAGAGTTCTCTGGCATTTGACACGATATATGCCGAGGGTAAGCGCAAGTACGTCGAGTCGCTAAGCGCGTATGCAAGACAGTTTCTGGAGCAGATGCAAAAGCCGCACGTCGAGCACATCGAGGGTCTGCCTCCGACGATTGCCATTGAGCAGAGAAGCGCCGGCGGAAACCCGCGCTCGACGGTCGCGACTACAACGGAGATTTACGACTACTGCAGGCTGCTATTCGCGCGGGTGGGTCAGCCGCACTGCTGGGTCTGCGGCAAACCCATAAGTAGTCAGCACTCTTCGCAAATCGTTGATTCGGTTCTCGACCGGCCTGAAGGTACGAAGATTCAGATATGCGCACCGCTCGTGCGCGGACAAAAGGGCGAGCACAGAGAGGTCTTTGTCGGTGTTCAGCGGGAGGGATTTGTGCGGGTCCGCGTTGACGGGGTGATTTATGACATTAAGAATGCCCCTGCCCCGGACAAGAACAAGAAGCACGATATCTTCGCCGTTGTTGACAGACTGATTATCAAGGACTCGATCCGTATTCGGTTGGCTGATTCGGTGGAAACGGCGCTGAAAATCGGCGAAGGGGTGGTTTTCGTCATGATGCAGGAGCCCAAGGCCGATAAGGCCACCGGCGGCGACGGTAAGTGGAAAGATGTTATCTATAGTGAGAAGTTCGCCTGCAACAAGCACCCGGCCGCCTCGCTGGAGGAGCTTTCACCGAGGCTGTTCAGCTTTAACAGCCCATACGGCGCCTGCCGGAGCTGCGACGGCTTAGGCACAATCCTGGAGTTTGACGCCGACCTTATTGTGCCCGACAAAAGCGTGTCGCTGGAAAATGGTGCAATCGATGCGTGGCGCAAGGGCGGAAAGAGAATGAACATTTATTACAACAGGCTGGTTAAGAGGTTCTGCAGAAACTTCGGCATCAGCAAGTCCATACCGTTTTCAAAGATAGGCGCCAAAATCAAGAAGATTCTGCTTTACGGCACAACGGATTCGGATGAGCGAAGCTACGGTGTGAGGTTCGAGGGGGTCATACCGAACCTGAATCGGCGATGGCGGAAGACGACCAGCGAGTATGTCAAGGCCAGGCTGCACGGTTATCTGTCGGAGCAGCCGTGTCGGGCCTGCAAGGGAGCCCGCCTTCGGCCGGAAGCTGTTGCTGTTAAAGTTGGTGGAAAAAGTATCAGCCAAATAACCGAGATGAATATCGAAAAGGCGCAGCGGTTCTTCGGTCGCCTCAAACTTGACGAGGAAAGAACCCTTATTGCGACTCAGCCTCTCAAGGAGATAAAGGCCAGACTCAAGTTCATGATTGATGTCGGATTAGGTTACCTGACACTTGACCGGGCCAGCAGAACCTTAGCAGGTGGCGAGGCGCAGCGGATTCGCTTAGCCACCCAGGTCGGCAGCGGTCTGGTAGGGTGCTGTTACGTGCTCGATGAGCCTACCATCGGTCTGCACAGACGCGACAACAACCGGCTGCTTAGAATCCTGCAAAGGTTGCGGGACATAGGCAATACGGTAATCGTGGTCGAGCATGACGAGGACATAATTAACCACGCCGACCATATTATCGATATCGGCCCGGCGGCGGGAGCATACGGAGGTGAACTTGTTGTTGCCGGTACGGTTGAGCAGGTTCGTGCTTGTGATGCATCGATGACCGGCAGATATCTTAGCGGTAAGAGCCGTATTGAACTGCCGGCGAACCGACGCAAGTATAGCCTGAGGCGCTGCATAGAAGTTAAACAGGCCAGTGAAAACAATCTAAAAGATATTAACGTCAAATTTCCGGTGGGCGTGTTTACGTGTGTGACGGGTGTTTCCGGCTCGGGCAAGAGCACACTGATTACCGAGATTCTGCTCAAGAGTCTCAAGCGCCGGCTTTATAGTTCGCGCGAAAAGCCGGGCAAACACAAGAACGTGTTAGGCGTATCGCACATTGATAAGGTGATTGAGATTGACCAGTCGCCGATTGGCAGGACGCCGCGCAGTAATCCGGCTACCTACACGGGGGTATTCGATTTGATAAGGCAGTTGTTCGCCATGACGCGGGAGGCGAAGATTCGCGGGTACAAGCCGGGCAGATTCAGCTTTAACGTCAAAGGCGGTCGGTGTGAGCACTGCCGGGGCCAGGGGACGAAAAAGATTGAGATGCACTTTCTGCCGGATGTTTTCGTAACGTGCCAGGAATGTAAGGGTAAAAGGTATAACCCGGAAACGCTTCAGATTACATATAAGGGCAAGAACGTTGCCGATGTTCTCGATATGCGAATTGAGGACGACCGCGAGTTCTTTGCAAACTTCCCGAAGATTTCGCGACTGCTCAAGGCCTTGTGCGATGTGGGCTTGGGATATATGACGTTGGGACAGCCTTCGACAACGTTGTCGGGCGGTGAGGCCCAGCGGGTCAAATTGGCATCGGAATTAGGCAAACCCTCTACGGGGCATACATTGTATCTGCTCGATGAGCCGACGACGGGGCTGCACTTTGCCGACATTCATAACCTGCTCAACGTGCTGCGGAGGCTGTGCGACCTTGGCAATACGGTGGTGGTAATCGAGCATAATCTTGATGTTATCAAGATGGCAGACTATATAATAGACCTCGGCCCCGAAGGCGGAGACGCCGGCGGCGAGGTAATAGCAACAGGGGCGCCCGAAGAAATAATTAAGGTAGATGGCAGCTACACCGCCAAGTACCTGAAAGAAAAATTAAAGGCAGAAAAGAAAAAGAGGCGAGCTTAACTCTGTGTTCGCCGAGTACATGGGAATTGACAATGGTTTTTGAGACGCTTAGATGGGTGGGCAATGTTGATGGATACTTGGAGGTTATCGATCAGCGGAGACTGCCTGCGCACTTTGAGATGCTTAAGTGTGAAACCGCTGAGCAGCTTTACGATGCTATAAAGACATTGGCTGTGAGAGGAGCGCCTGCGATTGGTGTTGCAGCGGCGTTTGGAATCTGTCTGGCCATGCAAAAGGCGGGAGAAAGTGCTGACTTATCAAAAGCTCTGTGCCGGCTTGAAAAATCAGTTGATTATCTTGGGACAGCAAGGCCGACAGCGGTGAATTTATTCCGGGCGCTGGACAGGATGAAGGGGCGTGCACGGACGTTTGTCGCTGAAAATAATAATGCAGACGTTACGGCTTTGCGGAAGGTGCTGCTTCGCGAGGCGTCTGCGATATGTGATGAAGATAAACAGATGTGCAAGCGGATAGGTGAAAACGGTGAGAAGTTAATAAAGGCTGGCAGCGCCATATTGACACATTGCAACGCCGGCGCGCTGGCAACAGCCGGTCAGGGAACGGCCCTTTCGGTTTTGTATGAAGCTCACGGAAAAGGAAAGAAGTTTAAGGTTTATGTCGATGAGACTCGCCCACTGCTGCAAGGGGCCCGCCTTACAATGTGGGAATTGATGCAGGCCGGAATCGATGCAACTCTGATTTGCGATAACATGGCTGGGTCGCTGATGAAGCAAGGCAAGATCGACGCCGTACTAACCGGTGCCGACCGAATCGCTGCAAACGGCGACACCGCCAACAAAATCGGCACGTTCAGCCTGAGCATCTTAGCCAAAGAGCACAACATACCTTTTTATATTGCAGCACCTACAAGCACGTTTGACGTGAGCATAAAAACAGGCGATGATATACCGATTGAGCAAAGGGCCGGCGACGAAGTCGCATCGTTTGGCGGAGTAAAGACCGCACCCGAAGGTGCCGATGTCTATAATCCGGCCTTTGACGTTACGGATGCACAAAATATAACGGCCATAATTACCGAAAAAGGCGTTATCGCCAAGCCGAACAGCGAAAAAATTGCGAGCCATTTAGGAAACTGAAAACGAGATTGTGTAACCGTACAATAAGCCCGAAGCTTCGATACGAAGTGTACCAACGGAAAGTGGTGTATAGGCAATTGAAAATGAACGCGGTATCCTTTGTAAAGTCTGTTTTGTTTGCAGGCATAGCCTCGCTGATGTGCTTATTGTGCGCTTCCTGCGGAGAAGAACAGGTTTATGTGCGCCAGTCGTCAGGTGAAGTCGCAGCTGGTCTAAAGGAGACTCGAAGTTCTCCTAATAAGGGTGGCGTTGCGATAACCTTTGACGACGCCTACATAGACGAATGGTGTTCTATCCTGGATTTGCTGGATAAATATGATGCAAAAGTAACTTTTTTCGTAACGCACTGGGATAAATTGGACGGCGAGCAGATTAGGAAATTAAAGGTACTGCAAAATGCCGGCCACGAAATTGGCTGTCATGGCTTGACACATAAGACCATAAATGATTATGAATCTTCTGCTAACGGACTGCGGAAGTATGTGAATGAAGAAATAATTCCGGCAATCAGGATTATGGATGATTATGGTTTCCCGGCCTTGAGCTTTGCATATGCCAAGGGAGGACGCGGTGAGCTTCCAATTATGGCCGATCAATTTCTCTTGATACGCTTTCACTATATCAGAACAACATATGGCATGGCGGCCAGCAAGATTCCACATGATGACCTTCTATACTACAAGTGCGGCAGTAACATAAGAGTTCTCAGGTCCCTGAAAATTGACGGCGACTCTCTGAGTGGACTTGAAGGCATACGAGCCGGACTTCGAAGAGCAGCCGAGCGGGATGAGATCATGGTTTTCTATGCGCACATGCCCTCCAACGAGCCGGGACGAAACAATATCTCTTTCGCTCGTCTCGAAGCCATACTCAAGGCCGCTTCGGAACTGGGGCTGAATTTTTATCGGGTACGTGATTTGTTGAATTGTTGTACACATTGAGACCAAGCCCTGTCGCCAAGACAGAGGAAGAGCATGGGAAAATGAATATTTTGATTGACCTCATACATCCGGCACATGTCCACTTCTTCCGCCACGCGATAGGTGAACTTGAAAAACGGGGTCATAAGGTTGCCGTTACCGCACGCCAAAAAGATGTTACGATTGAGCTTTTAGAGAATTTCGGCATACCCTTCACGGTTCTGAGCAAAGTCGGCAAAGGCAGAACAGGGCTATTAAGGGAGTTGATACTGCGGGACATGAGGTTGTGGAAGTTCTGTCGCCACTTTCGGCCGGACGTGCTGACCGGCATCAGCGGCGTGTTTATCGCGCATGTGGGCGCGCTTTTGTGCAAGCCATCAGTCGTCTGGGACGACACAGAGCATCAAAAGCTGGCTCACATGATAACCTGGCCGCTGGCTACGGCAATTTACAGCCCCAACTGTTATCTGAAACCACCGAAAAAAAGGCAGCATCTTTACGCCGGTGTTCATGAGCTGGCCTACCTGCATCCCAATCGCTTTAGTCCCGACGCCGAACTTGTCAAGTCGCTTGGCATCAGCCCGTTACAGAAATATTGCATAATCCGCTTCGTCAGTTGGGGCGCTCACCACGATGTCGGCCAGCACGGACTGGCGGACGAAAAGAAGCTGCGCTTTGTAGAATCAATTGCCGAATATGCCAGGCCGTATATAACGTCCGAAGGGACTCTGCCGGGCGAACTTGAACCATATCGTCTAAATATACCGGTCCATCAGATGCATCACGTGTTAGCTTGCGCTTCATTGTGTGTTACTGAAGGGGCTACAGTTGCTTCGGAAGCTGCAGTTCTCGGGGTGCCGACCATTTATGTCAACACCTTGAAGTTGGGCTACACCAACATGCTGGAAGAATACGGCCTGCTGACCCAGACAACAGATGCCGACCGCGCCCTGGAGTTGAGCTTTGACTGGCTTAGAGATGAAAGAGCAAAAGAAAGATGCCTGGCCGCGCGCCAAAAGTTTCTGGTTGATAAAATAGACGTCACAGATTATGTTGTGAAGACTATAGAGAAGGTCAGCGACAGGTTTTCCAAGAAACAGCAATATTAGCACGATTATGCGAATAGTAATGTTATGTTCTGGTCACGCGGTGAACGATGCACGCGTGACGTACAAGGAGGCGCGGACACTCGCCCGCGCAGGGCATGAAGTCATTGTCTTCGGGCAAGGTCCGACAAACCTTGAAGAGATCCCTTCCGTTTCTCTTCGTCCTCTGTTGCCGGAAGGCAAGGGTTGGCTCAAGCGTGTAAGGATGTGCGTCAAGCTTTACCGTGTGGCGATGCCATGCCACCCGGACGTGATAGTCTGCCACGAATTCGAAAGCGCGGTAACAGGAATGCTCCTGAAGTTGCGACACGGCGTAACGATGGTTTTTGACTCACATGAATGCTATGAAGAAACTCTTTCGTGGCGCATGCCGAAACCGCTTCGGCCTATTGTGCGGGTGATAATCATCGCGATATTGAAGTTCATTGTCTCACGTGCCGACCGCGTTATTGCAGTTACACCGCCGAACCAGGAGTTTCTCAGCACGATGCGAAAGGATGGACGCGTGGACATTTTGCACAATAGTCCGCCGATGGAGCATTTCCCGCCCTGCAACCACGATACCGACGGGCCCATTACGGTCGTTCACGAGGGAATTTTGTATCGTCAGCGGGGGCTGGTCCAGATGCTTGAGGCAGTGGCGATTGCCCGCCGCAACAAAGACATTCGTTTCCTCATCATCGGTCGGGTAAAGCCAGAGGACCAGGAGTTGTTTGACGAAAAAGTGTCTCAACTCGGATTGAGTGATGCGATGATTATTCCCGGCTGGCGGCCGTGGGAGGAGATCGGGCAAATTGAGTCGCAGGCCCAGATAGGGTTAATCGGCCTTCAATATGCCCCCAATTCCTACAAAAGTCTGAATAACAAGTTCTACAATTATATGTCCTGTGGTCAGCCTGTTATTGGGCCAACCGGTTCAGTTACAGCCGATATGATCCGCAAGTATGACTGCGGTCTGTGCGTAGATACGAGCAAGCCCGAAGAGATTGCCGGCGCTATTGGGAAACTCGCCGATGATGTCGAACTGAGAAAACGCCTCGGAGACAATGGCCGAAGAGCTATCGAGGAAGAACTCGGCTGGCACATCATGGAGAAAAGGCTCCTCAAGATATACGAGAGCTTAGAGCAGAGTCAGTCAGTGAAGTAAACAACCAGTTTTTGGGGAAGAATATGAGAATCAGCATATTTGGAATTGGGTATGTGGGAGTCGTCAGTGGAGCCTGCCTTCTTCGAGACGGCCATGAGGTCGTTGGGGTGGATCCTGTGATTGAAAAAATCGAAGATTTGGCCCAAGGGAGGTCCCCCATCCAGGAACCCGACGTAGCGCAACTACTCGCTGCAGGCTATGAGGCCGGTCACCTAAAGGCGACTGCTGATCCTGCTGAGGGTCTGGACGGCAGCGATATGGTCTGGATTTGTGTGGGGACTCCGTCGGATCCGGACGGCGGGCTGAACCTTTCATCGGTGGATTCTGCCATTAGTCAGATCGGCCGAGTACTCGGCAAGCTGCCCGACCGCCCGCTTATCGTGCTTCGAAGCACCTGTCTGCCGGGGACCACCACCAACAGGGTAATTCCTCTTTTGGAAGAAGTGTCCGGACTGAAGGTTGGCGAGGATATCGACGTTGTGTTTCATCCTGAGTTCCTTCGAGAAGGTACGGCGGTGAAAGACTTCGATGAGCCGCCGAAGATTGTCGTGGGCCAGAACCGTATGGGCGCGGCGGAGCCGCTTTTAAGTATTTATGAAAAATACGACGCCCCGCGATTCTGTTTGGAACTCGGCGAGGCGGAGATGGTCAAGTACTGTGACAATCTTTTCCATGCCCTGAAGATTACCTTTGCAAATGAGGTTGGCTCTTTGTGCAAAACTGCAGAGGTCGATGCCCGCCGGGTTGCGGAGGTTTTTTGTGCCGATACCAAACTCAATATTAGTACGTCTTACCTTCGTCCTGGTTTTGCGTATGGGGGGTCCTGTTTGCCTAAAGACCTCCGCGCAATTCTGCGGTTTGCTTCCCTCAAATCCGCGCACATCCCCATGCTTGAGGGCATCCTTGCGAGTAATGAGGCGCAAATCAATAATCTAATCTCGCGCATCTTGACATATCGTCCTCATACGGTGGGGATGGTAGGGCTGGCGTTTAAGCCCAACACCGATGACATGCGCCAAAGCCCTTATGTGAAGGTTGCCAAGGGTCTCATCGGCGAGGGGATAAAGCTTCGAATCTACGACCCGTTTGTGCACCCGGACAGACTGATAGGGAGCAACAAAGAGCAGGTCAAAAAGGCATTACGCCACCTCGAGGACCTGTTGGTCGATTCGGCCGAAGAGTTGTCGAGCACAGATTTGATTATTATAAACCATGCTATAGTAGATGCCGACCGTATCGGCGGTTGGCTTGACGCCGGGATTCGTGTTTTAGATTTGGCTGATATCAAGGGCCTAAATCGCCATGCCGACGGATACGAAGGGATTTATTGGTGACGTTGGAACTGGTTAGGTGTCATGCCTTCATCAAAGCTAATAGCCAGTTGTACCGGGGACGTTTTATAGCTTAGGTCGCTTATGCTGTTCAACTCGCTGGCATTCATAATCTTTGCTGTTGTTTTCTTTACGGCCTGACCGACAGTTTTGATATATTGCGGTTTTTGAAAGGATTGGATTTATGAAGGGTCGGTCAAGCGGGATATTCTGCCACATCATCTCCCTGCCGTCAAGGTACGGTATTGGTGACTTAGGCCCGTCGGCCTATCAATTTGCCGACTTTCTTGCCGAGGCAGGGCAAAGCTACTGGCAGGTGCTGCCTTTGAATCCGCCGGCTATCGAAATTCCACACAGCCCATATAATTGCCTGTCGGCCTATGCGGGCAACGGCTTACTTATCAGCCCGGAATTATTGCACCGCCAGGGTCTTCTGACACGCAGCCAGATTCAGGACATACCCGCTTTTACCCCGCCAAAGGTGAATTACAGGTTAGTGATTCCTTACAAGACGAAGTTGCTCAATACCGCCTATGAGCGTTTTAAGTCAAAGCCAAAAGACGAGCACTACGGGCGCTTTTGTCGGGCCGGCGCCGGTTGGCTCGAAGATTTTGCCACTTATGCCGTCCTGCGGCGCCATCTTAAGTCAGGCCGTTGGTGCGATTGGCCGGCCGAATTCAGAGACAAAGACAAGTTTTCCGCGAGGTCGTTGAACGCAAAGTTGCGAGACGCAATAGGTTTGGAAAAATTCATTCAATACGAATTCTTTAAGCAGTGGTTCGCCCTGAAACGATATTGCAACGACCGGAGGATCGGAATTATAGGAGATATGCCGATTTATGTCTCTTTCGACAGCGCCGACGTCTGGGCGAACCCGCATTTTTTCAAGCTGACCGCAAGAAAGAGGCCCCACGTGGTGTCGGGTGTCCCGCCGGACTCTTTCAACAAGAAAGGCCAACGGTGGGGCAACCCAATTTACGACTGGCAGGCGTTAAAAAAGGCCGGCTATTCGTGGTGGCTTGAACGAATTGGACACAACCTGACACTATTCGATGTTGTACGTATGGACCACTTCAGGGGCTTTGTCGCCTACTGGCAGGTTCCGGCCGGTCATAAGACGGCGGCCAAGGGCAAGTGGATAAGAGCGCCGAAAGAAGATTTCTTCAGGAAACTATTAGGGCGTTTTCCGGCGCGAGCGATTATTGTTGAGGATTTGGGGCATATTACGCCCGCCGTGAGGGCATTCGTTGACAAACTGGAACTCGCCGGTATGAGGATACTTCTTTTCGGCTTCGGTACCGACACTGCCAGGAACGTCCATTCTCCCGAAAATCACGTGAAAAACTGTGTTGTTTATACAGGCACCCACGACACAAACACTATCAAAGGCTGGTTTGAACAAGAGGCTGACCAGGATCAAAAGAAAAAACTGTTCGATTGTCTCGGTGGCAAAGTCTCGTCGAGTGACCTGCACTGGGCGTTGATTGAGCTTGCGGCCGGTTCCGCTGCAAAGCTGGCGATTATTCCGATGCAGGATGTGTTAGGACTGGGCGCCGAGGCGCGCATGAACCGGCCGGGCACTTTTGATGAGAATAACTGGATCTGGCGGTTCAGTTGGCACCGGATAACGCCCCGGACTATTGACCGCTTAAAAAAAATCACTCAGGCCCACCGAAGGGCCTGATCGTTCCGGGGAATCACCATTTACAAGTAAAAGGTCAAAGAGCCGGCAGCGGGCACCGAAGCCTGTCCAGTACCCATCCCTGTCCTTGAAAGTTGAGGGAATATCAGCCGCCGATGGTGATTTGTAAGAGGCGAGTATGCCTTTTTTCTTTAGGACGATGGTTCTTCCGGTCTCGGAGTTCCAGAAGACATCTGCACGGGGACTGTCTTTTTCAGCAATGAGACGGTTAACCAGGCCGGTGGTCTTGGTGGCCTCGGAATCATAGACCGCCTTTACCTTAATACTGGTCTTACGCTCGAATTCTTCGAGAATCGGCTGGCTGAAAACTTTGTCGAGAGATGTATAGACTATGACTTCCTGCTGAGCGGCTGGTTGCTCTTTTGTGCAGTCGGCTAAACTTAGAAGTATCAATGCTAAAAAAACCAGTTGAATAATGAACTTCATTCTCGTCATATATATTCTCTGGATAACTCATCATCAATCATAATAATAGACTCATCAATACCCGGGCCGTAGATGAATTTAAAATACAAAGAGATTTTCATATCTTAAAAACAACCCTCTATTGCTCCGTTCTTTTCCTTCTACTCAGAAGACCATAAAACTTTTGGCCTTTTTCCTGGTAGAAGCAACCCAATGCTCTCAACGACAAAATCAGATCCCTCTCTTTTACTGTGCCAACTTATCTCTACTTCGCCTGAAGCCTTTTCACCTTCAATATTAAAAGTATAATAACCTTTAAGACCATCTTTCTGATAGGTAACACTCGATCCAGACTCCCCGTCTGCTACGTACTTCAGTGTTCCGAAATAATCCTGTACTTTCTGGTTTGTATATAAAAATTCTTCTGCGAGGTTTCTTTCAGGCAACTCGTAAACAAGTTTGGAAATCAGGACTGCCATAAAAATAGCACCAGCTATAACAATTACGATTACTGCTTTCCACTTTTTTGCGACAATCTTAATAAGAGTTTTATTCACAAGTGATTTTGCCATTTCATTTTCCTATATAGGTCAAACTCTATCGAGTTATTGATTAAGCAACAAGAAAAATCAAAACTCTTTTTAGCCTATTCCTGGTAACAATCTAAGCCTATTTAGGTTTTAGTTTTGCGGTTTTGAACCTTTACAGTCCTTCTCATCAGCACTCCCCTCAACCTCTTTAGCATCCCACTCAACACCAAAAGTTATACCAGTAAAAGCCATTCCACCGCCACCATATTCAATAGGATCCGGCGTAACTTTAAACTCATTCCAATCGTAACTGCCCTGAGGTATATTGCCTCGGAATATAACGTCTGTTGAGCCTTTTAAATTGATGGGCGTTTTTGGAATGCGTAATCCACCGATCAGTCCTCCCCGGGTCTCGACATTCCATCTCGCGTCAATCTGACTTCGGCCTCTAAGGCCAAAGCCTGTGTTCAGTCCGCTAACTGTAGCACGACCTGAGGCTTCTACACCAAAATTACCTGCGAATCCATTCGAAGCATAACCTGGCCTGATATCTCCTCGAGTATACCCAACTCTAAGGCCTAAACCATATCCAAAAGCCCCGCGAATATTCCAACGTCCATAGTTTTTTCCAAATGTAATTCGACCACCGAAAACGTAGCCACCTTCTAAAGTAAATTGCCACAGGCCAAATGGATCTACAAAAATGATGGGATTGTTCAGACAGTAAGTATATAGGTTCATGCTATCATAGTATCCAAGCGGATCTGTCTGCATGAACCTGCCGAGTTCGGCTGAATAGTAGCGGGCGCGGTAGTAGTACAGGCCGGTTTCGGCGTCGAGCCTTCGGCCGGTGAACATATAGGGATTATTATAGGTGCTCGTCGCTCGTGGCTCGTGACTCGCAGACAAAATCTGGGTTTGACCAAACGCACTATATTCGTAGCGTTCCACAATATCTCCATCTTCATCGGATAGCGCAACGACTGAGCCTAAGCCGTCGAAGTGGTAATAGTAGTATTTACTTGCAGCTACATCAATCATAATAATAGGCTCATCAATTCCCGCACCGTAGATGAATTTACGTTTTAATGTCCCATTTTCATATTCAGCGATAACCTGATCACCATTATAACAATACGTGGTAGTTACACCTCCGGCTTCTTTGGTTTACCGACTAACCATGAATGCGTGCACTAAAATTTTTTACTCTTAAATGTTCAATTTAATATGAGGAAGGTACAAGTTCTTCAACTAAAATCTAACTGTGATAGCCCATTGTCTCACTCTTGGGTTCTTTTTACTTCATAATTACTCTTTCGATTCTCTCGTTCAATGACTAACTTCATTATTATGAAAGATAAGCATCCTAAAATCCACGTAATACCAAATATTAACGCAACAAGCTTGGTGTGCTTTTCATACTCTAATGTTGATATATATGCAAAAACTGAACAACTTATAAAAGTTGTAACAATCAAAACAATAACCAACTTCCATGGAAAATAATATTTTTTATTCATTGATGGTAATCCTACATAAAAATATTTTTCTGTGTTTGCGAAGGATTGGTTCATGAAATAAGATAAAGCACCCCTATCACAATTAAACCAACGCCCGCTCTTATAATGGATTTCCTATGTTTAATCTCCTTATAGTAGACACCACACGATAATAAAATTATTCCACCAATAATAATTATCAATCCTGTTAACTTATCAAGCATTATATTTCTCCAAATAGTTGCCTATCGAATCAATATTCTTTATTGTTTAAGGCTTAGGGCTTTCTTCTGGACCAAGCTCAGCTATATCCAAGAAGTCCATTGTAATACCAAGTCCAGCTTGTATCGCCTCCATCATAGAAGCATTATCCAAGCCATGTAGTAAGGCGAGATCCTCGATAAATCCCCCCCATGCTGCTCCCGTTTGGGCTCCGTCATCACCTCCTATTGCTTTTCCAACCCCCATCCCAATTACTCCCCCAGCATTGAGGGGTAATCCACTCGTATCTTCTCCTCCGGCTGTGAGAATAATATCGGCTCCTCCGAGACACATTGTTGTTGGTCCAAGCGTCATCAAAGCAATTCCACCTATTACAGCTGGTGTTAAAGTTCCTCCACTTCCCACTATTATGATTCCTCCGCCTATTGTCATAGCAAGACCTGATGAAGAAGCTGTTATTCCTCTTCCATAACGTCCGACACTTTCAAGACCACCTGCAACACCTTCAACACCTCTCCAAAAAGCTCTTTCGGTTCTAAGTCTCCAGCCAAAAGAACTGTCCTTTAAACCAAGAGGGTCTATCCAATTGAGTGGATTATTTCCTACATAGGTGTATAGGTTTATTCCACCTAAGTATCCAATCGGATCTGGCTGCATGAACCTGCCGAGTTCGGGATGGTACATGCGGGCGCGGTAGTAATATAGGCCGGTTTCATCGTCGAACCTTCGGCCAGTGAACATGAACGGATTTCCGTGGCCGTTGCCGGTTATTGTGGCAGAACCGAACACCTCATATTCATACTCCGCCACGATGGAACCGGAAGAATCGCTTAAGGCCACGACCGACCCTAACGCATCGAAATGATAGAAATAATAATCGCCGCTGACTACATCAATCATAATAATTGGCTCATCAATTCCCGGGCCGTAGATGAATTTACGTTTTAATGTGCCGTTTTCATATTCAGCAATAACCTGATCGCCGTCATAGTATAAAAAATCCTATTTTTTTCAGTAAAATCTGGCAAAAGACAGGCATTTAACATCGCATTGTCGGTTTTTTTAATCTTGCGATCAGGAGTTATGCACCCTTGTTTTTATGCACAGCCGTTTAAACAACAGCAAGCAACAAACAGTTATGCCAGCACCCCAAATGATAACATCAACTACAAGTAAAATATTCTCAGGAATGTTTAACCTAGGTAGCTCCTTCAAAGAAGCGTCTGAGATGAATCACAGCCCCGATAACTCCAGCTAAAACAAAACTGGATCCGATAATATATAACATCACTCTCGACAAAATCAACTTATGTTTTTTAATTGGCCTATCTGCCGGTTTCTTTACTTCCTTAGTATCGAAGATGCCAGGAGTCTTTAAAAGATTCGTCGTGATAATACGATTGTTCTTAACCAAATGAAACCCCATAGCAGCAACTGCCCCAAGGATTACCAATTTCCCTATTAACTCCGCTAGTTTCATATGTAACACTCCTTTTAACTTTAAGTATATCATAAACTACCCATTAGAGCAAATCACCACCAATCCCCCACAGAAATATCTCCTCCGACTGTGCCAGACGAACCAGCGCCTCAATAACCCTTTCTTTACCGACAATTATGGGAAAATCTCTCCTGCCCGGCTGGCTGAAGACCTTGTCGAGTGAAGTGTAAACTACAACCTCCTGCTGAGCGGCTGGTTGTTCTTTGCCGCAACCGGATAAACTTAGAACAATCAATACTAAAAAACTTAATCGAATAATATTCAACGTTTTTCTCAAAGTACCCGTTCTCTTAAATCCCACTTTCTAAAATATAAATTTACACACCATTTAATTTACATTTTCAATGACAGGCTCATCAATACCCGGGCCGTAGATGAATTTACGTTTTAATGTGCCGTTTT
>CAZLWL010000007.1:0-55978 GCA_964563335.1 uncultured Pirellulales bacterium
TGACATACAATTACTACCGAGATGTTAAAGGTGGCAGAACACCACGAACAGCGGCAACTTATATTGAGAAAAAGCCGAAAGCAAAATTAGAAAAGGGAGACCAGAAAATGAAAAAGTATAAATGTCTTATGTGCGGATATATTTACGACCCGGCTGTGGGTGACCCTGATAATGGTGTCGCAGCCGGTACTGCTTTTGAAGACCTACCTGATGATTGGGTTTGTCCGGAGTGTGGGGCAGGCAAAGACGAATTTGAGCCGGTTAAAGATTAAACGTACCATTAAGAAGGAGACAGGCAATGTTACAGGACGGCGAAAAAGGCGTAATTATCCAACGAGACAAAAAAACCTATGCTGTAGCTCCGCACATTCCGTGTGGAGTTGTCCAGCCCGAGACACTGCGAAAGTTAGCTGATGTAGCCCAGAAATATCAAGCTCAGGCGCTGAAGGTAACAAGTGCAGCAAGAATCGCTATTGTAGGGCTGAAGGAAGAAGATGTTGACAATGTCTGGAAAGACCTTGGCATGTCTCCGGGAGCGGCGGTTGGGCTTTGCGTTCGTAGTGTCAAGGCCTGCCCGGGCACAACATTTTGCAAACGTGGCATGCAGGATAGCCTCACTTTGGGAATGAAGCTCGATAAGAAATATCACGGTACGGAGTTGCCGGGCAAACTTAAAATCGGTGTCAGCGGCTGTCCAAATCAATGTGCCGAAACCTGCATAAAGGATGTCGGGCTTGTGGGAATGAAAAACGGCTGGAAACTGTTTGTAGGCGGCAACGGCGGAGGCAGGCCCCGGCTTTCACAGGAACTGACCAGAGACCTAACGACCGAGCAGGCGCTTGAGCTAATCGATAAGATTATTGAGTTTTATAAATCAAACGGCAAGCCACATCAAAGATTAGGAGCAATGATAGAAAAAACGGGCTTCGAAGAATTCAAAGCAGCCGTGGTCGGTGAGTAGAAACACAAGTCAACCAAAAGATAAAATCATAAGCTATGCAGGTGGTTCATAATGGCTGAATTCTTGGAGTTATTTGTGAAGGATTTTTGGGGCACGCTCGCTGAGATGAGTCCCTATCTCTTGTTTGGCTTCCTTGCTGCCGGTGTGCTGTCCGTTTTTATATCCGCCCAGCTTGTCGAGAGGCATCTTGGCCGAAAAGGGTTTTGGCCGTTGTTGAAGGCATCGGCGTTCGGAGTTCCACTGCCATTGTGTTCGTGCGGTGTCATCCCGGTCTCGATGTCACTGCGAAAGCACGGTGCGAGCAAGGGGGCGACAATCTCTTTTCTGCTGTCAACCCCTCAGACTGGTGTTGACAGCATTCTTGTTACGTTGAGTCTGTTAGGGCCCGTCTATGCAATTTTCAGACCCTTGGCTGCGCTTGCAACCGGCCTGATAGGAGGCGGTCTCGTCCAATTGTTTGACCCAGAGCCCGGTGATGCAATCCAGCCGGAATGCACTGATGCCTGTTGCGCCGAAAAGGAGCAAAGGTCGAAGCTTATCAGAGCCTTGGAACACGGTTTTGTTACACTGCCACGGGATATTGGCAGGGCTATGTTAGTGGGTTTGATTATCGCAGCTGTTATTTCCGCATTGGTACCGGATGGCTACTTTGCCGAACATCTGGGTACGGGGATTTTTGCAATGGTGGTTATGATGTTTTTGGGGATACCGGTTTATGTCTGTGCAACAGCTTCGGTGCCGGTAGCGGCAGCATTGATATTGAAAGGATTAACACCGGGAGCAGCGATTGTTTTTCTTATGACCGGCCCAGCGACGAATGCTGCCTCATTTGTAACCATCTGGAAAACGTTAGGCTCCAAAACCGCGATTACCTATCTTCTTACTGTGGCAGGCTGTGCCCTTTTAAGCGGTATCCTGCTCGATTATATTGCTGCCGGCGTTGATTTTGAAGTGGCCACTCGTTCGGCTACGATGCTACCGTCAGCGATTAAATACGCCTCAGCAATAGTGCTCATTACTATTCTGACAGTTGGAGCTATAAGCAAAAAGAAAGAATAGAAACTGAGGATATGATCTATGAAAAAATTTACACATTGGATAGCGGCAAAACTCATCAAAGATCACCAGAGTGTAAAGGACCTGAAGGTGCTGCACGTTACGGAGCACTTGAAGGCTGGGCGAGTATTGTCATTAACCTGCTGCTATTTGTCGTTAAGATAGTTCTTGGGATTTCGCTGCGCTCAAGATTGTGTTATTGTTTTTGTTAGCTCTGTTAGTTGGGCGTGGGTTTGGGGGTCGGATTTTTGTAGTTCTTTTATTTTTGAGCAGGCGTGCAAAACAGTGGTGTGGTCCCGGCCTCCGAGGTGGCCTCCGATTTCTTCGAGGCTGTGGCGGGTGAGGGAGCGGGCCAAGAACATGCATATCTGTCGTGGCAGGGTGATGGACTGGCTTCGCTTCTTACTTTGCAAATCGGTCAGCCGTACATCGTAATAATCGGTAACGGCGTCGATAATCTCAGAGATGGTGACGGTCCTGGCGACGTCAACTTCGGCGCCGATGGCGCGCTTAGCCAGTTCAAGGGAGATTTCCTCGCCTGTGGTCTTGGCGGTGGCGTAGATGATAGTGAGGGCGCCTTCGAGTTCGCGGATGTTGGCCTGGACCTTGCGGGCGATGTACTCGGCGACGGGTTCGGGGATTTCGAGGCCTCGGAGGTGGGCCTTTTTCTGCACGATTGCGATTCTTGTTTCGTAGCTGGGCGCATCGAGGCGTGCGACGAGGCCCCATTTGAATCGGCTGACAAGGCGTTCCTCGAGCGAGGGCAGCTCTGCGGGTGCGCAGTCGGCGGTGAGGACGATTTGTTTGCGGTTGTTGTAGAGCGCGTTGAATGTGTGGAAGAATTCTTCCTGGCTGTGCTCCCGCTCGCGGAGGAACTGGACGTCGTCGATAACGAGCATGTCAACGGAGCGGCAGTGGCGTTGAAACTCTGGGAGGGTTCCTTTTTCGATTGCGGAGATGAAGGCGTTTACGAATTGTTCGCAGCTCAGGAAGCGGACGAAGGCATCGGGGAATTTTTTTTGTGTTTCGCGGCAGACGGCGTGGAGGAGATGTGTTTTTCCGAGTCCGACGCTGCCGTAGAGAAACAGAGGGTTGTATGTTGTTCCGGGTGCGTGGCTGACGGCGATGCAACTTGCGTGTGCGAGCCGGTTTGCCGGTCCGACGACGAAGTTTTCAAATGTGTAATCGGGATGCACTTTTACGGCCCGGGCCGGCTGGGAGGCGGCGTGTGAAGCGAATCGTGCGGCGGTGGGGCTGAACTCTACAATGACGAGGTGGCCTGTGGTGTTTTGTGCGGCCTTGGTGAAGGCGCCGCGGCAGTTGTCACTTAAGAACTGCGTGGTCGCCTCGTCGGGACAACCGATTTCGAGCAGGCCGTGTGCGAATCGCATAACCACGAGGTCGTCGAACCACTTGCGGGTGTTGGCGGGGTCGAGAGTTTTGACCAGATCGAGTATGTTCGTAAATATCTGGGCGGTGTCGGGCATTGTCAGAGTTTTTCCCCTTTACTTTCACCAGTGTGGAATGTTTGCAGGCGTCACACCACAAACGACAGTTCCACCAAGTTATTGTCCTACGGGAAACTCCCTTCCCACTCTGCAAGTTGGCTTTACGCTGCTCTCCATAGCCGGGCGACAATTAGAATTTAACGGGTGTGGGGATGTTTGTCAAAGGAAAATATTCGGCAATGCAAAAAAATTATGAGAATTTTTGTGGCAGGGTTGAGCAGAAATTTTATGTATGCTTGAAATTCTGACGGATATTTGGGAAACTTGGCTGACTGACAGTTTTCGCTTTTATGGAGTTGGTATGGGAATTTTTACCAAAACAGTGCAGTATCTCAGGGAGCGTTTGGGCAAGACGCGTAACAGGATTAGCTCGAGTCTATCGTCGATTTTGACGTTGGGCAGGGATATTGATGAGGATTTGCTTGACGAGCTTGAGGAGACGCTGATAAGCGATGATATCGGTGTTGAGATGACGGGCAAGCTGATTTCGGACCTTCGGGCGGCTTATCGTGGGCGGCAGATTGCGAAAAGTGAGGATATTGTACCATTTTTGAAGGAGCACATGAAAAGCTACTGGCCCGAGCATGACAGACAATTGCGGATTGCCGAGTCGGGGCCGACGACGATTTTGGTGGCGGGTATAAACGGGTCGGGCAAGACGACGAGTATTGCGAAGCTGGCATACGTGCTGAGTCGGGCCAACAAGAAGGTGATTGTGGCGGCGTGTGATACGTTTCGTGCTGCGGCGGTCGAACAACTGACAATCTGGGCGGAGCGTATCGGGGTTGATATTGTGAAGCAACAATCGGGCAGCGACCCTGCGGCGGTTGCGTTCGATGCTTGCCAGGCTGCCTTGTCGCGAGATGCTGATTTTTTGATTCTGGATACGGCCGGCCGGCTGCATACGAAGAAGAACCTGATGGCCGAGCTTAAGAAGATCAGAGATGTAGTGGCGAAGAAGATTCCAGGCGCCCCGACAGAAGTGCTGCTGGTGCTTGACGCGACAACGGGACAGAACGCGATTATCCAGGCGAAGATGTTCACGGTGGTGATTGATGTTACGGGGATATTCTTGGCCAAGCTTGACGGCACGGCCCGCGGGGGGATAGTGGTCGCGATTAAGGACATGCTGGACATACCGGTGAAATTTGTCGGCCTGGGTGAGAAGCCGGAGGACATTGCCGAGTTCAACCCGGCCGAATTCGTCGAGGCGTTATTCAATTGATTATGTGCAAAAGCGCTCGGTCGTCATATCTTTTCGTGAAGTTGATCGCTTGTGCTTTTGTGAGGGAGGTTTCGGTCTGCAGAGTCTTTGGAGGTTGGCACCGTGCGTCACGGCAGTGCTCCTGCGCTTTGCTAACACTTCACCTCCATCAGGTTGTGTAGAGGACTTGACTTCGGCCCAGCTCAGTCGAATCCTCACCTCCAAGTTGCCAAACATGCTAGGCACACCCGAAAGAGGCATTGCGGGCCCATGCCCGCAATGCCTCACCAGGTTAAGGTAATTGAATGCAACTTGCTAATCAGGCCGAGGTTATTGGTCGCGTCGTTTCAGCAACCTTTGTGTGTTGTGCCTTGCGCCGTTTAATGGTTCTTTGCGGTTTGGGGATGTCGCTCGCATCAGCAGAGGCCATGCGCACCGCCTCAGTTGCTGTTGCGGCATAAAGGTCTGCCCCGATTTCTTCCCACAATCCATCGGCGCGGTCAAAGACCCCCCCGGAGAGCATGACCTTCATATCAGGCCAGGCATTTACCGTCTTGATAGTGTCGATAAGTTCGCGAACCAGTGGGGCAGCCTTTGGCTTTATGCCGTACAGAAGGAGGATGTGGGGGTGGTAACTGTGCACAAAGGCCAGGATGTCATCGTTGTTGACATCGCCGCCGAGGAACCTTGCTTCCCAGCCGTTACTTTCGAACAGGTCGGTGATCATTTGGCCACCGAGCTCGGCCTGCTGGTTTGCTGAGCAGCAAACAACAATTTTTTTGGAAGTCCGAGGCTTTCGGGGCAGCTTGTTCTGCAACTGGTCTACGATGGTGTGGTTGATTCGCGTGGCGAAGGCCTGCTGGGCGGCATCTATTCTGTTTTGACTATACAGCTTGTCGATTTCAACCATGATTGGCCAGATAACGTCCATGTACACATTATTTGCGGGCACGCCGCTTTGCAGGGTTTCTTCGATGACCGCTCTACAGGCCAGCCTGTTTCCGGTTAGCAGCCTTTGTAAGTACTTTTCGAGTGCGTGTTCTTTTAGCATCATTGTGCTTCCATTATTAGTTTGTTGCTTCAGTTATTGCCCATATTATCTGCATGTGTCTGTTTTTTTCTGTATTTGCAGCCACCAGAGTCAATATAGGCAATGTCGGCAAATATGGTAATATAGCTATCGGAAAGCAGCTACAAAAATCTTGAGTTAAAATAGGTAAGACGAAGCCAACGGCGGTGTCTCCCCTAAATTAACATTTCTGTCTTAACTTTAGGTTGATTCTGACGTTATCGCTTGAGCCACGAATTCAGGACCGGTAAAAGCGTTCATTTAATGTCAACAGGGCGACTGTTTTTTTGATTTTGGCCGGATTTTTACAGCGCCGGCGGTTACGGCGTGTGGCCGGGAGGCGCGGTATGCGAGTCGTGTTTTTTTGAAAATTGAGTGGTAAAAAGCCGATAGTCAGTGTAGAAGATGGTAAAATAATGGTTTTTGGCGAATGATTAAGGATGGCGTTGTGCTTGAGAGCATCGGCGTAAAGACAGTGGATTGCATTGGCAACATCGGGCGGTTTGCCAGGTTCTCGGGCAGGACGGCCGCAGCGTCGGTACAAACCTGTTTTCAGCCGAGGACTTATCCGTTGATATGGGCCCAGATGAATATGATTGGCGTTCGCAGCGTCCCGGTGATTATGGCGACGGGTGCATTCGTGGGCATGATTTTGGCGATTCAGGCGTATGACCAGCTTGCAGGCATGGGCCTTGAGGAGCATCTCGGTGTCTTGATTAATATTGCTGTTGTCAAGGAATTAGGCCCTGTGCTCGCGGCGGTGATGCTTGCGGGGCGAGTGGGTGGAGCCTTGACGGCGGAGCTTGGAACGATGAACGTTACCGAGCAGATATCAGCCGTGCGTAGCATGGGTACGGATCCGGTCAAGCACCTTGTTGTGCCGCGCGTGTTAGCGTGTCTGCTGCTGACGCCGTTCCTGATTATTTACGCGGACCTCCTGGGCATTATCGGGGGTTGCTTTATAAGCGTGGTACATTTTGGAATAAACAGCAGGGCGTATTGGGAATTCAGTGCGAGGGGTGTTGAGATGTGGGACATTTTGACGGGGATCGTAAAGGGCTTCTTTTTCGGAGGTGCGATTGCCGGTATCAGTTGTTACAAAGGCTTTAACTGCAGAGAAGGCGCACAGGGTGTTGGGGAAGCGTGCACGGAGGCTTTTGTGGGGAGTTTTATCTTGATTCTCGCGATTAATTTTCTCTTCGCCGTTATCGCCAAGGCGATCTACAATGCTTTCTGGTCAATTCAGCCGCTGCTGTAACGGGAGGAGACAAGAGTGAGAAAAGAGGTTGAGCCTGACAGCGGTGTAATAGTCGTCAAGAACCTTGTGAAAAAGTTCGACACGGAACTGGTTCTTGATGATATTTCCCTGGCCGCTGAGGAGGGCAAAACAACCGTCATCATCGGGCCCAGCGGCTGTGGAAAGACCGTCTTGATGAAGCACATGATTGTGCTGGAACGACCGAGTGCGGGCGAGGTCTATTTCAAAGGCCGACGTATCGACGACCTGCCCGAACGTGAGCTGGAAAAAGTGCGTACCCAATATGGTTTCCTCTTTCAGGGCGGCGCCCTTTTTGACAGTCTCAGCGTTTACGAGAATATCATCTTTCCCATCAGGCAGCATCACGAAATCACAGATTGGAAGGGGATAGACGAGCTGGTTAAGAACAAACTGGCGATGGTGGGGATGGATGGTTTCCAAACTCACTACCCGGGGAGTCTATCGGGCGGTGAGAAAAAACGTGTGGCACTTGCAAGGGCAATCGCGATGAACCCGCACGTGATTCTTTATGATGAGCCGACAACCGGGCTCGACCCGATTCGTGCAGATATTATTAACGAGCTTATACTGAAGTTGCAAAAGGAGCTTGACGTAACAACTGTGGTGGTTACACACGACATGAAAAGTGCGTACAAGATCGGCGATCGCATCATTATGCTGCATGAAGCCAAAATCATTGCCGACGGGGACGCCGAGCACATTCGCAATCATCCTCACCCGGCTGTCCAGCAGTTTATCCACGGCAAAGTAAGCGAAGAGGACCTTGCAGCGCTGCGATTAGGCGGTACGAAGTTCGAGACGCAGTACGGGCCCGAGGATTTCAAGTAATCGGAGGAAACCCCTCCCAGCTGGCGGGGCTAAATATAGCGTTGTGGTATGCAGGGCATACCCTACGTTTTCCACAAGCATACAAAGGTCGATAAATGGTGCAAAAGAAGCCGGAACAAATCGGCGTCGAATTGGCACAGCTTGTCGCGGGTGATGTGTCGGTTGATATATTCAGCCGGGTCGCCTTCAGTACGGACGCGAGTATCTACCAGATTTTGCCGGCGTGTGTAGTCGAGCCGCGTGATGCGGGCGATGTAATAGCGGCGGTGAAATACGCGCGCGAGAATAATATCCCCGTTGCCGCCCGCGGTGCAGGCAGTGGTGTGGCTGGAGAATCGCTTACGAGCGGGATTGTTATAAACACTTCGCGCTACATGAAGCAAATAGTGGGCGTTGAGCGTGATGGCGAGGTTGTCGTATGCGGGCCGGGTGTGGTGTTAGATGATCTGAATGATTACCTTGCCAGATTCGGAAAAGAGATAGGCCCGGACCCATCCAGCGGCGACAGGGCCGTTATCGGCGGCATCGTTGCCAATAACGCGACAGGCACTCATTCGCTCCAGTACGGGTACATCGCCGGATATGTTGAGAGGGTGGAAGTGGTTTTGGCGGATGGGAGCATCGCGGAATTTACAAATAATGTTGACCCTGCCCGTGCGGCTAATGACAAGGTTGCCCGCATTGCGAAACAGTGCCTGGCTTTACTTGGCGGCAAAGAGGAGATGATAGCCGAGGCACTACCGGAAACCAAACGCAATCGGTGCGGTTACAATATCGCCGGGATTTGCCATGATGGGAGAATCGATTTAGCGAAGCTTTTAGTTGGCTCGGAAGGAACGTTGGGGATATTCACAAAGGTAGCCCTTCGAACGGTTGACGTGCCGAGGGCCGGCGCACTGTTGCAACTCGAATTTGACTCCTTCGAGAAGATGGCCAAAGCTGTGCCTGTTATCGTAGCCAGCGGCGCATCGGCCTGTGAATTGATGGACAAGACGCTCATCGACATGGCGGCGGAAGCATTACCCGATTATCGCGACATCCTGCCGAGAGATTGTGCGGCGTTTCTGTTGGTTGAGCATACGGCAGCAAGCATTGATGAAGTAACCGCGAAGATAAACGAGACCGGCTCGAGGGTAGGCCAATTAGCTTGCCGTCGAAGGCACGTTTTCGACCCTGCCGAGCAGAGGCGTCTCTGGAAGGCGAGAAAAGACGCCGTGCCGCTTTTGGACAGGAAAAAAGGGCCGAGTCATCCTGTGGCGATTATCGAGGACGTATCCGTCGCAAACACCCGCCTGGCTGAATATATCGCAGGACTGCAGGCTATCGGCGACCGATATAGTATCTCGATGGCTTTTTACGGGCACGCGGGCGACGGGGAACTGCACATTCGTCCGTACCTGGACCTGAGCACCCCGGCTGGTGTTAAGAATCTGTGCGGTATCGCTGCCGAGGTTTTTGAATTAGCCTGGTCGTTAGGCGGCACAATCAGTGGCGAGCACGCCGACGGTCTTTTGCGGGCGGCCTTTATAGAGAGACAATACGGTCACGAGTTTTATGAGCTGCTGAATGGCATAAAGAACATCTTCGACCCGGCAGGATTGATGAATCCGGGCAAGATAATCAACGACGACCTTGATGTTATGACGAAGAACCTTCGCGCCGCTCACATTGTGTTTGCCGAGCGCCTGATGACGAACCTGAATTTTGACCCGAAGGAATTCAGGTATGAGATCGAGCAGTGCTGCGGCGACGGCGTATGTCTGGCTTCCGAAGAGGGCACGAGGATGTGTCCGGTTTTCCGTGCGGTGGGAGAGGAGTTGGCGTGTTCGAGGGCAAAGGCAAATCTGCTGCGGGCCTGGATAACGGGTGTTTTGAAAAGAGAGGACTTCGAGTCGGATGAATTCAAGAGGATATTGGGACTGTGCATAAACTGTAAGATGTGCTCGGTCGAGTGCCCTTCCAACGTTGATATTTCAAAGCTCATTATCGAGGCGCGGGCCGAGTATGCCAAGCGAAAAGGCCTGACACGAACGGAGAAGACGCTGGCGTGGAATCGGTATCTGAGTGTGTTGGGCAGTGCATTCTCCCCGATAAGCAACTTTGTAATGGGCAGTGTGTTCTTTAAGTTTCTGTTGGAAAGATATACCGGCCTTGACATGCGAAGGACGATGCCGAGGTTTCGGAGAGGTTCGTTTCTTAAGAAGGGCCGAAGATACCTGTCCAAAGCCGGCCCGGTCGCCAGCCCTACAGAGAAGGTTGCATATTTCGTAGATAGTTACGCCAATTACAACGACCATGAATTGGGTTTTGCCGTTATAAAGTGCTTAAGGCACAATAACATCGATGTCATACTGCCGAATCAACTGCCTGTGCCGCTGCCGGCCATAGTGTATGGCGACTTAAAAACCGCTCGCAAGGACCTTGGCTATATTGTCAGGAACCTGGCCCAAACTGTGCGGGCGGGCTACAACGTTGTGTGTTCGGAGCCCAGTGCGGCGCTTTGCCTTCGCAGCGACCTGCCGCTTTTAATCGACTCGGCAGATGCCAGGCTCATCTCGACTAACACGTACGAACTGATGAGCTACCTCCAGGATTTGCACAGGCAGGGCAAGTTAAGAACGAAAATGTCAGCCGAGGAGCGCCGGTTTGCCTATCACACGCCCTGTCATCTGCTCGCGCTCGGGTTGGCAGGCGCAAGCAATGAATTGCTGACAGAACTTACAAAGGCTAAAATAACGGATATAAACGCCGGCTGCTGCGGGCTGGCCGGGACCTATGGCATGCAAAAGAAAAACTTCGACCTGTCGGTCGAGATAGCAAGAGAGATGGTGGAGGCCCTGAACGCTGTGGGCACAAAACACGTCATGACCGAATGCGCAGCCTGCAAGATGCAGATTGAGCAATTGACCGGCAAAATGGTCATCCACCCAATCAAGGTCTTGGCAAAGGCATACGGCCTGTTGTGATATAATGTAAGGTGGGCCTGTGGCCCGCGCGGAAAAAATTGGGAGCAAGAATATCAGCAAAAGGGATGATAATTGAAGAAGGCGGTTTTGTGGCAATCGGCTGAAGAGAGCAAGGTCAGGTGCTATCTGTGTAACTGGCGGTGCGAGATTGCCGCGGGCAAGGTGGGTCGATGCGGTGTGAGGCAAAATATCAATGGCACTTTGTATTCGCTGGTTTATGACAAGGTTTGTTCAGCCAATGTTGACCCGATCGAGAAAAAGCCCTTGTTTCACTTTCAGCCGGGCTCGAAGAGCTTTTCAATCGCAACGCCCGGGTGCAATTTCCGGTGCATCTTCTGCCAGAACTGGCAAATCAGCCAGGAGGCGTTGGAAGGTCATATCGAAGGTCGAGCGTACGCACCCGAGGACATTGTCAACACGGCTGTTCGCACCGACTGCGCAAGCATTGCATACACCTATACCGAGCCGACGATTTTCATGGAGCTTTGCGCCGATTGCGGCCGATTGGCAAAGGAAAAAGGCATTGCCAATGTTTTTGTGAGTAACGGCTTTATGACGCGAGAAGCGGTTGACTTCGCAAAAGACTGGCTGGACGGTATCAATATCGACCTTAAATCCTTCCGCGAGGATTATTATAAGAACCTTTGCAAGGCGAAGCTGGCGCCCGTTCTGGATACGATTCGTTACATCGCCAAGGAAACCGACATCTGGCTGGAGCTTACGACGCTGATTGTCCCCGGCGAAAACGACAGCGACGATGAGCTTAAGCAAATCGCCGACTTTATTGTTACCGGGGCCGGATCTCACGTCCCCTGGCATGTAAGCAGGTTTTATCCGCAGTATAAGATGGATGACAAAACCGCCACTCATCCTGCTACACTCGAAAAGGCATTACAGATAGGCAAAACCGCCGGCCTGCACTACGTCTACGTGGGCAATCTGCCGGGATCGGAGGCTGAGAGTACGTTTTGTCCTGAGTGCGGCCACATACTCATCGAGCGAACCGGCTACACGATTCGCTCCAACAGAATAACTAATAACTGCTGCCCCGACTGTAACACCAAAATCCCCGGCTACGAATTATAAGCCAATGAAGTACCGGCGACTGACTAAACACTATTCACTAAATACCATTGGTTATATACTATGGTTATGAAAATAATTGCAGATTCGAATATCCCGTTTGTCGAGGAGTGTTTTTCATCGTTTGGCGATGCCAAGGCAGTTCCCGCCGGCGAGATAACAACCGATGCCGTGCGCAATGTCGATGTGCTCTTGGTCAGAAGTGTTACAAAGGTTGATGAAGAGCTGTTAAAGAAAAGTAGTGTCAAATTCGTTGCCTCAGCCACAAGCGGCTTTGAACGCGTCGATACAGATTTTTTGCAAAGCAAGAGTGTCGGCTTTGCATACGCGCCCGGCTCGAATGCGAACTCCGTCGCTGAATATGTAGTTGCCGCCCTGCTCGCGCTGGCAAAGAAACACAAGTTCCAGCTGCAGGGAAAAACCATCGGCATCATCGGCGCAGGCCATATCGGCAGTAAAGTTGCCGCGAAAACCCGCGCCCTCGGCATGAAGGTCCTCTTAAACGACCCGCCCTTACAGGGAGAAACAAACGACCCAAAATATCTACCTCTGGACCGGCTTTACGATTGTGATTTTATAACGATGCACACGCCGCTCACATTTGAAGGTATTGACAAGACTTTCCACTTAGCTGATGAGCCGTTTTTCGATTCATTGAAGGCCGGCGCGTTCTTCATTAACACCGCCCGCGGCCAGGTTGCCGACACCGAGGCCTTAAATGGCGTAATAAGGTCCGGCAAATTAGCCGGCGCGGTCGTTGACGTCTGGGAGAATGAGCCGAACATTGACAATGAGCTTTTGCTTAAGGCTGATTTGTCCACGCCGCACATCGCCGGCTATTCACTCGACGGCAAAGTCGCAGGACTTATCACCGTATATGAAGCGGCTTGCAGACACTTTAACTGTGAGCCGAGCTTTAGGGCTGATGATTTTCTGCCGGCGTCCGACATACCTCAAATTACGATTGACCCCGACTCCGGCACCGAGCAAAATATAATCGGCGATACGATTCAGCAGATTTATGTCATCAACCGCGATGACTTTAACACGCGGGAGATTTTGATTGTGCCGCCTGAGCAAAGAGCAAAGTGGTTTAATGACCTGCGGGCAGACTATCCGGTGCGCAGGGAATTTCAAAATACGCGGATTGTCTTCACGCAGCCGAGTGAAACACTTGCGGCGAAACTAAAGTGCATTGGATTCAGGGTGGAAAATGGCTAACCTATTGTCATTCCGGGCTTGACCCGGAATCTATGGCTTCTGGATTCCTGCTTTCGCAGGAATGACAAATATTAGTTGAACTTTAGCAGAATAGTAATCTGACATGAGTAAAGCCGACATATTGAAGTGGCCCTGCGGCAGTTTGGATTTTTCCGCAGGCTGTATCGCGATGGGCGTTTTGAATGTTACGCCGGACTCATTCAGCGACGGCGGCGAGTTTCTCGATACGGATAAGGCCGTCGCACACGGCGTTGGTATGGCAGGGGCAGGCGCTGCGATAATCGACGTGGGGGCGGAATCGTCCCGGCCGGGCTCACAGCCTGTCAGCTCTGGCGAGCAGATTGAAAGGGCAATCCCTGTAATTGAGCGATTGGCTGCGAAGATTGATATCCCAATCAGCATTGACACGACCGATTCTACCGTTGCAAAATCTGCCTTGGATGCCGGTGCGGCTATGATTAACGACATTACTGCGCTGGCCGATGACGATATGGCCAGGTTAGCTGCCGAAAGAGAGGTGCCGGCCGTGCTGATGCATAAGCAGGGCGTGCCTGCGACGATGCAAATTGAGCCTGAATATGACGATGTGGTCGCCGAGGTGCTGGACTTTTTATTGGCAAGGGCGAAGCGGGCCGAGGGGTTTGGCATTGCGTGCCGGATGATTTTCATTGACCCGGGTATCGGGTTCGGCAAGACGACGGAGCACAATCTTGAGCTTTTGCGGAATCTGGATAAATTCGTCGCCACCGGCTACCGCGTGTTGGTAGGGGCCAGCAGAAAACGGTTCATCGGCGACCTCACCGGCAAGGCAAAGCCCGCCGAGCGCCTCTTCGGCACAGCAGCATCGGTCGCGCTGGCCGCCGCCGCGTGCGTCTCAGTAGTGCGGGTGCACGATGTAGCCCAAATGGTGGATGCGCTGAAGGTGGCAAATTCACTCAGTTGAGCGGCTAATTTACACATGGCCGGATTTCTCAATTTCAGCCGGGATCGCAGAAAACGGTCGAGGTTTATTTTTTGGGTTTGTGGAGTTTTTCCCAGTTTTCGGTTGCCTCGGGTCGTCGGATATAATAGGGGACGATGGTAGTGGGGTCGGCGAAGTCGCCGGCTTTTGCTTTTTTTCGGCATACGGAATATACTGCGCGGGCGCTGGCAGGCCAGTAATCGGCGTCCAAAAAGCATACGCCGGGGTCGGCGAAGGCATCTTTGTAATATACGAGTCCTTCGCCTAAGAGCCATATCGGATTATCAGGTTGTGCGAAGCGGGCGAGGAAGTCGGATGCGGTTATCAGACAGTCAGTTGCTACTTTTTTCCAGTTGCCGTGGGTGTTTTCATATAAGCTGACGTAGAACTGTCTGCGCTTGGCGTCGAGGATAGTGGCGAGGCGGGAAATTTTTATTTTTTTATCTTTTATATATTCGGATGCGTTTACGGTGAGGATATCCATGGTATTTGCAGCAACGATTTTGGTGCCGTTTGCCAGGGCCATCATCTTTGCCATCGTGACGGCGATTCGCAGGCCGGTGAAGCTGCCGGGGCCGGCGGCGATGTAGATATGGGCGAGGTCGGTGATGTGCCTGTCGATGCGTTTAAGAAGGGCGCCGGCGGCGGGAAAAAGCTGCGTACTGTGGGTCATCAGGCCTGAAAACGCGGTTTCGTCAATAATTTTGTCGCCTGTTCCAACGGCGACGGAGCCTGTTCTGCCGGAAGTTTCGACCGCTAATGCGAGTTCGTCATTTGCAGGCTGATTCACGATTTTTACCTTCAAATCAACAGGATTTGCCGAGTCCGATGCACGGTTTTGTGAACTATAACGCGAGGCAATTTGAATTACAACATTGGTTTGGGTGGGCGAAATAAATTTTTTGCTTGAAAAAAAGTTGTTTACATGTACACTGGCGGTAGTATTTTACTCAACTTGACTGGGTTTTAAATTGTACTGGGTTTTAAATTGTCATGCTGAGCGAAGCGAAGCATCTGGCTTTAGAATAGGATTTTTGCCCCGTTGCGGGGATGAGATTCTTTCCCGGCGCGCCGGGACTCAGAATGACAGGTTGTGTATCAGGAATTTCGTAAAAATAGTCTTGACTTTTCGAAACTTTTTCAGTAGTGCTTAGTAGTGCTTTATGAGTTGGAGGCCTATGGTGACACGAATTTTGGTTTTAATTAGATGTTTCAGGCTGCGAACGCTGGTGATTTTCGTCGGTGTGTTGGGCGTATTTCTGGCGTATGGAGGCCCTGCGCTCGCACAGCCGGCTACGAAACAGGAGGCGATGCGACAAAGGGTTCAGTGGAATATAGCCATTGCCGAGGACCAGTATCAGCGCGGGCTTTATAAGGAAACCGAACAGACTCTGCTGAAGACGCAGAGTGAGTATGACGCATATATGGCGTCAGAGGACAGGGAGAAGGTGGGCGAGCTTTTGGCCCAGGTTCGTCTGGCGCTGGCTGAGAGGGAAAAGATCGCCGGCTACCTGCAGGCGAGTGACGAGCTGGCGGCGAATGAGCAATATCTCGAGGCGAAGTCTCGTCTTGAGGCGATAAAGGACAACCACTTCCTCACGCCGGATGAGCGTAAGCAGGTGGCGGCGGCTATCAAAAGACTCGACAGGGAATCTGCCTCGTACAAGAAACAGGTTCAAAGTCTCTTTGATGAAAGCGTGAGACTTTATCGTGCCGGTCAAATTGAGGCCGCGCGTGCGGGTTTTGCGGAGGTGGCCATTAGTGGTACGGACGTTGCTTCGCGGGCCCGGATGGCGGCCGAGATGATAAAGGACAGTGAGCTGCTGACAGCGTCTGAGCGGAACCAGATTGCGGCGGGCATCCAGGACTTAGGCAAAAGGCCGGCGTCCTACGAGAATCAGATTCGCAGGCTTTTCGATAAGAACGTGAGACTCTATCAGGCCGGGCGGCTCGAGCAGGCCCGCGCGGGCTTTGTGGAGGTCATCCTTTCGGGGGTCAAGGTCGTTGCAGAAGGCAAGAGTCCACAGGATTATGTTCGGCTGATTGATGAGGCTTTGGCTGGGCGGCAGCAGGTCCCCGGTGTTAAGCCGGTTGCGGGGCCGGAAGACAAGACTGATATGGGAGTGGAAGATGAACTGCTGGGGATCGAGCCGGCTGAAGTACCCACTGAGCCCCACATTCCGCTCCAGGAGCCTGAAGCCGAGGTGCCGTCCGAGGCGGAAGTTGCATTTGAGCCGCAAGTTTTGCCCGAAGCGGTGATTCGACCGGAGCCGCAACAACTGGAACCTGTTACGGCGCCGGAGGTTGAGGTGGCCGTAGAGCCCGGATACATCGGGATAATAGAGCAGAAGAGGCGGAGGCAGATAAGCTACATTCAGGCTGTTGTGGCGGATGCCGAGGCAAAGGCGCAGGGATACCTGTTGGCCAATGACTTTGGCAGGGCGAAGCAGGCCCTTGCGGCGGCTCTGTCAATAGTCAACAAAAACAAGCTTCTGCTCGCCGATGAACTTCACAAACAATACAGTGAGCGGTTGAGGGGACTGGATGAACAGATAACCAGCTATCAGAATAATTACATCGCCCAGCAGCGGACGCAGCAGCAATCGGAAACGGAGCAGCTTCGCAGGAAGATGCGGGCAACGATGGAGGCCCAGAGGGCGCAGGCGGTGAAGGACTACATGGCGCGTGCTTACGCTTTCTCAGGCGAGCAACGGTACGATGAAGCGCTGGGCCAGTTGGAACAACTGCTCGCAGTGGAGCCTCTTAACAACCGCGCACTGATTTTCAAGAAAACTCTCGAGGATACGGTCAGATGGCGCGAGCAGCTCGAGATTCAAAAGGAGAGCGAGAAAGAGGAATTGGCGCTTCTGATTGAAACGGGCAGGGAGGGGATACCGTTTACCGACAAGTATAGATTGCCGCGGGACTGGAAGGAGCTGACAGCGGGGCGTAAGGAAGATGTAAGGGTGGGGCTAAGCCCTGCCGACGCTGCGGTTTATGTCCAACTGGACCAGATGGTTGATCTGTCCTCACTGACGGAGACTACGTCCCTTACTGATGCAATTGATATTTTGCGCACTTCGGTCGAGCCTGCATTGATAATCGTTGTTATGTGGGGCGACCTGAGCGAGAACGCATTTGTCGAACAGAGCACCCCAATCAACATGTCCGGGGAGGGCCTGACTAATGTTCGGCTCCGGACGGGGCTTGAGCGGCTGCTTCAGGCGGTTGGCGGTGTGACAATCGAAGGCCTGCCGCTATTAGGCTTCTCAATCGAAGACGGCATCATCACAATAGCGACGACTGATTCTCTGCCGGCAAACTTCGTACAGGACGTTTACGATGTCGGCGAAATAGTAAGTGCACCGGCGATGTTCATGGGCATGGGCGGCGGTATGGGTGGCGGCATGGGTGGTGGCGGCATGGGTGGCGGTATGGGCGGCGGCATGGGTGGCGGCATAATGGGGGCGACTATGAGGGCATATCAACTGAGCTATATTATCCAGCTAATAATTGAGCCTGAAAGCTGGTATCAGGCCGGCGGCCAGGGCGAAATCTACCCGTTCAGCGGGACCAGGCTAATCGTATGGCAGACGCCTGCCGTCCACGAGAAGATCAAAAAACTTATAGACAGCCTGAGAAAGCTCGTCGGCGACCAGGTTGCCATCGAAACCAGATTTCTGGTGGTCGATGAGAACTTCCTCGAAGATATCGGCCTGGACACTACGATTATCTTCAGTCCGGGCCGAAGGTGGAATAGCGGAGGGTTAATCACCCTGGGGCAGGATTCCTTCGGCGCCGTAAGGCCTTCTGCAACTAAAATTTCCAGCAGTTTGGGTTCAACAACCAGCCAGGCGCTATCTATTGGAACTGAACTTTCCCCCATTTCCTACGATGGAGGTGCCTTGTTAGATGACCTTACGGTTAATTTTGTGCTCAGGGCTACCCATATGCACGCAAACAGCAAGGTCCTTACAGCTCCAAAAGCTATGGTCTTAAACGGCGAATCCGCCTCACTTTCCATAACGCAGACGCGAAATTATATATCCAACGTCGAATTTAACAGCGAAGTAGTGCAGACAGGCCTCGATACACCTATAACTACGGTGGCCTATTGGGACATTGAGGTCGGCCAAATTGGAACCGGTGTAACTCTGAGCATAACTCCCACAATCACCGCGGACAAGAAGTACGTGCTTTTGTACATTATGACATTTCTTAACGACCTATTATCAGGCGGAGAGGGCGAAGGTGTTGTTCAGGGTCTTGTCGGCAGTGATCTCGTTTCAAATACTTTTGACCTGCCCGAACTTCAAAACACCAGCCTGATGACGAGGGTTACGGTTCCTGACCAGGGGACGGTCCTTCTTGGCGGATTGACACTAACGGCAGAGAGAGAAATCCAATCCGGCGTGCCGGTTCTGAGCAAAATACCGATTTTAGGCAGGCTGTTTGAGAACCGTAGCGAAGTTAAAGACAGGCAGATACTTCTGGTTCTCGTAAAGCCGACGATAATTCTGAAGGAAGAGTCCGAGGCCAGGGCAATCGCCGCGATGGAACAAGATGGCGGGTGAGTCGGTGCTATGCTTACAAAACTAATGCACGCAAGGAAGAACCGGCCGGATGACAAATAAGCAAGGACCGACTCACCCACTTACCCACTCACCCACTCACCGTTTTTAATTGTCTGGTAGCCGTAGTGCATCATGAGGTGGTCGAGTATAACCATGGCGGTGTAGTTTTCGGCGACGGGCCAGATTCGGCCGACAATCGTGGCATCGCGTCTGGTAATGGCAGCCAATTCTTTGTTTTCGAGCGTATATTTATCAATCGTCCTTTGCGGCTTATCAATTGTTGGTGTCGGTTTGATGGTGAGGCGGACAATGATGGGCTGGCCGGTGGTAAGGCCGCCGGTGACACCGCCGGCATTATTGGAGTCGAAGACGACTTTGCCGTCTTCGGCGTGCATCTGGTCGTTGGACTGAAAGCCGGTCATGTCCTTAACGGCAAAACCCGCGCCGACTTCTACACCTTTGACGGCGCCGATGCCCAACATTTTGCCCAATTCGCCGTCAAGCTTATAGAAGACCGGCTCACCAAGGCCTGTGGGCACGCCTGTTACGATGACCTGGATTACGCCGCCGCATGAATCACCCGTGGCGGAGATTTTGTTAGCGACATCGACCATTTGGCCGGCGACGTCAATATCGGGACAGTTCACTATGTGATGGACGCCGTATTTATCGCGAATTGCGGCGGGGGTCATCTCGGGGGCTTTGCCGCGGATAGCGTCGATTTCGTTTTCAATTTCGGCCAATATGCGCATCTTTTCGAGGAATCGCATGTCGAGGGTGATGCGATTTTTGACATAGATTTGCTGGTAGAACGGGTCGAGGTCGCATCGCATTTTTTTATAAGCGTTCGTATATTCAAACGCCCTGACATGGTCGAGGTCGGGGCATTGAACGCCGGCCAACTCTTTGATATAGGAGAATACTTCTATGCCGCATCTTTTGAGGACTTTCTTGGCGACGTATCCGGCGGCGACGATGGTGGATGTATATCGGCCGCTGAAAAAGCCTGCCCCGATGGCATCATCGTCGGGACCATATTTGATGAATGAGGCGTAGGAGGCGTGTCCCGGGCGGGGTGTGCGATTTGTGTCCCGGTACTGCTTGATGTGGATGAAGTGGCGGTCCAGGTTGGGAATAAGGATTGTCAGCGGTGTTCCGTTTGTGTGGTTTCTGTTGGTGGCGCCTTCGATGGTATCGGCGGCGTTTACACCGGAGTAAATAATGGGCAGGTCCGGCTCTTTTCTCGGGCTGGACAGCTCATCGGCACCGGGCTTTCTCAAAAGCAAATCGCCGTAGATTTCCTGCTCGGTAATCAACATTCCGGGCGGAACACCTTGAATGACACTGGTTAAGCCCTCCTGGTAAGAGCCGCCGGCAACAGTTACCCCAAAACAACGTCCAATATGACAACCTAACATTTCATAATCTCCTGAATTTAGTCGTTAGTATAGTATTCAGTATCTGACAAACTAATTCCTCCTTCTGCTAAGGCAGTACGAACCACTTCACGGACACGCTCGGCGCTCTCGATTGCACGGACAGCTTCGTCTCTGCTAACCTCTTCATCCTCCCCCGGATAACGTGAGGTAATCGCAAACGGCGTCAATTCCTCTGCATCAGTGAGGCTCTCGGCCCAAGAGGCGTGTTCTCCACACAACTCCAGTAGCCTTGCGATGTTATGAGTATAGGGAAAGTCAACGGCCTTCTGGAGGAGATACGCCTTGAGGTGTTTTTCGACACATTGTTGCGCATGGTATGCGATGAGACGATAAGGACAGTTACTTTCCAAAGTCAGGCCGTGTCGGGCGAGACTTAAATCTTCTTCGCCGTAACTGAGCCACTGAAGAACTTTCCGGCGAACTTGTTGCTCACGTTCTTTCATAAAGCGTTATACCTTGCTGCCAAGCGGTTCGTGCAATCGTTCCCGGTATGAATCTGTTGTTCTCGAATTCTTCCGGCGAAAGCACCATGATGTCCCGGGCAATATTCAGCCCGCGCATGGCCCTGTCCATTGCTACCATCATCGCGCGCCGGCTCCCGGAAATCGGACATATTACAAGAATGTCCATATCGCTATGCTCATCGGCTGTGCCCCGAGCTACAGAACCGAACAGGATTATCTTCTCGGGGTCGAATGACTCCACCAGACGGTTTGTTATACTTTTTACAACAGAATCGCCAACCATGGAACGCAGTTTACCCCAAAACAGCATCCAACGTCAATTCAATTCTGAAATTTGAATGCACCACTGTTATTACTTCGCTCCCCAGCTTCGCAACAGGTCTATGGTCTTTTCGTATCGCCTACGGGAGTCGGCGTCCGCAGGGTCGGCGGCGGCAAGACCCTGCAGTGCCATTGCCACAGGTGTATGTCCGTCGTCGTTTTTAGGATTGATATTTGCATCGTAGTCTATCAAAAGCTGAACCATTTCAAAATAACCATTGCCGGCAGCCTGATGCAGCGGAGTAATGGATTTTGAGTTTAGCGCATTAACGTCGGCTTCATGGTCAAGCAGCATGCGCGCGATGTCAACAAGGCCCCAGGCCGCTGCGCGGTGGAGCACTGTTCCACCGGAGGAAGTGCGGGTGTTTGGATTGGCCCCGGCATTTAAAGACAATCTTACCATTCCAGTATTAGCTTTTCTGACCGCCTTGGCAAGGGGAGCATTGTCGTAAACTTCGACAAGTTTCATGTCCCCTGTTATGTACACATCCCGTTGTTCTGCGTCTTCGATAGTCGTGCTGAATATCTTCTGTGCCCCGAGCATACCGAGTATCGCAATAACAGCCACTATTAATATGACTACTAAGACTGAGTAACCGGACTTTTTTGCATTCATTTTTTTGCCCCTTCAATCAGATTCATTTTAATCGATCAACTTCATTTTTGCGCCGATGCCGGTCATCAATTCCACATAATCAGGGAATGTTACGTTTATGGCCTCGGCTGTTTCAATAACCGTTTGACCTTCAACGGCCATACCCGCCAGGCTAAGGGCCATAACTATTCGATGGTCGCTTCTGCCGTCAAGCTGTGCGGCCGTGAGCGGGCTTTGATGTATTATAAGGCCGTCGGGCAGTTGTTCAACATTTGCGCCCATTTTTTTCAGTTCACAGGCCATGCAGCTTATGCGGTCGGTCTCCTTGTTCCTCGCCTGGGCCACATTGTTCAGCTTAGTAGAGCCGGCGGCAAATGCAGCGACAACGGCCATCGCGGGCAGCGCATCCGGGGTCCTGTTCATATCGATTAGGGTACCAGTAAGCCTTGAGCCTTTGACGCGGACGGCGGCCTTATCAATGCTGATATCGGCGCCCATTGAGCGCAGATAGTCGGCAACCGCCTTATCAGGCTGGCTATCCGCAAAATCGAGCCCTGTCAGGGTTACATCGGCGTTGCCGATGGCAGCGGCGCAGAGAAAGAACGTTGCACTGGAGAAATCGGCCGGGATCGCACAATCAAAGGCCTTATACCTCTGGCCGCCTGCGACCTTGAAGTGCCGCATCCGGTCGTTTTCGTACTCGATGCCCTGTTTGTCGAGCCAGTCCAATGTCATCTGCACATAGTCAGGCTCGTTAAGCAAAGTAACCTCGATGCGGGTATCTTTCTCGGCGAGCGGCGCGGCCAGAAGCAGACTTGACAGATACTGGCTGGTAACGCACTCGATGGTCGTTGCACCGCCGACGAGTTTGCCGGATATAGCCACCGGGGGTTTGCCGTTGTTATTGATAGAGCGGGCCTGCGCCCCGAGGTCACACAGTGCAGTCAAGAGCGGTCCGATTGGGCGGCTGCGAATCTGGTCGTCGCCCGTGAAGGTTACGGTTGCGTCTTTATCAAGCAATGCAGCAGAGCCGACCGCAATCCGAAGTGTGGTTCCTGAATTGCCCACATCAATAATCTCGGCGGGGACGGTCAATCGTCCGCCGGTTCCAACTGCTTTCCACATCTTTTCGTTGCCGGTGTCAATCTTGGCACCAAACGCCCGATAACAGTTCACCGCGCTAAGGGTATCATCCGAAACAAGCGGATTTCTGATTGTGCTTTGTCCGTCAGCTAATGAAGCAATAGTTACGGCGCGGATGGTGTGTGATTTCGATCCCGGGATCGATACGGTGCCGGTCAGTTTTGATTTTTTCACAACGAGCTTCATAACGACACACCAACTTTGTCAGATAGGGCGAGATAGTGCAACCACTGCTCTTTTTACCAGAAATAGTGAAAGTGTGAAAAGATTTTTTGGGAGCGGCCGGTTTTTTTTGGTTTTTGGTGAAAATTTTTAACAGAACGTCTTTTCGCTTTGAGGCTATAACCTGCTGATACAGAACAACTTACATCGGTCAGGGGGCGGTGTTTCGCAGGATTGTCTGGATTTTTTCCGAAATGTTTCGAAATAGCCGAAATATTTCTTGCATATTTTTCGGAATTATGCTAAGATTAGCTGGTGCATTAAGAGCATATAAGCAACTGGAACTCGGCAGCAAGTGGCTAAACTTTCAATGCGCCTGTTTCGAAAGTAACGGATGGCTGTTCTGGACATGCCGGCAGGCGCAAGCAAAAAGGGCCGGTGCCGGTTATCAGGTTTTTTATGTGTCAGCAGTTTGCTTCGCCGCCGGCAGGTCCTGACAGGGTCCCATTTGCCTCTCAGAATGATTTTACAAAAGAATACGGTCGTCAAGTACAGAAAGGATGGGACAGCCGGAGGCGGTCCGGCGCTTGGAACGCGTGGTTTTCTTCGGCAAATAGTCCCATAACATCGTTGCGGCCAAGTTTGTGCTTGACATTAGTACAGCGGATATGGTACATTATGGTAAACCTGCTACAAACATTTTCCGATAAGGTAATGGTTTCGCAGTTTAGGGGCATAATGCGATATTATGCCCTTGGTGTTTTATGGCAGGTTTGCTTCACGGAATTTCAATGTTACGGAACGTCTATATACATTGTGAGGAGGTTAACATGACACGGAAAGTAGTTGCTGTTTGTGTAGTTTTATTCGGCCTGATTGGGCTTGCGGCGGCGGATCCGATAGAAGTGCCTGGGGATTTCGAAACGATTCAGGACGCGATTGACCACCCGGACACAGTCGATGGTGACGAGATTGTCGTAGGTGTGAATCAGGATGACCCAAATGTCCCAAAGTACACGGAGTTCTCTGGTGAGGGCAACCGGGATATAGATTTCCATGGTAAGGCCATAACCGTTCGCAGCGCATACGGGCCGGCATACTGCATAATCGACTGTGGAGGCACAGAAGCCGAACCGCATCGTGGGTTTCGTTTTCACAGCGGCGAAACCGACAGCTCTGTTGTCCAGGGCTTTACAATCAAGAACGGGTATGCATACTTCGGCGGGGCGATTGGATGTATCATTAATTCATCGCCGACTATTCGCGACTGCATCATTTATGACAACTATGCCAATTACTATGGCGGCGGTATCGAGTGCTATGAGGCTTCACCGGAGATTGTTAACTGCCTGTTCTACAACAATCAGGCCGGAGGTTACGGCGGCGCCATTGATTGTGAAGACGCCTCGCCGGTAATCATAAATTGCACCTTTAGCTTTAACAACGCCAGCTACGACGGCGGGGCAGTATTCAGCAGTTGGGGTTCATCTCCGCAGGTCTATAACTGCATATTTCAAAAGAACTTCCGCCATGCAATACATGAATATGCTCAGACCCTTACAAGTGACGTAATCGTAAGGAATTGTTTATTCTATGATAACTTTCACGGCGATTACTATGACGCCGATACCGATACGGTCTATACGGATGCCGACTCAATCAACGGCATTCCGGACGGGTATGCCTCCGACAACATTGACGGTGAACCGCTTTTTAGAACAGGGCCTCTCGGCGATTTCTATCTGAGTCAAACCAGTGCCGGGCAGTTAAATGACAGTCCCTGCCTCGACGCCGGAAGTGGTTCGGCTTCCGGTATATTTGGTTCTGCAAGCACCCACACCACACGAACGGATAACGTTCAGGACACAGGTGCAGTTGATATAGGCTATCACTATCCAAACAGCGGCTCTGTCGTTTCTTACTTGCTGCAGACCAGCGTGATCGGCGGCAACGGCTCCATGGAAATTGATCCTTGCTTACCCGGTCACATGTATGTCCAGTTTGCCGAAGTTGCCCTTATGGCTACGCCTGATGCGGGGTACAAGGTCAGAGAATGGACCGGCGGCACTGATAACGATGGTCTTTTCCCTGCCAATGTAGATTACCCCTTAGGCAGGACGGAAAACATAGTGACAATGACCCAAGCAAAGACAGTTACCGTTGAGTTTGAGGGCCGTAATGAGCATCTATTGACCACAGAGGTGGTGGGCGGAAACGGCATGCTTTTCCCTGCCAGCGGCCTGCAATATGAATGGGATATTGTCGAGCTGACGGCAATCCCCAATGATGGCTATCAGGTAGAAGAATGGACAGGGACCGACGATGATGATTTGATTGAAGATAACGGTGACCCCAATGTTTATAACTATGTTACTATGGACTCTGACAAGCACGTCACCGTCGAGTTCATAGCTAATTCCAAGCTTCTTGAGGCCATAGTGATTGGCGGCAACGGGACGGTAAGACCCAGAATGAGAAGGGCGGATGTGCATTCCGAAGTGGTTCTAACGGCCTATCCCGATCCCGGCTATAGAGTTAAGCCCGGGTCCTGGATCCAGACCCCTCCCCCCTGGCCAGGGGAAGAATCACTCAATCCCGATCCTGAAGAAGACCATTACATCGCAGTACTGCATGATGATACAATTGTTACCGTTGAGTTCGAACAGAGGCCCTGGTATTGGCTCTATACGCAAGTTGTTCCCAGTTCAGACGGTTGGGTCCACGGATGGCTCGACCCGAATGTCCCGCAGTTTGTTATGGATGGGACCACAGTGAACCTTATCGCACATCCGGAGTCGGGCTACGAACTCGTAAGTTGGAACGGCACGGATAACGATAGTTCCACAAGTTTGACCAATACCATAACTATCAATGGACCCTATGACCCCTATCTTAATGAGCCAACTGTCACGGTCAGCTTCAGACGGCATAGTGAGCTTCCTGCCAGCATTTGCCTGTACGCGCCCGGGCCGGATGGCGAGCCGGACTGGGCCGCCGGGCCAAAGGGTACCTACCCCACGATTCAGGCCGCTATTGATGATGCTGTCACCGGCATATACGGCCCGTATGTCATAGTAGGTGACCCGGATGCGACGCCCCTGCCTATTGTTGATCTTCCGGAGACTCCCGGTGATATAGTAGTTGTTGGATATGGTACTTACTCCGGCGATGGTAACCGCGATTTGAATTTTGGCGGTAGACTCATAACTGTCCGCAGCGAATTCGGCCCCGAAGGCTGTACCATTGACTGTGGCGGCGACCCTTGTGACCCGCACCAGGCCTTCATATTCTCGGATGTTGAAAACAATTGGGCCGTTGTTGATGGATTTACTATCATAAACGGCTACGCGGATTACGGCGGTGCCATTGCCATCGGGGGCATTTCACGGCCGTTAATTAGAAACTGCATAATAGGAGGAAGAACAATTAGGATGTGGTGCCCCATCGTCGGAGAGGAAATAGAAATAATACAGAATAACAATGCTGCCAGTGGCGGTGGCGGCGTATATTTCGAGGGTTTAGAGGAAGATGACACCACATATCAGGACATCGCAGACGAGTATGAAGCCGCCGCCGCAGAACTTGAGGGTGCACTTGTTCTCGATGATCCTTGTGCGCCACCTGATCCTCAAGATTTGATTGATGCTATGGTAGCGAGGGGTGTGGCTATTGTTGCCGCACAGATTGTCGACTCTATCGATGATGAAGAGGCGGACAGGCCCACGCTCGAGAGTTGTAAAGTCCTCCACAATAAAGCCGGCGAGTTCCAGCCCGGTGACGGCGGTGGAATCTATTGCCTGAACTCGAACCCAGTAATCATGAGTACTGAAATCAGCTGGAACACGGCGGGTAAAGCGCCTTTAGGTATGCTGAGCTATGGTTTTGGTGGTGGTGTGTATTGTGAGGGCTCTGTGGCCGCATTTATCAACTGTCTTGTTATTTATAACCAGTCCTCGGAAGCCGGCGGTGCGTTTTACCTTTTGGACGGCTCGGATGCTGTCATCCGACTTTGCACGGTTGCATACAACAAGAGCGACACCATCGACGCCGAGTCCAGCGAGACTCTGGACGGTATCGTTGCTAATGAATCATCGCCGGAAATCAATCACTGTATCATATACCATTTGCCGGGTGTTGACGTTTTTGGAGTTGATCCTGACGCGGAGCTTTCCTGGTGGGAGGATGATAATCTGTTCCAGTCTCCGATGTGGGTAACAGGCCCGTTCGGGCCTTATTACCTGAGCCAGCCCCTGAGCGCGACAGATACACAAACTCCAATCAGCCCGTGTTTTGACGCCGGTGATACAGGCGTTTTGCAGGAATTAGTGGAGGATTATGGTCTGCCATTTGATATTACGACGAGGATTCTCAATTATTACGACTTAGGTAATACGGATTTCGGCTATCACTATCCTTTCAACTACGGTCCGCCTATGAAGTTCTGGTTGACATTACGTGTTTACGGCCATGGCACACTCGACTATTCGGCCACGGATATCGGAGTTTTTCCACCTGTCTATGCAAGTGGCACGGTTACTCCGACTGCGGACGTGCAACTTGAGTTAACGCCGGGTACCACGGTGTCTCTGACTGCAGATCCCTGTGAGGGCTACAGGGTTTACGAGTGGGTCGGCACTGATAATTATCCATCCTACAGCATCAGCAACATGGTTACGGTGTACGGCCATCAAACCATGTCCCTCTACTTCGAGGAAGCATTCCCGACTACCTGGAATGTGCCCAAGGATTTTGCTTATAACGAGATTCACGATGCCATCGATGCCGCAAGACACGGTGACACAATCGTTATTGAACCCGGCACATATCCGGGCACGGGTTATATGGTGTGGGGCAAAAATATCACGATTACTGCTGAGTACCCAACGGAGCGGGACGACCCGACCAAGGCCACAATCATCGACTGCAGCGGTGAGGTCGAAGGGGGTTTCCATCTGATAGGTACCCTGATAAGCACCGAACCGAACGAGTGCGTTTTGAACGGTCTTGTAATACAGACCAGTACATGGGTGTACGGTGGAGACGGGTATGACGGTGATGATATAGAAGACGACCTTGCCGGTACGCCCGGTCAGCCCGGCGGCACTTTTTACCCTGGGGGATTACCGGTGCTTTTCTCGTCGGGACCAGGAGGTCTTGGCGAACATTATCAGTCATATTACCCTCATTGCGGGATTTCTGTTTTCGGAAATCATACGGTTGCGAACTGTACCGTCAGGGGCTTCGACATACGAGGCGGTGACGGCGGAGACGGCCAGGCCGGTGATGAAGATATACCACTCGGTGGTTACGGTGGTGACGGTGGCAGCGCTGCTGGAGCCGGAATTTTTATTGGCATGCTGTACGAGTACGACAACGTCGAGCAGCAGTTGCACGTGTACCCGAGCGAGCCTCTCATCAAAGACAGCATCGTTGAAGACTGTACTGTTGTCGGCGGTGACGGCGGCGCCGGTGGGGAGGGAGGCTACGATGTCAGTGACGGTGGTCGAGGAGGTCTTGCGGGTATGGCTGAGGGAGCGGGTATATACATCGACGCGGGAAATATCCCGACATTCAAAAATTGCATTATCCGGAACTGCCGGTCCATAGGCGGCTACGGTGGAGACGGCGGAGACGGCGGTTCTGACGGTGGATGGGGCGGCTACGGAGGACTGACCAGCTACGACCCGATGCAGCCACACCCGAGCACACGTACTGCAAGAGGGGCAGGGGTTTATTGTGGGATGCTCAGCGAGGCGAAATTTCTCGATTGTGTATTCGAGGACAATTTCGCCGACGGAAGCGTCAGCGGGGTAGGCGGTGTCCATGTTCCCAGCAACTATCAATCACAGCCCAGGAACAACTACAAGATTCCAGGTTACGGCTCGGGCGCCTTCTGTGAAGGCGGCTCTGATACGACGTTTACAAACTGTATCGTAAGAAACAACGAAACGGTGTATGGTTATGGAGAAGGTTTGCTCGGCAATGAGGAGGGGGAGGGGCCGGCAGATCCGCCTGAGTTGGAGGAGTGGGAGGGCACGGCATATACCGGCTACGGCGGCGGAATATGTCTTGACGGCATCATACACTACGGCTTTTACACGATTGCCGGGACGTTTGAGGGTCTGAGCATTCTTAGTTACACCTTCTGGTCGCAGGATGTGCCGGCTGTGGCTACATTTACGAATTGCCGGATTGGTAACAATTCGGCACCGATTGGCGGTGGGATTTACAGCAAAGGCTCAGACGTGGACATCACTGACAGCGATTTCATTGAAAACTCATCGTATGTCGGCGGCGGTTTGCTTTCCACCCACGGTCTGGTCGATATCTCCGGATGCACAATCCGGGGGAACATCGCTTCTATAACGGCAACTCCTGAGGAACCTGAGGAACCCGAGCTACCCGAAGAGTCGGTTGGAATTGGCGGAGGTCTGTACTGTTTCACTACGGATGGATTCATTTCAGATACTGTAATCACCGAAAACTTCGCTGACGTATCCGGTGGTGGTGTGTCTTTAGGCGGGGAGCCGCGGACCCTTACACGGTGGAATACAATCGCTACTCCTGAGCTTAAGAACTGTCTGATAACAGACAATAGCGCGGGCGCGAGCGGCGGTGGCGTCGCGTGCAATCTTCTCGTAGAAGCCCAGATTGCCAATTGCACGATTAGTGATAACAAGGCCACAGACCCGAACTCGCAAGGTGGAGGGCTTTACGTTAGCTACGGCAGCGAGGTGGATGTTATCGACAGCATTATCTGGGCGAATGACGCCGATTACGGCGCACAGCTTGCTGTTGACGGTTTCTGGATTGACGTAAACGATACGGCGATTGACACCTACCTTTCAAAGGCCAACGTTACCTACAGTGACGTCGGCCCGCCGTACCGGGCGCCTGAGTTCATCAAACCCGCTGCGGTTAGCCCGTATGCGGGTGGCTCAAGCGGCGGTGAGATTTTGGTTGAGCCGCAGATTGTTTATGACCAATTCGACGCCGGCGCCGAGAGAGTGAAAGTAATTGTTAGTCTCACCGAATCGACGGCGATGAGACAGGCAACCGATTGGGACTGGCCCGAATCGGTCGGTGCGCTGAGAGATGAAATATGGAGCCGGCAGGATGCGGTTCTGTCCACACTTACGTCGGTAGAGTTTACTCTGCGACATCGTTTCGATAACCAGGCGGGCTTTTCCGGAGAGATTACAGTTGGGGGACTTAACAAACTTCTCAATAATCCGGCGGTAGAGCATGTTGAGCCTGCCAAGCAGTTGCATAAGATGCTTGCGCAGGCGATACCTTTGGCAAATGCGCTGGGAGCGCGACAGGTCTATGATGGTTCAGGTATAGCCGTTGCGATAGTTGATACGGGCATTGACTACAGACATCCGAGGCTCGGCGGCGGCGGATTTCCGAATAGTAAGGTTATCGGCGGCTACGATACGGGCGAGGGTGACGCTGACCCGATGCCCGTTGGCGAGGCCCACGGAACGGCCTGCGCCGGCATAGCTGCCGGCGGTCTGGGCACGTATGGTGATTATATTGGAGGCGTCGCACCGGGCGCGAAAATATACGCTCTCAAAGCCAGTTTAGACTATGCTGGATTTTTCTGGGATGACGACCTTGTTGCGGCGTGGGACTGGTGTGTAACTCACCGCAACGACGACCCGGCCAATCCGATTATGGCGATGAGTAACAGTTTAGCCTCCTTTAACGTCTATAATGACCCGGCTGATGCTGAAGCAGATTATCCGGCGCTCACAATTGCGGCCAATACCGCAACTGCCGCCGGCATTACTGTTCTAGCCGCATCGGGCAATTCGTACGCAACTGACGGAATCTCATCGCCTGCAGCGATAGGCAGTATTATCTCGGTTGGCGCGGTATATGATACAACCGACGAGGTGACAGAGTATTCGAACACGGCTGAAATATTGGATATTCTTGCGCCTGCCGACCCTGTTTATACCACTGATATTGTTGGGCCTGAGGGGTATGACCCCGGCGACTACTTCCCTTATTTCAACGGGACATCGTCGGCATGTCCGTTTGCGGCAGGGTCAGTGGCCGACATACAGAGTGCGGCGCTGACTAAGATGGGACGTTACCTTACGCCCCAGGAGGTCAGAGAGGTATTGGTTGACACCGGTGACCCTGTTACCGATACGAAGATTGATATAACCAAGCCGCGGGTCAACCTCGGTATGGCGATCGATAGTCTCGGATATGGGCCACCTGTCTGGGTTGCAGACGGCTGCAGGCTGAACGGGCGAGTGATATACGACTTCGACCCGAACACCTTCAGGTGGGACCCCGCCGCACGCAACATTCAGGACGATCCGCTCCTCCTTGGTGACTACTTCCTGAGTCAAATCGCGGCCGGTCAACTGGTCGACAGCAACTGTGTAGATGCCGGAAGCGCCGATGCAAATGATATCTGCTTTGCCGGCGGCTGTCTTAGAAAATACACTACCCGAACCGACAGTGGGCGTGACACCGGTATTGTCGATATGGGTTACCACCACAAGCTGTTTACAGTTCCTCAGTACAAGCTGACAACCCGGTTGGTCAGCAACATCGGCGGTGCGATCGATCCTAATCATCCGACCGGTACCTACTATAACCAGTACACAGTGGTGCCGCTGAGCATAGGCCCGACTCCTCCGCCGGGTTACCGCGTCAAATGGAACGGCAGTGACGACGACAGAAGCACTGCTTTGACCAATACAGTAATGATGGACAGGGATAGAAGCGTTGTGGCTGAATTTGAACAATACTGGTACACGCTGAAGATTATAATAGAAGGACCAGGCAGGGTTACGGCCGACTCGAACAGCGTGCCATACAACAACAACTATCCGCCCGGTGCGGTCGTTTACCTTACCGCCGATCCCAACGAGGGATACAGAGTGAAGGTGTGGCGAGGTGCGGATATAGACCCGTTGTGGGGCGCCGGCACGGCCAGAGTAACTATGAACAGGAACAGAACGGTAGTTGTTGAGTTTGAGCCGGACGTCAGCGACAACCTGCTCGTACCCCTTGAGTACGCAACGATTGAAGAAGCGGTGGCCGCTGCCAGCAGCGGCGACAGAATCATTCTGCAACGACAGGATACTCCGTACACGGTAAGCGATCCCTGTGGTATTGACTTCGAGGGACGGGCGATCACTATAATGAGCGAAAATCCGCACGAGCCGAATTGCGTAGCCGAGACGGTCATAGACTGCATGGGCTCCAGATACTCTTCAAAGCGCGCGTTCCGCTTCCACAGCGGCGAGGGACGCGACAGCAGGATTTGGGGCATCACGATAAAGAACGGTTTCTTAGCGGGTGACATTGGTGGAAGCGGGGTGCTTCTCGGATATATCACTAATCCCGAAGAGGCGGATCCAATATACAGCGCCAACCTTGGTGCACCCGCGGAGGGCGACGGGTATGGCGGGGCGATACTTTGCGAGAAGGGCAGCAGCCCGACTATCGAAGATTGTGTGATTATGAACTGCACGGCCGCCGGCGGTCAGGGTGGTGACGGCGCCAACGGTTACCTCGTCATGCCCGGAATGGACCCAGAGGACGGCCAGTGGGGCGGTCACGGTGGCAACGGCTACGGCAACGGCTACGGCGGCGCTATCGCATGTCGCGATGAAAGTAATCCGCTCCTCATCAGGTGCATCATGACTAACAACGCCGCAAAAGGCGGCCGGGGTGGTAAGGGCGGCGACGGCAGCCAAAAGTTCCCCGACGTTGGCGGAGCGGAAAGCTGGGGCGGTAACGGCGGCAATGCTTCAGGTGCAGGTTTTGGCGGGGCGATCTACTGCGACGGCGGTTCGAGTCCTGCCGTTGTGGACTGTACTTTCCACAACAATATAGCGACCTCGGCAACAGCCGGGGCGGGAGGAGCGGCAGGGCCGGGCACTGAGCTTGACCCGCCTGCACAAAATGGTGCTGCCGGCTCGGCTACTCTCACCGGAGCTACGGCCGGCGGAGCGGCCTATTACGGTAACGACTCGGATCCAAATTTTGTCAGGTGCACATTCACCAAAAATGAGGCGTATGACGTTTATCTGTCCTACCAATACGCCTTCGGCTATGCGACGGGAGGCGGATACGGCTATGTAGAAACTCCGATTTACACCAAGGGCGGCGCGTTGTACTCTGAGCCCAACAACGTTGTTAATCTGGAGGACTGCGTCTTTACCGACCAGCTCGGCGGGGCAGTTTATTGCGAGCGCAACTGCGAGTTGGATATTTATGACTGTGAGTTTAGTAACAACCAGAGTACTCCGCAAATAGCGGACTACAGCTCGTATTACAGTTCTTCCAGCTACTATGGCTTCTTCTACGGCTATTACGGTTACTACGGCTATTACGGCTATTACAATTATTACGGCATTCCAACAGCACCGGGTGGTGCGGTTTACGCCGGCAGCAACTGCGAAGTTGACATTGAGAACAGCGTGTTTGCAAGCAACTACAGCCACGGTGACGGCGGCGCCATCCATTTAAGAAGTGATGCAGTTTTGAGAAATTGCTCGTTTGGCGGCAACAAGGCCGGAGGTGGCGGCGGCGCGGTTGGCGCATATAATCCCGACACAAACACGACTGTGTTGCTGGACTTTGAAGTGTGCAGCTTTGGCGGTAACGAGGCAGTGTTGGGAGGCGCGATATACTTCCAGCAATTCGACGCCGGATTTGCCGATTGCTATTTCGTTAGCAACAAGGCCCAGAGCGGCGGAGGGTTGTTCCTCGTTGGTGGCACTGTTACTTTGGCTGGAGGACTCATAAGCGAGAACCAGGCCACAGGAATAGTGACTCCGACTCCAACTGGTATAGTGAGCGACGAAGCGGGGCGCGGCGGCGGCATGGCGTGTGTAGCGGTGTGCGTGACTATCCGGGACTGCGAGATTTCCAAGAATACGGCTAATGGCGACTACTCCTACGGCGGCGGGATCAGTTTCTACGGCGGCAGCGACCTCGACACACAAGAGGTCAAAAACTGCCTGATAACCGGCAACAAGGCGGGCATCGGCGGCGGTGGGATTTCCTGCCGTATCTTCACATCGCCCTATATCGCCAACTGCACATTCAAGGGCAACACGGCCGGTCGTTTCGGGGGCGGAGTGTTTAGTGACTGGACCAGCGAGCCGCGGATTGCCAACTCCATATTCACCAACTGCAACAATTACGCGATATATGAGAAGCAGATCGGTGATAACGCGTACGTAGAGCACTCTCTATTCTATAACAACCGATACGGCGATTTCTATGACGCGGGTACGGGCCAGGACTATAATGGTGCCGATGCGATAAATTCGGTCGCCGGTAATCATGACAACATCGACGGGGACCCGTTGTTCGTGGACGGCCCACTTGGAAATTGCTACCTCAGTCAAATTGCTGCGGGTCAGGCGGTAGACAGCCCCGCCGTTGACGGAGGTAATCCCGACAGCATCGGCTTCGGAGCCGGTTATACTACCAGAACCGACGGCGGAGCCGACGAGCATCCGGTTGACATCGGCTATCACTACAGTGATGCCACCGAGGTGCCGCAGCATAAATTAAAGGTTGCCGTACCCAGCGGACACGGCAGGGTGAAGGTCTTACATGACGGTGTTGAATATTACGGTACTCAGGAAGCACCAATAGTGATAGAAACCATCTCGTATGGCACGAAGATAACCATCGAGACCGACCCAGATGAAGGCTACCGGGTAGGAAGCTGGTCCGGCGGAACCATTAACGACCGCTCAAGAGAGTTGAGCAACGATGTCATAATCACTTCCGACAAGACGATCAAGGTGATGTTTGAGCAACCCAGGACCCTGTTCGTCGGAACCGTTGTCAGCGATGAGGCCCATTACGCGTCAATTCAACATGCTATTGACGACGCGGTTGACGGAGATGTTGTGGTGATACTGTCGGGCGAGTATATTCCGGCCCCGCCTGGGTATAGTCCCTATGATGATATCACTTTCTACGGTAAAGATATAACTCTTACCACACTCGATCCGGAGAACCCGGAGGCTGTAGTCCTGAACGGCTATGATTTCTACGTGTACGATGCAGGGCCTGGCGCCATAATAGAAGGCTTCACTGTAACAGGAGGCCGGATGTTCCTTTATCGCAGCTCGCCTACTATCCGAAACTGCATCTTCAGGGATACTAACTGGATTGGAATATTGCCCATTACTCCCGAGGGGTGTGCACAGGATGGTGTTGATGGGGTCAATATTTACGGCGGGGCAATCGCAATGTACCAGAGCTCGCCGGATATTCTGAATTGCATATTCCTAAACATGTCGGTCACCGGGGGTCCTGCCAGCGGCGGCAACGACGGCTGTGAGGAACATCCCGGCGGTGGCGACGGCGGCTGGCCCGGTCGAGGTTACGGCGGCGCCGTTTACTGCGCGTTTAGCAGCAATCCGACATTCGAGGATTGTGATTTTATAGATTGCTACGCCGCCGGGGGGACCGGCGGTAACGGCGGGGTTGGCAACGATGACCCGGATGGTCACGGCGGAAGAGGGGGCGGCTGGGAATACGCTCCATCGGTCGAGGAAGACCCCGGCTGGTGGTACTGGTGGGACGGGTGGACATACGGAGACAAGTACTATATGTGGTACGCGTGGGGCTACAACAATTACGACTGGGAGACCTGGGGCCAGTGGTTTGATACGAGCGCATGGGGAAGCTGGGCCCAGTGGTACGCGGACTACTCGGCTTCGGCCTCGTTGTACTGGCAGATAACACCGTACGATGCTTACGAAGATTTCTGGGAGTACAGCGGCTACGGCGGGGCGGTGTACTGCGAGTACGACAGCTCGCCGAGATTTGATAATTGTGTCTTTGAGGACAACTACAGTTCCGGCGCCCTCAGCGGTATCGGCGCGCTCGGTGGTCTTAACCAAGTCTGGGAGGTGCCCGACAGAAACCTGAATATTGAGACGGCAGGTGGTGCAGTCTATGCGGCTAACGGGAGCAATCCGGAGTTTGAGGATTGCGAATTCAGCGGCAACGTGGCTGATCCTAACACAATCGCCGCCTATTACGACGGTGAAGAGCCGGGTGAGGATGACTCACCGTACCTCGGTATCGGCGATGATTATTACGTCAGCTACGGCGGTGCTGTGGCTGTCGAAGACGGCTGTGCGCCGAAATTTGCGAACAACTGCACGTTCGTGAACAACGAAGCGTGTCAGGGCGGCGCCGTTTATGTAGGTGGTTCGCGCATGACTATGGACGATTGCACGATTGTGGCTAATACGGCGTATCATGGAGCGGGTGTGCAGACGGTTGCAACTTCCGGCTCGATTGAACGTTCCACGTTCATCGGCAACACAGCGATATTCAATCCGGCGTATGTTACCGACCCCTGTAATCTATGGCCCACCGTGCCGGTACTGAGCCACGGCGGCGGCTACTGCAGCCTCTCATCGACAGTGGACGTCCGTGACTGTGTGTTCCAGAATAACTATGCGTCAGCTTCGGGCGGCGGCATCTACTACGCCGGCAGCGATGAGGACGTGTGGCACGTACCGGCTCTGAGTAATTGCCTATTAGTGCAAAACACCGCCGGCCTGGACGGAGCCGGAGTATCATCGAACTTGTACGCCGAACCGGTGATCTCAAACTCCACGATTGCAGACAACGTCGTTCCCGGAACCGACGGCTACGGCGGCGGTTTGTACTGCAGCCATTACAGTAACGCAACTGTGATCGATTCGATATTCTGGGACAACGCGGCCGCTTACGGCCCTCAGATCTCTCTTGGCAGCGGCAGTGAATACGAGCCTCGGCCTTCGACGGTTGAAATTGAATACAGCGACATCGCAGGAGGCCAGAGCGACATTCTGGTTGGCCACCAGGACTGTTACGCCGAATGGCTCGATGGCAACATCGATGACGACCCGTGTTTTGTCGCGGGACCGGGACCGTATGGTGATTATTATCTGAGTCAAAAAGATGCCGGCCAAGTGGTTGATAGCAATTGTGTCAACGCCGGCAATCCCTCTTACAACCCCTTCAGAGTGGGTTACACTACCAGAACAGACGAACAATCCGATGATGATCGTGTTGATATGGGTTACCACTATCCGCTGGACGGAATAGCGCCACCGGTTTTAGGGTCGTGCGCAGACTGCGACATTGCGCCAGCCTGGGAGCCAGGCGATCCCTGTCGTCCTGAACGTCCCTACGGCGATGGCACAATCAATCTTGAAGATTTCGCGCTCGTTGCCCTGTACTGGCGCGGCAAGTGTAATTCCGAAAAATGGTGCGCGAGGTTTACCTCCGGAGACTATTCCATCCACTTCGAAGAACTTGTCTTCTTTGCCGGATGCTGGCTTGAGCAGGACGATCAAGGGCCTGAACCAGACCCGAGCGAATGGGAGGTGGTGCCTTACTCCGATGGTCCCACGTCGATTGCGATGACAGCACAGACAGCTTCGGACCAGTGGGGTTGGAGCGTCCTATACTGCTTCGAAAGAACCACTGATCCCGGTAATCCCAATGCCTGGGAAGAAATCGATTGTCAGAATAGCCCAACGTGCACGAATGGTGACCTCAGCCCCGGTACAGAGTACACGTATCGTGTCAGAACGCATGATCAGTTAGGAAATGTGAGCGGCTGGTCAACGGAGGAAAGCGCCACGGTTGGTGCGGACGAAGAGCCTCCGGGGCCTGTTGTATGGCTCGAGCAGCCGCACGCGACAAGTGACACCTCTATCTCGATGACTGCTCAGACCGCTACCGATGCCGGGGGCAGCTACCCTGTACAATACTTCTTCGAGAATATGACGATAACAGATGGCACACACGACAGCGGCTGGCAGAACAGTACAACGTATGAGGATACGGGCCTTGCTGCGGGCACCACGTACACCTATCACTTCACGGTCCGCGACACCTTGCCCAATGACTTGCACAATGTCAACCCCATCTGGTCTTCGCAAGTCTCAACTACGACAGACCTGGAACCGCCGCCACAGAACCTTCCGCCTTACCCGGACGGCGGAGCCGAGGGAGACCCGGCCGCGTGGGACCCGGACGAAGTTAGCGGCTGGAGCGGGCAGCCACGAGCGGTGGCTGGGGGCCACTACATGAGGGCGGACGGAGCCGTTGACCCTGAAGGCGAAGGTGTGGAGTATTACTTCGAATGCGTCAGCGGGGAGGTTTCCGACAGCCCCTGGCGCAGTGTGGCGATGTATGGAGAGGCTGCTCGGGAGTGGTTCACCGACGAGCCTCCAGCGGGCACCCATTACTGCTACAGGGTCTTTTACCGAGATACGCCTCCGGACGAGGTGGAAAGTGCCCCGAGTTCGACGCTTTGCGTGCCATAACTGGCCGTCTCCATGCTATTGGGTAAGCAGCATCGCCAAGGCCAGGTATATTGCAACGCTGATAGAGTCGTTTGCCGTTGTTACCAGCGGTCCTGAGCTGATAGCAGGGTCTATGCCAATTCTGCGGAACAGAAACGGCAGAAACAATCCCAGAGTTGTGGCAACCATTATCGCTGAAAACATAGCCGCTGCGAATGCCAAGACGATTCGCAGATGCTGGGCAAGTTCAATCGGCTCCACGGCCGCATCTACAAGGTCGCCTGCCAACGCTGCGGTGTTTATAAGATTCGGCAGCAGTGCGCAGATAAGCCCACCGACAATTCCGCAGGCAAGTGCAACGAACAAGGCCACCCTTACCTCCCTGGCAAACACCTGGCCAATCTTCAATGCCGCCAGGTCGCCCGTTGCCAGGCCGCTGACCACGATTGCGGAGGTCTGCAGCCCGGCATTGCCGCTGATTGCCGCAATCATCGGGGTGAACGCAAAAGCGGTCAAGAAGATGGCGAGATGACCGGCCTCGATAAAGACGTTCTTGAACAGCAGCACCACAACGGCGGTTACGGCTGTTCCCACCAGGCAGGGCAAAAGCCACGTCATCCTCACGCCCGCAGCGTGCACGGCGGAGATATTCTCCAACTCGGCGGCATCGGTACCCGCCATCACGTACATGTCCTCTGCAGCCTCTTCCTCGGCAACCTCAATAACCCGGTTTGCAGTGATCCTGCCGACTAATTTGTTATTCTCGTCCAGAACGGGCACTACAATCAGGTCGTTCTTGCTGAAAATGTTTCGGACCTCTTCCTGGTCCGTATCGAGCTTTACGTGGATAGTGTCTGTATCGATGAGTTGCTTTATCCTGGTATTCTCCGGGGTGGTGATCAGGGAACGGATACGCACATCACCGAGAAACTGTCTGAATCTGTTGACCACAAAGACACTGAAGAAATCCTCGTCGATTTCGGCGGCGCGAATTTCATTTATCGCCTCGGCAACCGTCGCATCCTCAGACACACTCAGAACAAGAGGGTCCATAATCCCGCCTGCCGAGTCTTCCGAGTAGCTCATCAGGTCCTTGATTTGCTCGGCTTCGGCCTCAGCCAAATGTTCCAATACCTCGTCGCTCTCGGCCGCAGGCAGTTCAGCCAGCACGTCGGCGGCATCATCGGCATCAAGTTCGGAAATCAGGTCGGCAAGCTCATCCTCTTCCAGGAGTTCAAACAACTCGGCCCGTGTAGCTTCATCGACCTTTTCAAGCACTTCCGCTGAAACGTGCTTTGCAAGCACATCAAAAACAGCGCGTCTCTGGTCGCTATCCAGAAGCTCGACAACCTCGGCGATATCGCTGCTGCGTTTTTCAGACAGCAAACCCTTGAGTGCGACCGAGGCGGGCTGTGTCTGCTCTTCGAGCAATTCTTCGATTTGCTCTAAAAGTTGTTTTTGTTCCCGGGCCATGAGTCCTTTCCGATGAACTTCCGCAATCAACCGGACACCATTAGAACGCAATTGCTGCCGTTAAGCAAGTGGGGGCAGAAAAATCTTTTGCGCATAAAATACTCTTTACTTCTCAGGATTGTTAGTGTAGAATCTTTGTCCGTCAAAAGTTATAAAGGTGATATCAAGATGAGAATCTGTTTTGTTAGCCTGATACTCTTTACGATTGCCATTTCCGGCGACGTTCGGGCCTATCCCGAGCCGGCGGTTGTGCAACGCCCGGGCGACTGGACGCTGGAGGTGGTGTTCAGCCGGCTCCAGCAGATCAGTGTCAAATGCCCCGGCGAGCCGACCCCAGGCAGATATTGGTACATAATACTAACCCTGACCAACAGGATCGGTTCCGACGTACCCTTTTATCCGGCCTGCGATTTGATGACCGACACTTTCCGGATAGTGCCCGCCGGAAAAGGCGTAAGGGGCCTGGTCTTTGACCAGATTAAGCTGCGACATCAGGGACGATACCCTTTTGTTGAGAATATCGATTTGGCCGGCAACAGGGTTCTCGAAGGTGTCGATAACACGAAGGACATCGTCATTATCTGGCCCGATTTCGACCCGAAGGCAAAAAGCATCACCTTGTTCATAGCGGGCCTGAGCAACGAAACGGCTGCTATCGACCATCCGACGGCGACCGATGACGAGGGCAATCCTGTGAAGGTCTACCTGCGTAAAACGTTGGTGCTGGAGTATGCCGTCGGCAGTGATGCAAAGCTTCGCGCGCTTGCAAAGCTTGCTTACAAAGGCAAACGCTGGGTCATGCGTTAGGCCCCGCTGCTGTAGCGAGCGTTTATTGAATTTTGCGAAATAAATGTAACGAGTTGCTATGCGGAAAACCAGGATAAGGCGCTTAGGACACGGCCAAACAAGTTTGACCGTGCCACCCATATTTCATTAGCGGGAACACCGGCAAAGAAGCCATTCGACTGCGCTCAGGCCGGGGTTTGACGGTGGCACCCATGTTCCGTTAGTAATACAAAGGTCAATAACAGTAAATATGCAAGACACTCGCCACAGTATTTCATCGTGGCTGACCTTGAGGAGTTTGCCCGGCAGAAGGATTTGAAAGAGCTTCTAACCACCAGATTCGCTGTCATTGCTGAAAGTGACACGTATTTGATTTTCGACCTGACAGGACATTAGGCCTTCTTTGTTTTCTTGAGAGTGCTAAATGAAGTTTGTAATTGACTGCTTGTATCTGCTGGCAATCATCTTTCTAAGCCCGAAGATCATATATCGAATGGTCCGGCAGGGCCGATATCGCAGCGGCTGGGACGAGCGACTTGGCAGAATCCGACGTCGACATCCCAAGAAAAAGTGCATCTGGATACATGCCGTCAGCGTAGGCGAGGTCAATGCCACAAAAACCCTCGTTCCAAAGCTGAGAGGGTCGTTCGGCGATTACGAAATAGTAATAAGCTCCACGACCGACACCGGTCTTGGGCGTGCAAAAACGCTCTATGCCAACAACCTGCAAGTATTCTACTTTCCCTTCGACTTGTCATGTGTGATGCGGCGCGGGTTTAACAATATCCGGCCCGATATATGCCTGCTAATGGAATTGGAGGTCTGGCCGAATCTGGCGCGAATCGCTAACGACAAAAATGTTCCGGTCGTGGTGGTCAACGGCAGACTAAGCGATGAAAGCTTCCCAAAATACAAACTGATAAAGCCCGTTACAGAGTGGATGTTCGCCAAGGTGGATTTAGTCCTTGCCCAAACCGAAGAATATGCCGAACGGTTCAGGCTGCTCGGCTGCGCGCCTGAGAAGGTCATCGTGACCAATTCGCTGAAATACGACACAGCCCGGATCGCAGATAAGGTTGACGGGGCTGATGAACTCGCCCGGCAGTTAAACATAGCCGATGAGAGACTTTGGGTGGCCGGGGGCACCGGGCCGGGAGAGGAGAAAATCTGCCTTGAGGTTTTCCAGAGGCTTAAACAACAGGAGGTTTTCGCTGACCTGCGACTTGCAATGGTGCCTCGCAAGCCGGAAAGATTCGATGAAGTCACGCAACTGATTAATGAGACTGGATTCGAGTTCGTCCGGTACAGCAAGATAAAGGCTGGACAACGCACCATTGCAAATAAGCCGGCTGTTATTCTCGGCGATACGATGGGCGATTTAACGAAGTTTTATTCGTTGGCCACTGTTATTTTTGTAGGGCGGAGCCTCGTTGCTATGGGCGGCTCGGATATGATGGAGTCTGCCGCCTTAGGTAAATGCACAATCTTCGGGCCGCATACGTTCAATTTCAAACAGGCCGTCGATGTACTACTAAAAGGCGAAGGAGCTATTGAAGTCAATGACCCGGACGAACTTTTCAAGATCGTAGAAAAATGTCTGACCGACACGACTTACGCTCAGCGAATCGCAACCAACGGCCGAGAAGTGATTAAACAAAATCAGGGCGCAACCGACCGAACAGTAGAAGCCATCACGAGCCTGCTAAATACTTAGAGCCCGTAACAAAACAACGCGAAACGTCAATATCAATACTGAAAACAAGGGTTTTCTTGTAGTTTTGATATAGGCTCTTAATTCCCCGATAAGCGGACGAAAGTTTACAAAAATAGAAAATGGTGCTCTGTAGAAAAGATGTCAGAATCTCACGCGTGCGATGGATTGAGATTCTTTCCCGGCGCGCCGGGACTCAGAATGACATTCATAAAGTTTTTTACAAAGCAGATAATAGGAAAATAACGTTGCACATCCCGCCGTGGGTATGGTTAAGCAACAGGCAACCTTGCCATGCACCAAAGAATCAGCATGACAAAGCTAAAGAGCCGGGAACTATAGAGGTGCGGCCTGGTTGGGATGGAGAGGACTTCCTGGTTTTTAAGCGTCTGGCGGCTTGACCTGACCTAATTCAACAAGGGCGTTGTACGCGGCCTTTTGCTCGGCGTCTTTCTTGGTCATACCCCAGGCACTTGGAAAATGACGCTGGCCGATGACAACGGACGTCTCGAAACATTTATCGTGGTCGGGGCCCTTCTCATCGAGAAGTTCATAATCAGGGGTAAGGTTGAACTGGCGCTGGACGTACTGCTGGAGAAAGGATTTGAAATTCTCCTGATGCTCGTCTGCATCGGCCTCTTCAATCAACGGCCCGAACATCTTCAAAACAAAGTCGCTAACAGCCGAAAAACCGCCGTCCAGATAAATTGCCGCAATAATCGCTTCAAGAGTACCTGCGGTAATGGAGCCGGCCATTGCCCTTGTCTTGGCCATCCCTTTGCCGACCTGGATAAACTTTGTCAGGCCAAGGCGATTGGCAAGCTGGGCACACGTCTTGCGGGCGACAAGGCGGCTCTTTATTTTCGTAAGATCCCCCTCCAGGTAGTCGGGAAACCGCGCGAACAGCTTCCGGCAAATCACCATTGCGAGAATCGAATCACCCAGGAATTCCAGCCTCTCGTTGCTTGCAAGGCGGTTGTCCGCTTGCGATGAATGCGCAACAGACTCGCGCAATAGGGATGGGTTTGAGAAACGATAGTCAAGCAACCGCTCGAGCCGCCGCAGGGTCTTTTTGTCCATTTGTCGAATCCCGTCATTGCAACACGGTCAAGCAGATTGCGAAAATCGCCGCCGCAGCGAGCTTCGAAATCGGCTTGCAATTCTCTTCTTAGGAATCAATTATAGGATAACGCGTGTGCCTTGTCAATGTTTTTTGCGGATTATTTGGAATTGCCGGGGTTGATTAGCTGTCGACAAGCTGCAAACCCGCCAAGCCCATAAATTGGTCATCCACAAATTCGAAGATATTGTCCAGGCCCGTAACGGCAAATATCCCCCTTGTCCGGGGCCTGACCGATGACAGCACCAGCCGCTGGGCGCAATCCTGCAACGCCTTGCGCAGTTTCAGAAGCTTGGCGATGCTCGATGAGGTTACGATATCAACTTCCGCAAAGTCAACCACCACATCGCAACCGCCGTTTTCGGTAACCATCTCTATCGTCATTTGCAATTCCTCGCCCGTCTGTGGCTCTTTGGCCAGATTGACAAGGATTATGTTGTCAGACCAGTTTTGGACGCCCATAAATCTTACCCTTTATATGCGATCAAAGACACCATTGGTTTTATCGGCACGGTTTGCAGGCAAGTTAAGCAAAAACCAGCCCAAACAATCACACACTCCAAATCCCGACATACCGCAAGGACTTTGTGGGATTCGCATTTTCGGGCCATAGCCCTGCTCCCGGCAGGGCGTCCATAGGCAATCGGCAAAAGAACGCAAAATATTCGCATAATCACCCGAAAATTCGGCGCCGCGCCATCCTGACCCCTGATTATCCTTGCTTTTTAAGTCTGCACACAATATAATAAATGAGTAATCAGATATGATGCGGAAGAGGGGTTATATGAACTCACATAGTTTAGCGCAAATATGGCTTCTTTTAGTGGTCGCAGTCGCGGCTTCCTTGCCGGTTGCTGCCGGTGCCGACAAGAGCGGCTGGAAGCGAGAGGAGGTCGATTGGCGCATAACCGGCCGCGGTCGCGTAAAGGCAATCCATCGCCCGCCGGAAAAGCGGGCTGCCAAATCAGCTGATGAACTCGCAAAAGCGGCGCCGGCCACCGGGCTTATCATCAATTCGCCCCCGGAAGCCGGCCATGTCCCATGGATAGCCGTTGTAACTACTGATGCCAAAGGCGAGGAACTTGATTTCGCTGCCGCAGCCGAAAACACCATCACCGACACCCACACAGCCAATCCCCAGACCAACTATGCCGTCGGCATTTTTGACACCGGCGCCAGCGCACACATAATCGGATACGCCGCCGCTACCGACCTGGGCCTGTTTAATCCTTACCCCGCTGACCCTACCCACACCTTCGTCACCGATAACATTATCGAGATCACCGGCGTAACCGGCTCAACCTATGCCTCGGTTAGCTATCCGCTCGGTCTCTTCGTCACCGGCTTAAGCGCCATTGGACCGGACGGCCTGCTCGACACCTCCGAAATGGTAGGCCAAAGTAATGTTTCAATACTCGTCGGTCAGGACTTCGTACCACCCGCGCCGGACCTGCCGACCGCCATCGGCTCTCCGCTGTCGGTTAATTTCACCGCAGTATTTCGCAATGACCAAATGATAACCGTCTCTCACAACAGCGAAGAGTTCACAGGTCCAAGCATAGGCATTTACGACGACCCCTGCGATCCACGCATCCCAAGCTACCCCAACACAATACCTTTGGAACTGCGACCGCTCGGCAGTTTCTCCATCCAGTATATACCCGATTTCGGCTTTTATGACCTTACTGGAGATATATTCGACTGGGACTTCACTTTCGATACCCCCGGCAGCCCATCGGTAATTATGGGGAATCTCGCCCAAAGCATTTTCTTCGTTCACGGTGTGGACCTCACCGAGGGAACAAAGTCCGCCTCCGACAAGGACCGATTCATGTTCGATACCGGTGCACAGGTCTCCGTTCTCGGCAAAAGAATCGGCGCCCGCCTGGGCCTCGACCCCGCCAATCCTGATAAGTGGGTCGAGATAGAGGGAGTCACTGGCGAGGTTTCCCTGGAGCCTCTCTTTCACATTGATTCGCTCCAAATCCCCGCCTTAGGCGAATGGCTTACCTTCACAAACGTACCAATGATCCTTCTGGATATTGCCTCCCCCGAAGGCGGCACATTAGACGGTATAATCGGCATGAACCTCTTCATAAATCTAAACTTTGTCTTTCGCGGCGGCGGCATGTTCCTGCAGGATGACCCCGCCATAGACTTTGAGTTCATACCCGGCCTGTCGGCCGAATCGTCTATAGACGAGACATGGATGTATCAGAACGTGCTCGGCTCAGCCAACTCTAAACTGACCGCAACTGTTGCTGTCACCGACGACCCGTTGGGCAATAGCGGCTATAATTACAACTGGCAATTTCTGCTTCCCCCTGATGTGAGCCTTGCGCCCGTAATCACTGCCGGTGGTGGGACCGCCGATACCTCCTGGACCTTCGCAGCACCAAGTTGCAACGAGCCTAATGGCCTGTCCGACTCAGGCCAGCCGTTCACCGTCAAAGTTACCATTACCGGCGATGACCACGGCAATACATGCACTACCGAGACCCAGTTTGGAATAGCCCTCTTAGGCGATGTTAACAACGATACCGTCGTAAACGTCGCAGACAGGAGCATCGTAAACGCCTTCTGGCGGACCGGCGCCGCCGGAAGTTTCACTTTACGAGACTGCGATATCAATAGCGACAGTGCCGTCAACGTCGCCGACCGCAGCATCGCAAACGCCGTATGGCGAGGCACACTCGGGTCAAACTCCGTCACCACCCCATGTCCCTTAAGATAGACCTTGCACAGTAAAACACCGGCCGCCGGCCACCCCCGATACTTGCATTTTCAAGACAAATCTTGTATATTTATGCCAATCGCTAATTTTAGTTCAAAAACAATCAAGCAAATACAAAGGATACAGTTATGAACAAACTCATGGCTTTAACAGTTGCCGTCGGCATTGTGACGGCCCTGGCGCTGGCGGACGTTTATGCAGGTTCGAGCAGTGATTATTGGCCGATGTGGCGCGGCCCCAGCGCGACGGGCGCCGCCCAAAAAGGCAATCCGCCCCTGACATGGAGCGAGACCGAGAACATTAAATGGAAGGTCAAGCTGCCCGGCCAAGGCAGTTCAAGTCCCAATAGTAAATAGTCAATTGAAAATAGAAAATTGCAAAGGTGCTCGCATTGTAAGCGGTCTTTTACTTTGACCAAACAGCGGTTTCAAAAACCGCGCAGGTGAAGCCAAAAACTGTGTAAATCTGTGAAACTTGTCCCGCCATAGTTTTAACGACGGCGGATCAGTGGCTAAAAAAAATCAGCGTTAATCAGCGTCTAAGAAACTTTGTGCCTGAATGCACCTCTGCGGTCTTTGCGACCTCAGCGGTGAGAAATATAGGTTAAAAGGTACCTGAGTCGGCACTTGAGGCGAGCGTAAAGCAGGTGCAGGTTCTGGATGAGTCGGCTGGAGCGGAGGTTGAAGGTGAAATTCCGGCCGGCGGCAGCAAACTTGATCCTGCGAGCAAGGCGGACGATGTCCGGGTCGTCGCCGGATAAAGTGCAGGCTGTTGATATTGCTTCAGCGGCAGCGGTTAATCGGCCGGTCTTATAGTATATGAATGCAATGTCGGCCAAGAGGAGCGGGTCCTGGCCCTCGAGCTTGACGGCGTGGATGAGGAACTGCAGCGCCCTTTCGAATTCGCCTCGTTTGGCAAGTGCTACACCGAGTCGGCCAAAGGCCTCGGAATTCGTGCGGTCGAGGTCCACGACCTTCAGCAGGCAATTGCTGGCGTAATCCAACTGGTCCAATTGCAGGAACATTGAGCCTATCGACAGGAGGACTTCGGGGTCGTCGCAGTCAAGGTTGCATTCATCGCGGAGGTGTTGGCAGGCGAGGTCCCGGTCATCGGCGGCAAGAGCGAGTTGTGCGAGTCGGTATCGCGGGCCGGCCAGATGGCTTTTTCTTTTTAAGGCCTCGTTATAAAGCCGCCTCGCCTCGGACTCCTGGTGGCGGTGCAAAGCGATCTCAGCTAAGTAGAACCGGGCAGCGGCAAAATCGGGGTCGAGTTCGAGGATTCTGTTGAACTTTTCTTTAGCTGCGTCAATATCGCCGCGTTGGAGAAGGAACATGCCGAAGTCAAGGATTACACCGACGTCGCCGGGGCAGGTGCGGAGTTCTTCAAGGAAGTGGTCTTTTGCAAGGCGCCAGTTGCCGGCCGCCCAGTAGGCCTGTGCAAGGCGGTAGTTGATCTGCGGGTGGGTCGGCTCTAACCGGCTGGTTCTGTGCCAGCACCATATTGCCCTTTTGTATTGGCCCCGGCTGAAAAGGGAATTGCCGATGTTGTAAAAGCAGATGGCACAATCGGGGTTTATCTGCTGAGCTAAATAAAACATGTGCTCCGCCTTTTCGTGCTGGTCCATTTCGGCGTATGTGATTATGCGGTTGCAGTAGCACGGCTCGAAGGTCGGGTCGAGCTGCTGGATGTATTCGAATGTGGAAACGGCGAGGTCGTATTGACCGATGCGGGTGTAATCGACGGCGAGGCAGTTGAGTATCTCGGGGTCGTCGCCTTTAAGTAGCAGCGCCTGTTCGAATGCTTCTATGGCCTCTTCGAATCGCTCCAATGTGTCAAGGGTCAGGCCTTTGTTGAAGTACCAGGCGCTGTTTGTGGGATTTATTTCGATGGCCTCGCCCAATTGGTCAAGGGCAAGATTCAACTGGCCGTTTTCGTACATCTCAAAGGCCATAAACGCCTTTTCTTCAGCCTCATCCCACCCTCCGTAGTTTCCGGTTTCAAATGTTTCAAACATGGCCAGTGCCCTTATATTTATCTGCGGCTTACGCTGCCGGGGTGCTTTATCCGGCGCAAATGCACAGTCTGTTTTCATGTCGGCATTAGAACGTGGGTGCTTAGGCTGTTTTAGTGGGCGGTGAGTTTTTATTGGCGGGCGAAGATTTTGCCGGTAGCGGCTGGTGTAAGCCTTTATAATCGCAAAGGTTAGGCTGAATGGCCGAGGTGAGGTTCTGCCGGCGCAGCGGTTTTTCTGGAAGTTGTGCGGGCCAGGTCTTATAATGTCGGCGGGCCGAGAGCGGCTCTTATTGAATTTTGCGGGATAATTGTAACCCCGGATCCGCCGTCGTTAAAACTATGGCGGGACAAGTTTGGCGGATGAATAGAAAGCTTTGCTTAACCACAGATGACACGGATTAACACGAATTTAAAAAGCCACAGAGGACAGATGAGAAAGCAAAACTTAAGCACTAATCTCTAAATCCGAAACAAATTCGAGTCCCAAATATTCAAATGATCGAAACGGGCGGGATGCTGTTTTTTGGCCAAAAATGAGGATAAATCAGCCGCGGCGAGCCGCCGGCTCGACGGGTAGGTGACTGTCCCAGTTCCTTTTAAGTTTGCTCGTATTTATACCTAACTTATTATCTACTTCCTTAATACTGCTTCACAGTGTGGGCACTTTTTGTCAAAAGGTATTGGTGCCATGGCACAATTACGATAGCCGTAAACTTTTGTGTTCCAACAGATATAACAGCCACAAGCAGGACACCTAAGGATAAATGAAATTATTATGGTTGTAACAAGTGCGCATACAAATAAAATGCAGAACATAGTTTTGTTTCCTAACACCGCAAAAATTATACCAATGCTGCCTAAAGCCAATGCAACCAAGGTAATGATAGCCTGTCGCTTCCAGAGGGGGGCATAAATATTAGAATAATCCTTCGCGTCATTCATTGCGTGCTCCTTTTTGTTTACTCCCAAATTTAGATATATAATAGTCTATCTTTATTCTTCTAACTATTGTTTATATGGTTTCCAGATAAGAACCCACAAGTACCCGATTGTCGGCATAACACCCCGACACTTGCATTTTTCAAACCGTCTCTGCTGGGCTCACCACTCCTTGAGGCCCCCAGTTCAACCAGCAGGTCCCTGAGCATTGCAGGGTTGACCTTACGGCGAGACTCCAACTCTTCAAGGCTTTGTCGCAATTCTTCATCGGTGCACAGGCCCTGCTCTACTGCCATTCCGCCGAATATTGTATCGTAATTTGTTTCGTTTACCATGAATCCTCAGCGACACCAGTATGAAGACTGTTCATGACTGATTATCGACTCAAATAAGGGCCTTGTTAAAGAAAATTTGCCGTATCTTGTTAGAAAGATGTCGGCTGTCCAAAGTAGGGTCAACGCCCTGGGCCTCTGAGTTTAGGGGTTTTCTGTAAAACAACTGCTGTCGCCATTGCAAACCAACTTAGTACTACAGCGCCGCTTAGCAGCAAAAAATATGGCTTTAGCCTTAAAATTCGAAGCACGAAATCCGAAATTCTAAATCCCGATATATCGGGATACAAAATCCGAATTTTCAAGACAAAAATGCGAAATCCTGTTCACTGTTGTCTTATTTCGTGCTTCGGATTTTAACAGAAAATAAGGTTTTACAGAGCTAAGTGGCGCTGTAGTATTAAATATGCTTGTCTTTCGTAGCCGGTTTCTTCGTAGCCCCTGTCCTCCGTCTTGTCCGTCGAAGCTTTAGCGAAGATGGAAGCTTCATGCGAAGGAGGGTGGCGAAGGAGGAATTTGTGTCTAAGCAAATGAATCTATCTTTCCTTTACAAATCCTTTCCGTTACTTCGTGCAGTTTTTGGACGCAGGGGGCTAATTGTTTCAACTGTTCTTTTGTTATTTTGTAACTGTGGTCATATCTTGCACCGATATAAGCGTAGTCTAACAATTCGAAGAGTTCCTTTTCCTCGTCGGTTTCTCTTGGGAGTATGCCTTTTAACTCGGGGCAGTAATCGGCAGCCAAGTCGCCTAATATGTCGAGATGATGCTCCTGGGGATACTCGCCGCCAAAAACCAAAAGGACTGTCTTGTATGAATGTTCGGTGGCCTGGTGGAGTTCAAAGGCAGCATTCTTGTATTTGGTGATTGAGATGCCCTGTTCATACATCTGATAGAAGTCTTTTGCTCTATGGAACGTTTCGTCGAATCGTACCTGAGCGATGTCTTTTTGTTCGGCTGGGTCGAGTTCTTTCTTTTCGTCAAGTTCGAACCTGCCGCTGTCATATATTAGGATGCCATCATTTACAATCTCGGTGAAGAAGTACTGGCCTTGTTCCAGTTTGAAATTGACGAAATCGATATCGCGGGCGATTATTCGAACGTGGGTACTCAAATCACTTTGGGCTAATTTTTTATTTGACTTTGTTCCAAAGGCTGATGTCGCGGGCGGTATACTCATGTTCGACAAGAACTAAGATGTCGTAATCGCTTCTTTTATGGATAATCAGCCGGCCCCTGCCCTGCTCATGCGGGCCGTCTTTCCAGTCGCCTCTCGCATAGCTGCCGAACAGAATCACCATTTGTACGTCTTCGCAAAGTGAGCGGATTTTCATGGCGACCCATTCCACCTCATCCTGCTTTAGTTGCGGCAAATGTGCTAAAGTTTTCTTCATGCCGCCCATTATGCCCGATTGCGCCGATAGAGTAAAGGAGAAAAGTACTCATAATCGTACCTTTAGGGCCGATGACTGGCAGAGGTTCTCGTATCGAAATCCCTGTTCCATGAGATCCTTGACAGTTCAAAGTGATTTCTGTAGAATGATCCAGATTGTACCCCGGCGCGCCGGGACAGGCTGGAGAAATTATGTTTTTTAAGCGTTTACCCCATTAGAGGCTCATTGTATTTGCGCCAACCCCGTTAGAGACCCGAAGGAAAAGTCTCTAACGGGGTGAAGTTGAAATGGTTTATAAATATATGTCAGTTTATAGTAGCCTATGAAACAGCATAACATGGGTCAAGAAAAAGGGGTGTGGCTATGGACAAACGAAAGGCTTTTACGTTAATAGAGCTTTTGGTGGTAATAGCTATTATTGCGCTTCTTTTGAGCATTATGGTGCCCTCTTTAAGAAACGCTAAAGAAATGGCCAAACGAATTTATTGCATGCACAACCTGAAAAGTATGACGTTGATATGGACAATGTACACGAATGCTAATGACGGCAGTGTACCTCATGGCGGAACCTGGGGAGATGACAGCGTCTATGATTATACAGGTCTTGTTACTCCTATTTTTGCTACTTATGAAGAACATGTCGAAGCTATTAAAGCGGGTGTTCTTTGGCCATATACCGAGACTATAAAAGTATATCGTTGTCCCACGGCAACGCCAAAAGAAGCACACACCTCTATTATGCCTGATTGCTTTGATCATTGGGATGATTTGTGGATGACAAATGGTGCAGATGAAAATATGATAATCTGGAGGATAAGTGAAATCAAACGTCCGGCTTCAAGAATGACATTTCTGGACGAAGGTATGGCCTCCCCGTGTACCTGGAGTATTCATTATTCGACGTCGCAGTGGTGGGACCCTGTCCCCATTCGGCACGGTATGGGGACCTGTGTTGGGTTTGCGGACTCCCACGTAGAGTATTGGAAGTGGAGGGACGCACGTACAATACAATTTGGAAAGGATGCTTACGCTCTTGAAGTTCCCGATGATGCGAGTTATTGGCATCGGTTAGAGAAGGACAATGTTGACATCGAGCGGCTGGTCAGAGCCATTTGGGGCCGGGTGGGATGGCATTAGTTACTCAAACTGACCGATTTTTAGGTTATGTATTGATATAAGTGAAGTTTTAACAAAGAGATAACCCAATTTGTCATTCCCGCGAAAGCGGGGACCCAGGCACTTATAAACAGTGTTAATCGGGTAAGTCATTATTTAATATAGATTTGTGTATTTTACAGAAGGCTTTTTGATGCAGAAAGGTAAGGAGAAATATCATGGATATTGAGGCAGTAACAACATTTTTTATAAGGAGTATCCAACAAAATTGCCTCGGAAAAAAAATCCTTGATAGTTCAAAGTGATTTTTGTAAAACTATTGCGGTCTGAAGTTGTTCTTTCTTGATTTTCACGGTGAATCTTATATGATGGCTTTCGACAAAGATAACTATTTTTACAAGGGAAAAAGAATGTTCCGAAAAAACACTTCTCATCTCCAGCAATCTTTATTCGGTATCGCAAGCCATCTGCCGGAAGCCAAGCTTAAAAAGCTCAAAAAGTCGAAGGAATACGACTTTTACCGGTTAGTCTTCTGCAAGATAGATGAAGAAGATTTCGCTGTATTGTACTCGGACAACTCCAGTCGTCCGAATGTTGAGGCCACAGTGAAAGAGTTCACCAAGTCGTTTAATCATAAGGGCAAGTTGAAAGTTCGCGGCTTGTTCAAGACGATGCTGTATGCGCATGCAATGGCGATTTCGATAAACTTTGGCCGGGTTTGGCGATATATGGCCGAGAATCCGGACTTCTTTGCATTGTCAAACTTACTTTGCGGCATTTTGCCCTGCTTATTTACCAACCATAGCCGAAACAAGCTTCGAGGAGTGATTATTCCAGGCAAAAGCCATTGTTGGCTTGAGCCTCGACAATATTTCAGACAAGCCGCCTAAAGGCGGGTTTTTAGAGTGGACTCAATTATGATTAAGGAAATTAAAGGTCAGTTAGCGGCGGGCAAGGCGAATTACGTAATCGTAGTCAGCAGGTTCAATGAGTTCATAACCGGCAAGCTGCTTGCAGGTGCGACAGACTGCCTGCAGCGGCATGGCGTGAGCGATGAGCAGATTATGGTTGTGTGGGTGCCGGGTTCGATAGAGATAGTGGTGGCGGCGAAGAAGCTTGCGGCCGGCGGTAAGTATGATGCGGTGATTTGCCTTGGTGCGGTGATACGGGGTCAGACGAGCCACTATGAATATGTGAGTCAGCAGATTTCGAGGGGAGTCGGGCAGATTAACTACGAGACGGGTGTTCCGACGATTTTCGGGGTGCTGACGTGCGAGACAATCGAGCAGGCTATCGAGCGGGCCGGGAGCAAACAGGGTAACGCTGGTGCGAATGCGGCACTGGCTGCTATGGAGATGGCCGATTTGTTAGGGCAGATATAGCCGTTGCGATTATATTCTTTTTGTTTTGTAGAAAAGGTCTGAAAATTGTCATTCTGAATCCCGATAAATCGGGACTCAGAATGACATTTATATGGTTTTCCATAGGGCAACTCTTTTATATTTGGGAAAGTTTCTGTGGACAGAAGGACCAGAGCCAGAGAACTTGCGATGCAGTCGCTGTATCAGTTGGATGTTCAGGGCAGTGAGTACCTTGACCGGCTGGGCGTTTTTTTGCGTGAGAACAGCGAGGACGAGGCGGTCTTTGAGATGGCTGATAAGTGGTCGCGGAAGACGTGGGAGAATCTTGAGGTTTGTGACGGGCTTATCAAGGCAGCGGCGGTGAAGTGGGAACTCGGCCGGCTATCGCAGGTGGACCGGAGTATCCTGAGATTGTCGGCGTATCAATTGAGATTCTGTCCGGATATACCGGGCAAGGTGGTGATAAACGAGGCGATTGAATTGGCGAAAAAGTACGGAGCGGAGCAGACGCCGCGGTTTGTGAACGGGGTGCTGGACGCGATTTTCAGGAAATTGAGTAAGAGCGGCACGGCGGTTTAAGGATAGTGATGTTTGGCGGTAAACCAGCTGGGCCGAAGTTACTATAAACAGGGAAGAATGTTGCGGACGATTGCGGTACTAAATCAGAAGGGTGGCGTTGGCAAAACGACGACGGTGGCCAACACCGCGGCGGCATTGGCGATGTTGGGTCAGAAAGTGCTTGCCGTGGACCTTGACCCGCAGGCACACCTTACGATTCATCTTGGGGTGGACCCGAAAGAGTCGGGGCCGGGAGTATATGAGGTCCTTACAAAATCGGCCGATGTGGCCGAAGCGATTGTTCAGGTTCGGCCGAACCTGTGGCTGTTAGGGGGCAATATTGATTTGGTCGGGGCCGAGAGCGAATTAGTCAGCGTGGTAGGCAGAGAGATTATATTGCGTGAGGCGCTGGAGACGGTTGAAGATGGCTATGATTATATCATGATAGATTGTCCTCCTTCGTTGGGACTGCTTACGCTAAACGCGCTGACTGCGGCGAAAGAGGCTTTCATACCGGTCCAGCCGCACTTTCTGGCGCTACAGGGGTTCGGGACGCTGCTCGAGACGATTATGTTGGTTACGCGGAGGATTAATCCGGCGCTGAAGGTTTCTGGGATACTTTTGTGCATGTACGACAAGCGAGTGATTCTGTCGAGCGAGGTGAAGGCGGACATTGAGCAGTTTCTTGCCAAGGCGAGGGACGTGGATTGTCCGTGGTCGGGTGCCCGGATTATACCGGTGCACGTGCGAAGGAATATTAAGTTGGCTGAGGCGCCGAGTTACGGTAAGACGATTTTCGAATATGAGCCGAAGTGCAACGGTGCCGAAGACTACCGGACGGTGGCCGAGTATATACATTCGCAAACGGGGGCTGAGCTTAAGGGGCAAGCTGAGCCGGTAGTCGTCGGCGACGATGATGAGGACGACGAGAATGCTGAGATTTTTCAGACACGGATTAACACTGATTAACACCGATTTTTGGGTTTGCCACAGAGGCCACAGAGGTCGCAGAGGTGCATTCAGGCACAAAGTTTCTTAGACGCTGATTAACGCAGATTAACGCTGTTTTTTTTATCGCAGAAACACAGAGGACAGAGTCTGGATACTCGATACTCGATGCTGGATACCAAAACCAGCATTTTGTACTTCGTAGCTCGCAGAGTAAAGTAGTAAGCACTCCATAGAGATTCCGCATGGGCAAAGAATTTGCCCATCCTGCTGCCATGGCCAGTCGGCGGGACACGTGGTTAGCCGGTAATAGGCCAACACCTTTACATCCTCCAAATCGACATCTCCAAAGTAGTCGAGGTCTGCGCCTTCGCACCAGTTATTGCCTTCGTTACAAGGTGAATCCAGCCAGTACAGGGCAAACTCGGCGAAGTGCTCGAAATTAACGAAGCAAGACAAGATTGGCCCACGTGGCCAGAAGCCGCCTGAAAGCTCGTAATCGCCGCCTGCCATCTCGCCTGCATCCGGCTGGCCGATAGTGCCGACAAGCGCAAAATCTCCGCCGGTGCTTCGGCCTCCGCCGCCATCTATCGTACTCCAGCTAACCTCATAGTCGCCGCTGCTCATTGCCAAAGCAGGCACGGTCATTAGCAGCCATATTGCCAGCAATGTAATAAGCGCATTTTGAACGGTCGCATTCATCGTACCATCTCCTTTTGTCCCTACAATGCATTAAATTCCTTAACACTAAGTTCAGCTTGCTTCAAAAGTTTCTTAAGAATACCAATCCCAAGTTCTTTATGTTGAGGAACTGATAATGTATAAGGATACCCCTGCTTTACAAGCATAACATGAGAACCAACCTGCCGATCTACCACCCAGCCAGCACGTTTAAACTTTTTTACTGCAACGGCGCCTGAGCATAACTTAATATGAGGGCTCATACTGTGATCTCTACTATCTGCGCTTGACGCCGTTTGGTTTTCTCATTCATAACCGCCAGCCATCCTGTAATAGCTTCTTTGATGTTAGCCTTGGCTTCGGTTATTGTTTGTCCCTGAGAAACACAGCCAGGCAGAGCAGGTACCTCGGCAACGTAGTAACCTGTTTCATCTTGTTCAATAATAACCTGAAGTTTCATAATATCACCTCCAGTTTCAACTATATCACATATTTATTCGCCGCAGTAAATCATACCATAATTTACGAAATATCCAACAACAAATTTAGTAACCCTCGCAATGTCAAAGAAGCACCGCATTAGTCCCTAAAAATAATCAATAGTAAATAATCAATTATTGATGTTTGAAAAACTAAAGAAACAGTAACGCTCTGTCACCCCCGCGGAG
>CAZLWL010000008.1:0-46633 GCA_964563335.1 uncultured Pirellulales bacterium
TTAAAGTTGGAGGAGACCGCCCATGGGACATTCAAGTACATAATGATGAATTCTGTGCCAGAGTTCTGTCAGAGGGTTCCATGGGGCTGGGTGAATCTTACATGGACGGTTGGTGGGATTGCGCCAAGCTTGACGATTTCTTTTACAGAATTTTGCGAGCAGGATTACATGACAAAAGTAAGCCATGGATAGAAGTTTTCCAGGCCCTGAAGGGGAGACTAGTTAACCTGCAGAGGCCGTCACGAGCATATCATATCGGTCAACACCACTATGATATGGGCAATACACTTTTCAAATGTATGCTGGATAGGCGCCTTATTTACAGCTGTGGATACTGGGAGAATGCAACCACTCTTGATGAGGCTCAGGAAACTAAGTTGGATTTGGTGTGCCGGAAGCTGAGATTGCAGCCTGGAATGCGGGTTCTGGACATTGGCTGCGGCTGGGGCGGCACTGCCAAGTTTATTGCAGAGAAATACCAGGCTGAAGTTGTGGGCATTACAGTTTCTGAAGAACAAACCCGGTTCGGCAAAGAACTCTGTCGAGGCTATGCAGTTGATATCCGCCTGCAGGATTACCGCAGTTTGAGGGGCAAATTTGATCGTGTTCTTTCAATAGGTATGTTCGAACATGTGGGATATAAAAACTATGCCTCGTTTATGCATAAAGTGAAAACATGTCTCAAAGATGATGGGCTCTTTCTGCTGCATACCATCGGGGGAAACCGCTCTGTTTTCCATGTAGACCCCTGGATTCAGCGTTATATCTTTCCCAATTCTATGCTGCCGTCGTCTCGACAGATATGTTCAGCAATTGAAGGTCTATTCGTTTTTGAAGACTGGCACAATTTTGGCGCTGACTATGACAAGACCCTGGTGCAGTGGTTTCGCAATTTTGATACAAATTGGAACATCCTTAAAGACCAGTACGACGACCGCTTCTATCGCATGTGGAAATATTATCTACTGTCAGGTGCTGGCGCCTTTCGCGCACGGACAAATCAGCTTTGGCAGATTGTTCTTTCCCCCGGTGGCGTTCCAGGTGGCTACCGGGCTGCAAGAGTGAAAGGGGTCTATTGATACGAGTGAGAGAAAAGAGAGTGGATATATTATGTTCGGAAGACCCAAGGCGGACACCGTGATTCGACTTGCCGCAGGCATCGTATTGATCGGTGTCGGGTTCTATTTCTTCAACACATTTTGAATGCAGAAAGGGAAATGCAAATGGCAAAACCAATGGACATAGAAAATAGTGAAAATATTCGAGAGTCTGTCAGAAAGGCATACTCAGAGATTGCGAAAACAGGCGGCCCCTGCTGCGGGGTTTCATCTTCGTGTTGTGGTTCCTATTCGGCCGGCGATCTTGCAAAAGGCATTGGATATTCGCAGGAGGATTTGTCCGTACTGCCTGATGGCGCTAATATGGGCCTGTCCTGCGGAAATCCGACCGCCATAGCCGGATTAAAACCAGGCGAGATTGTTTTAGATATTGGAAGTGGCGGCGGCTTCGATGTTTTCATCGCCGCCCAAAAGGTCGGCAACAAGGGTCTTGCCATTGGCGTCGATATGACCTGCGAGATGATAACCAAAGCCCGAAACAGTATCAAAGGGTTCACTGCAAAAACAGGCCTTTCAAACGTTGGGTTTCGTCTTGGCGAAATCGAGCATTTGCCGGTCGCAGATGAAACTGTCGATGTAGTGATTTCCAACTGCGTTATAAATCTTTCTGGCGATAAGCCGCAAGTCTGGCGGGAAATAGCACGGGTGCTCAAGCCGGGCGGGCGTGTTTGCGTTTCTGATCTGGCATTGCTGGAACCGCTTCCGGAAAAAGTAAAGGAATCGGCTGCTGCTTTGGTCGGCTGTATATCGGGCGCTGTCCTGGTAAATGAGACAGAAGCAATGACTAAATCGGCCGGGCTTGTTAATATCGAACTTACAACCAAATCATATAACGTGGACATCACGGATGAGTGTAACGACCCGCTTTACAAAGCTATTAGTGAAAATCTTCCCGAATGCAAAAAACTCGGTGACTATGTTGTAAGTATGGACATTACCGCCTTAAAAAGAAAATAAAGTTTTTTGCAAAGAGGATTGAACTTAAGGAGTAAGATTAATGGAGACAGCGGATGTTACGAAACGGGACAAGGGCTTAAACGTCTTTGAGAGATATCTTACGATATGGGTGATTCTCTGTATTGTAGCCGGTATTGTTCTGGGCAAGTTCGCTCCGGGAGTAGCCAAGTATCTTGATGGTTTGGCGATTTACGTCAACAATGCCCCTATCGTTTCGATACCAATCGCCGTATGTCTGTTCTTCATGATGTATCCTATTATGGTCAAAATAGATTTCGCCGACGTCCTCAAAGCGGGCAAAAGCATAAAGCCGGTGGGCTTAACTCTATTTATAAACTGGGCCGTCAAGCCGTTTACCATGTATGCAATAAGCGTATTCTTTCTCGGTACACTCTTCTACGGCCTGATAGGGCCTGATGCTGTCGACCAGGTCAGGATGCCCTTCGGCCTGGATTTGCCCGTCGGGGCTTCATACGGGGCGGGTACGGTTATTGAAGTTGAAGGAGTTAAGCTGCTTCAGGTGCCTTTATGGAGGAGCTACTTAGCCGGCTGCATCCTCCTGGGTATCGCTCCCTGCACAGCAATGGTTCTTGTCTGGGGCTATCTTGCAAAAGGCAACGACGGTCATACTCTCGTAATGGTCGCGGTCAACTCGCTGCTGATGCTCGTATTATATGGCCCGCTTGGCGGTTTTCTCCTGGGAATAGGCCGACTCCCCGTTCCCTGGCAGGCCTTGCTGCTATCAATATCTATTTATGTTGCCCTTCCTCTTGTTGCAGGCTATTTTTCACGAAAATGGATTATCACTCACAAGGGCGAAGACTGGTTCAAAGAGAAATTCCTTCATGTCCTCACACCTGTCACAATAATAGCCCTGCTTGTTACGTTGGTTTTGCTGTTTTCGTTCAAAGGTGAAGTCATCCTTTCCAATCCGCTGACCATTCTGTGGATTGCGATTCCACTGTTCATCCAGACCAATCTGATTTTCTGGCTCACCTACGGCCTTGCGAAGATTTTGAAGCTTGAATATCGAGATGCTGCCCCATCCGCAATGATAGGTGCATCAAACCATTTTGAGGTTGCGATTGCTACCGCTACAATGTTATTTGGACTCTCCTCCGGTGCCGCGTTGGCCACCGTAGTCGGCGTCCTAATCGAGGTCCCGGTCATGCTGATGCTTGTTAAAATTTGCCTTCGAACAAAAACGTGTTTCAAGCGAACTACAGTATCTTCGTAGCTAAAACGCTGCTTCTGAATACTTGAAAGGGAATAATTGTGAAAAAGTCGAAACTCAATCTTATCATTGACGCTTTGCTGTTGCTGTGCATTGCCTCTATCGCGGGAATCGGTCTTTTGATGAGGAACGTGCTTGTTCCGGGCTATAAACGTTGGGATATCTACGGCCGCAACGTTGAATTGTACTTCTGGGGCCTCGACCGCCACCAGTGGGGAACGATTCATTTCGTTATCGCATTGGTGCTCCTCGCACTGCTTGTACTGCATGTCGTTCTGCACTGGGCCATGATTGTAGGGATTTATCGCAAGTTGATGCCGAACATCAAAGCACGCTGGATAACGGCAATCATATTACTTGCGATTACCATAACTCTGGCCTTCTTCTCGTATACCGTCCGCCCTGACGTCCACGAACGCGGCCGTGGAGCAGGAGCCGGTCAACATCGTTAGGCCTCCCCACTGCAGGTTATTCCGTGCGAAGCCCCCCAATGCGCGCAAAAAAAGGGAGCCAGCCTCCTCCGGTCCGGCTCCACTATCACCCTAACAAGACTGAAATACAGCCTTGGTTTGTGTCTCAGGTGGATACACCTCCTCCATGGCATGTGCCCACTCTAAGTCGCACGGCCAGCGTTTGGTGTTGAAATCGAGCAAGCGCTATGCCATAAGGGCGCTAAACCTGCCCAATTATGTCGCCTCTGTCGTAAGTCACTATACTACAAATACTTACGCAGGTTGCCGCAGATGCTGTCAGGGAAAACAGCCATTTGGACTGTGCCAGCGTGTTGCGTAATGTCAACATAATTCATTGTCTGTGTCATAATAGGCGGTTCTTATCGGCCATAAAGCCTTGAATTGCAGAGGGATTTGAAGAATGTTTACAAAAAGCAACGCCACTGTCCGAGCGTTATCGATTTTTCCGCCGAATCTCAGACGGTGAAACCTCATACCCAGCACTTGTGCTCAGTTCCGGGTGGGCTGATTGTCAGGGGCGCGCTCCAGGGTTGCGCAAAAATGGAGCAGGCCGGTGCTGGGCGAACACCGGCCTGCTGTCGGCGGAACAAGGCACTAATGAGACAAGTAGCGTGTTATCGCTTGTTAATCAGTTCAAATCGCCTCGTGCAAAACGAACTGTTATTGTCCTAATCTGAGTAATCAGCCCAACAGAATCTGCACTACCTTCAGGATTGTATTCGAGTGTGCCTGGGCCGCCGTTGCTGCCTTGACTAAAACCTGCCTGGACGTCAGAGAAGCTGCCTCGCCGGCAACGTCCACATCTGAGACCCGTGACTGGGCCGCCAACAGATTTTCCGCCTTGATATCGATCACTGCCGCCGCACTTTCGAGCCGGTTCACCTTGCTTCCTAAGCTGCCGCGATAGCTGCTTACCTGTTTGATTGCGTTATCTACTGCTGTCAGTGCTGCTTGGGGATTGGTAGTTAAATCTGCGGCATCAATGCTGATGTCTTGTGTATCGATGCTGATTGTTTCACCATTGCCGAGTGCAATATCGATAGTCTGGCCGTCGGCATAAAGGTTAATCCCGTTGAAACTCGTGGTCTCGGTTATTCGGGTAATCTCAGCAGCAAGCTCGTCGAACTCCTGCTGCATGATGCCTTTCTGCTGCGCCGAATACGTGCCGGTGGCAGCCTGTGTTGCCAACTGCTTCATCCTTATAAGACTATCGCTGATTACGCCCGCTGCACCGTCGGCTGTTTGAACCATCGATATTCCGTCCCGCACATTGGACGAACCCTGGCGGGCGGTTGCAATGTCGGCCCGGATCAATTCCCGGAACGCCAGCCCGGCGGCATCGTCAATGGCGGAATTGATGCGCAGCCCGGACGAGAGTCTCTTCAGGGAGGTACTCAACTCTTGGTAAACGGCCGCGGCGTTAGACGCAGTCTGGGCGGCCATTAAGTTGTTTTTTATTGATAACATTGTCATCATATCCGGCCTAATCAGCTAACAATTGCAGGACCATATCCGCAATCAGATTCACATTCGCCTGAGCGAGGAGAAACAAGTCAGCCTGAGCCATGTAATTTGAGTTAAGCGAGTTAACTACCATCATAGCTGAGCTGGCCCGCTCGATGCCGGCCTGCACAGCAAGCAGGCTTTGGCTCTGGGCGTCAAGCACATTCGCGGCTGACCCAAGGTCCGCAGCCTTGCTTTCGAGATGGTCCATATAGTCATCAAGCTCACCGTCAGCGAGTCCAAGGCCGCTTGTAGCGGCATCTGCGTCGTTCACAATATCAATGTTATTGATTATACCAAGACCCCTGATTGTCAGGTCCTTCGTGTCAATGCTGATGGATATCCCGCTACCGATAGAGATATCCACGGCGTCGCCGTCTTTGGTGAGCATGTTGCTGCCAAGGCTGAACTGCACCGCGATGGCGTTGACCTCCTCGGCAAGTGCGTCGAACTGTTCCTGCAGCGTCTCTCTATCCTGCTGCTGAGGGGTTGCGATGGCCTGTTCGGCCAACTGTTTCATCTGGTCAACCTTTTCACTAATTGTTCCAACAACAGAGGTCGCGCTCTGGACCAGCGAGATGCCGGCGTTGACGCTCGCCGTATTCTTGGTGTTCTCTGCGATGCTGATCCGCAGTAAGCTCTTTGTCAGCGACGTGCCTGTGTATCTGTCGGGATTGGTCAACAGTATCTTCGAAGGCAGACTGGATATCACCTGCGACATGCCGGCATAAATACCATCCAGAGCTGAAGCGCTGTAGAAACTGTTCTGCACCGAAAGCATCGTGTGGCCCAAAAAGAGTTTTCCCGCCGAAGAGTTACCCCTATTTCAGATAGCAAGCTATCTTAATAAATTATAGCAGAAATACGATTAAATGTCAAGGGAGTATTAAGGCCAAGTAAAGAGAGTTGTCTCGCAGTGTGCAACCCCGGCGGGGGGAGCGGTATTCGCACCGCCACAACGCCGCCTGTTTCCCTTCAACCAGCTCTTTATCGGACGAGCGCACTGAGTCTCGGGCCGGTTAGAGTGGCAGGCGTATTTTGGTTGACGACTCCACGCCCCTCTTATATATTAGGCCCTGACCTATGCCGGAGTGGCGGAATTGGCAGACGCGCGGGATTCAAAATCCCGTCCTGGCAACAGGGTGTGGGTTCGAGTCCCACCTCCGGTAGTTGTGCTTCCGCTTTTTCTGTAAAAAATTGTCGAGAATTCTATGCCTTTTTAGGCGATTATGTGATATAATACCTTGGTGGAGTATAAATTTACAAACTATTTTGAAAAGGAAGTGTTGCGAAAACGTCCGTACATCAAAAAAGAATGGTGTATTCGGGTATTGGAAAACCCAAGTAGTGTTGAACAGCAGGAGAATAACCGCTTCCGATTTTGGGGAACTATTGAGGAACTTGAGGCTCGGGTGCTTCGGGTGATAACGCTTGAGGACAAAAGGACGATACACAATGCTTTTCCTGACAGGGGGTACAAGGCATGAAATTAAACTATTATCCAGAAACAGATTCTCTGTATATTGATCTGGCCGACCGGTCGAGCAGTGAGAGTAAAGAAGTTTCTGAAGGGGTTGTGCTTGATTACGATGCCGATGGCAATCTTGTCGGTATCGACCTTGATAACGCAAGCAAGAAACTCGATCTAAAAGAACTTGTCCTGAGTAAACTTCCCACTGAGATACAAACACTTTCCGCGTAATAACGCGCGGGATTCAAAATCCCGTCCTGGCAACAGGGTGTGGGTTCGAGTCCCACCTCCGGTAGTCATCAATCGCTGTTTAGCCCCCTCCGCCGGCAGGGGCAGGTGTTTTACTATCATCCCTGGATTTTCGCACCCAAAAAAATATTTAGCCGCAGGTTTTACACGCGGTTTTGCCTGACAAACGGGCTAAGACTCCGAAGCTTCTTGACTATTTCGGGCAGCTTTTCGGCTACGTAATCAACTTCGTCTTCGGTGTTATATCGGCTGAAACTAAATCGTATCGAGCCGTGTGCCGCTGTGAACGGCACTCCCATTGCTCGTAATACATGCGAAGGCTCAAGTGAGCCGCTCGTGCAGGCAGAGCCGCTGCTGGCGCAAATCCCGAATTTGTTAAGCATCAATAGTATCGCTTCCCCCTCGATATATTCGAAGCTGACATTCGACGTATTGCCCAGGCGATGCTGCCTGTCTCCGTTCACCATACAATCAGGACAAGATGCAAGTATCGCCTCTTCCAGCTTATCACGAAGCTGCTTGACCCTGCTGTTTTCTTCCTCGAGGTGCTTTTGCGCCAACTCACACGCCTTACCCAAGGCTATTATGCCGGGCACGTTCTCCGTGCCTCCCCTTTTACCCGATTCCTGATGGCCGCCCAACATAAATGGCGCAAGGCGAGTACCCCTCCGAATATAAAGAACTCCAACGCCTTTTGGTGCGTGGAGTTTGTGCCCTGATAGGCTCAGCAAATCGATATTACTACCGGCCAGGCTCAGCGGTATTTTACCCACTGCTTGAACTGCATCCGTGTGGAATGTTACACCCTTCGTCTTGACCATAGCGGCGATTTGGTCAATTGGAAATATCACCCCCGTTTCGTTGTTGGCTTGCATTACCGACACGATAGCCGTGTCGTTATCAATCCGGTCTCTAAGCTCATCCACATCAAGCCGACCCTGCTTGTCAACAGCAACTTCGACAATCGTATAACCGTGGTGTTCCAACTCCCGACACGTCCCCAATACCGCCAGGTGCTCCACGCGTGTAGTTATTATCTTCCGTTTGTCCGGCTTCGTAGCCAGCACACCCCTTATCGCGGTATTATCACTTTCCGTACCGCAACTGGTAAATACTATTTCGTCGGCCTCGCACCCAAGCAGCGCGGCTATCCTCTCACGGGACTGCCGGATTTTTTTGCCCACCTGCCCACCGAAACTGTGCATGCTCGATGGATTACCGTACAGCTCGCCGAAGTACGGCGTCATTTCTTCAATAACTTCATCCGCTACCTTTGTCGTAGCGTTATTGTCCATATAGATGGTTTTCATTATACATAATCCTGTATTACCGTTAAGGTTCAAACCCCGGCGCGCCGGGGCTAAATACAAAAAACCGATATGTTGGTCCTACTCATTCCTTATTCCCTGTGATTATGGGGCTGGTTTGCAGATTCTTTGTTTTCCTCGACAAAAAGCTCATCTGAGACAAATTCCCGTAGCTTGGCTTCGACCACATCCTTCATCGTAAACTCAGCCATCCGGCACTGGGCACACATACCTCTGAACGCCACGATGACCTTATTACCATCGACATCGATTAGCTCGATATCGCCGCCGTCCGCCCTTAGAGTCGGGCGGATTTGCTCGTTGATGGTTTGCCTAATAAGCTCGATCTTTTTGATGTTGGTCAGCTTACCGGGTTTAGCTGCCGTGGTAATATGCTCCGTCTCGGCCTTGGCGCCCTGAATTTCTTCGATAATCTTTTCAATCTCGCCGCCGCACCCGCCGCACCCGCCGCCCGCTTTGCAATAGTTCGTTACCTGCTCTACTGTAGTAAGGTTGTTGCCCCGGATTACCTCCTTGATTTCTTCGTCTGTAACACCAAAACAGGTGCAGACAACAGTACCCTTCTTCTCACCTGCGAATCTGCCCTTGTTGCGATAGTTCTGGATAGCGGTCATCAGGGCATCATGGCCCATTACCGAACAGTGCATCTTCTGTTCAGGCAGACCGCCCAACTCCCTCACAATATCCTGATTGGAAATCTTCTCGGCCTCTTCAAGCGTCATGCCCTTGATTAATTCGGTAAGTACTGAAGAAGAAGCGATTGCGCTGGCGCAACCGAAAGTCTTGAACTTGGCGTCTCTTATCCTGCCATCCTCGTCAAGTTTGAATGTCAAAGTCAAGGCGTCTCCGCAAGCCAGAGACCCAACCTCGCCGACTCCGTCCGCATCTTCGATGTAACCCACGTTCCGCGGATTGAAGAAATACTCCATGACTTTTTCAGTGTAGTCCCACATTTTTAGTTCGTAGTTCGTAGTTCGTAGTTCGTAGTTTTCAGTTAAGTCTTCTGGCTGGCCTTCAGGGCCTGGCCGACGTCCGCGATTATGTCGTCAATATGTTCCGTCCCGACGGAAATACGCACATACTCCGGCGTTACACCGGCGCTAAGCTGTTCTTCGTCGCTCAACTGCTGATGCGTGGTCGTTGCCGGATGAATTACAAGCGTCTTGCTGTCTAACACATTCGCCAAATGGCTGGCTAATTTTACACTGTTAATGAATTTAGCACCGGCTTGCCTCCCGCCCTTTATGCCAAAGCCTAAGATTGCACCCTGGCCGGCCGGCATATACTTCATCGCCAGTTCATAATCAGGGTGCGACTTCAGACCCGGATAATTGACCCACTCGACCGAATCATGACCTTCCAGATACTCAGCGAGCCTAAGAGCATTTTCACAATGCCTCTCCACGCGCAGATGTATCGTCTCCAAGCCCTGCAGGAAGAGGAACGCATTGAACGGCGACATACACCCACCCAAATCCCGGAGGAATTGTGTTCTTGCCTTTATTATGTACGCCAATTCACCAAACGACTCGACGTACTGAACGCCGTGGTAGCTCGGGTCAGGCTCCGTCATCTCCGGGTATCGGCCGTTGGTCCAGTCAAACTTGCCGGAGTCAACGATTGCTCCACCTATACCGTTGCCGTGTCCTCCGATGACCTTTGTGCAACTGTGAACAACGATGTCAATCCCATACTCAATGGGTCTGAAGAGAATGGGCGATGTAACGGTATTGTCGCAGATTACCGGCATACCGTTGTCACGGGCGATTTTCACAACTTCTTCATACTCTATAATGTCGTTCTTAGGATTGCCGATGCTCTCGATGTAGAGAAACCTCGTATTGTCCTTTATGGCCTTTGCAAAATTCTGTGGGTCGGAAGGTTCAACAAAAGTCACATCAATACCTAACTTCGGAAACGTCTGGCTGAACAGCGTATATGTCCCGCCGTAGAGCGAACTTGCGGATACGAAATGCTGCCCGGCCCGGCAGATATTCAGCACGCTTGCCGTTATCGCCGCCATCCCCGAGCTAAAGGCCAGGCCCCCGACACCGGCTTCCATCGCAGCGAGGCGTTTTTCAAGTACGTCCGTTGTGGGGTTCATCAGTCGCGTGTATATATTGCCGAACTCCCTAAGCGCAAACAGATTGGCCGCGTGGTCCGTGTCTTTGAACACGTAGCTGCTTGTTTGATAGATAGGCACCGCTCTGCTGCGGGTATCGCTGTCAACATCCTGGCCTGCATGTAAGGCCAGCGTTTCAATTCGGTAATTATTCTCCAGTGTCATATCTATTTCTTTCTTCGCGTTATAATATATTCTGCGGCCTGTTATTTGCTCGGCAGTACCGCTAACATCCTGTCGAGAGCCGCTTTGGCTTTTGTCCGTATATCACCGGGGACGGTGATTTTGTATTCCATATCTTCCAGAGACCACGCGACTTTCTCAAGGGTAATCTTTTTCATATTTGGACAGATTGCATTTTCGGTCGCGCCGATGAACTCTTTGTCGGGATTTTGCTTTTTGAGTGTATAAATTATACCTGTTTCCGTGGCAATAATAAACTGCTTTGCCTCCGATTTGCTTGCGAAGTTAAGCATCCCGCTGGTGCTCACTATCTCATCGGCGCGACCTCTTACCTGCTCCGTGCACTCCGGATGAGCCATAACAACAGCGCCGGGGTGTTCCTGCTTCGCCTTATCTATGTCGTCGGCCGATATTATGACATGAGTGGGGCAGTAGCCCGGCCACAGAATCATATCCCTTCCCGTTTTGTCAATCACGTATTGGCCGAGGTATTTATCCGGCACAAAGATTATCTCTTTGCTCGCGTCCAGGGAGTTGACCAGTTCGACGGCGTTGCCGCTCGTGCAGCAGTAGTCGCTCAACGCTTTAACTTCCGCAGGCGTGTTTACATAAGAGACAACCACCGCCTCCGGGTGCTCGTCCTTTAATTGCTGTAGCTGGTGCGCCGTTATCATATCAGCCATCGGGCAGCCGGCCTGCTTATCAGGCAGCAGAACGGTTTTTCCAGGTGAAAGGATAGCGGCGGTTTCAGCCATGAAATGAACTCCGCAGAAGACTATAACCTCAGCGTCGGTTCGCGCAGCTTCGATGCTCAGCCCTAACGAGTCGCCGACAAAGTCCGCGATATCCTGAATCTCGCCGGGTTGATAGTTGTGGGCGAGAATAACAGCCCTGCGCTCGTGTTTGAGTTGTTCTATTCTTTCGATTATCGAATTTTGCATAATAAAAGTTGGCCAGAACCCCACGTAAAACGTGGGGCTAAATATTTAGCCCCGCGTGTCCCGACACCTCGGGGGCGCCGCCGGGGTCCCGACAAGTCGGGATCACACTTGACAGACCACTAGTTTTTATCTTTGTTGATTTTCTGATTTTTATCCTGTTCAGGACGCGCGTAAAGCGATTTAGGTGTTGCCACCGCGACGGTTACACCGGGCGGCACGGATTTCTTGATCCAGGCGTTGCCGCTGATTGTCGCCCCGGCCCCTATTGTAACGTCACCTAATATCGTTGCCTCGGCATAAATCGTAACGCCGTCTTCAATGGTTGGATGGCGTTTGCCGCCCTTTATGACTCTGCCTCTTTCGTCTTTTGGAAAGCTCAACGCGCCTAAGGTAACGCCCTGATAGAGCTTTACGTTCGCACCGATGATGGTCGTCTCACCTATTACCACGCCCGTTCCGTGGTCGATAAAGAAATTTTTGCCGATACTGGCGCCGGGATGAATGTCAATTCCGGTTTTACTATGTGCGCTTTCGCTCATTATCCTCGGGATCAAAGGCACTTCTTTCAGGTACAGTTCGTGGGCAATACGATGCGTTGCAATAGCTATTATGTACGGGTAGCCTATGATGATTTCCTCGAAGGACTTCGCCGCCGGGTCACCGTCAAAAGCGGCCTGAACGTCGCCCTTCAGCATCTCTCTGATTTCGGGAAGTTTATTCAGCAGATGGTCGGTAATCTGACCGGCCATGGTATTACAATCACAATTGTCGCAGTTGTCCAGGCGGCACTGATGGCGAAGAGCCAGCTCTACCTGCTCGGCAAGGCCCGTTCGCACCTCGCACAGGATGTCGCCGACGATGAATTTGATATTGTCACGCGTGACGTTTCTTTTTCCGGTGTAGCCGGGAAAAAGCAATTCGGTCAGCAGGTTGAGGATTTCGAGAATTCTATCGCGAACGGGCAGATTTGTCACATCAATGAAGTTAATCCCTGTGGCACTGCTGTATGTGCCGACAATTGCCTCGGCGAGCTTTTCCATTTTATCATTGTCGGGCGATTTGTCCATTTAGCGCGTCCTGATTTAGGCTACACGTATAGTTCCGTCGATATGTAGCGCTCGCCGGTATCGGGAAGGATGACGACTATTGTCTTGCCGCGGCTTTCGGTCCTCCGTGAAACTTCAATCGCGGTGTGAATCGCTGCGCCTGAACTGATACCGCCTAAAATCCCTTCCCTTTTTGCCAATTGCCTCGCACCTTCCATCGCATCTTCATTGGAGACCGTGCAAACTTCATCAACTATCCCCATATTTAAGACCTTGGGCACGAAGCCGGCACCGATACCCTGGATTTTGTGCGGCCCGGGCTCTCGGCCGGATAGAACCGCTGAATCTGCCGGCTCAACAGCAACAATCTGCACTTCCGGTTTCCTCTTCTTAAAAACCTCGCCGCAGCCGGTTATCGTCCCTCCGGTCCCCACTCCAGATACAAAAATATCAATCCCACCGTCTGTGTCGTTCCATATTTCCTCAGCCGTCGTTCGTCTATGTATTTCGGGGTTGGCGGGATTAATAAATTGCTGTGGCATAAAGGAGTTCGGTATTTCTTCCACCATCTGCTCAGCCTTATCGATAGCGCCTCTCATGCCGAGTTCTGCAGGCGTCAGGATAATCTCGGCGCCTAAAATTTCCAGCAGTTTCCTTCGCTCAATGCTCATCGATTCCGGCATGGTAAGCTTAAGCTGGTAACCTTTTGCAGCACAGACGAACGCTAACCCGATACCCGTATTACCGCTCGTCGGTTCGATAACAACAGTCTCATAACTCAAACGCCCCTCTTTCTCGGCCGCTTCAATCATTGATACGGCAATTCGGTCTTTGACACTGCCGCACGGATTGAACGATTCAAGTTTAGCAAGAATGGTCACACCAGACCTGCCCAGCCTCTTAATCTTCACCAACGGAGTTGCTCCGATAGTGGCCGTAATATTGTCATATATTCTGCCGGCCATAACTGTTCCTTTGTAATCTTATATCTGATAATGGTCGCTGTTGTCAACGGCTCTGACCCGGTCGACCAGGTCCTGCAGGTTAATGGCCTCTAACACGCCGAGTATAGCGTCCTGTACATCGGACCACACCTGTCTCGTTATGCACTCCGCACAGCGCGGGCAGTACTCCGGATGCTGCAGACATTCAACCGTAACTAACGGCCCCTCAAGGACTGTAAAGACTTCATCCAGTTTTACCTCGTTGGGAGGTTTTGCCAGCATGTACCCACCTTTTGGGCCTCTGAGGCTGCGGACCAGACCCGACGTTTTCAGAATTGTCATCAGTTGTTCCAGGTATTTGTTCGATATGTCCTCCTGACTGGCAATAGTCTTGATTTGCAACGGGCCCTTCCCGTATTCCAAAGCCAGGTCCAAAACAGCATGTAAGCCGTATCGGCTTCTTGATGATAGTTTCATTTTTCTACTCCTATTAACCTACCATTTTAGTAGCTTATATTAAATACTTTGCCTGTCAACCAATTATGCATGAAAAAATGGAATAACACCAGTCGAAAATGGGAAATCCCAGGAATCTCAACGTAAACCCTTGTTCCAACAGGGCTAACGTGCCAAGAAAAATCGCCTCCGGGTTAGCCTCCTGCGATTTTTCAATTCACTTAGCTTTTTAGCGGCGGATTTGTCACCCTCCTCGATGTCTGACAACACACTTTTGAATGATCGGGCATGTTCATTCACCGATGCCAAAGATGTATCCAGCGGTCGGGTCCTATAGGGGCGGGAGGTTACCCAACCTTTTTGAAAGTTCAACATCATCCGGGTGTTCGCACCGGTCCACAACTCCACACCACCAACAGCGGTATGTGTGCAAAAGATTAATACCAACAAAACTATCGCTGGTACATAAATCGCAGTACTTTTGGACTGTTTCATTTCTACTCCTTTATGCTGATGCAAAAAGAAGGCGCAGCGTAAGCTGCGCCCTGTCACCAACTTTAAGCATACCAGCTTTTCCCATTGACTTATGTTTCTATCAATCAATCCGCGGATGATGGTAGCGTTCGATCTTGAAGACATAAGCATGCTTGCAGGGCTTTTTGTCGGGAGTTTCAATGTTCAGCCCTTTCCGAGTCATCTCCCAATCGAGCTTTCTGCCGTCACCGAGCATTCTGCATCATCTCGCCCTATAGTAAACGTCTTTCCCGCCAGTGAAGGTATATCTTCGTCCTCGTCCTCGTCATCATCTTCATCACCTGCGCCGCGCAGTGTGTGGATGATGGCTTCTTCGCCGGTCCAGGCGAGGAAGGTGGCGTAGAGTGTGTCGCCCTTGACCGTGAAGCGGATGTCCTTATTGGTATAGACTGCATAAGGCCCCCAATGAGTGTAAATCCCGTACTTTCCGTCGCGCAGCCACCCGGGGACCTCCTTGTACTCGCGCAGCGATTCCCACGTTGGCTCGTACCTCTTTACCCGGCGTTGACTTAACTGTTGTTCCTGGCAACCGAGAAGCAACGAACCGACCAATAATAACAAAATTAATCTTAGCATCTTCATAACAACGTCTCCGTTCAGTCTCTTTAAACCTTGAACTGATTTATACGTGTCAACCTAATTCCTTTACAGCTTCAAAAAGTGCGAATATATTCTCCAAAGGAGTATCATCCTGAATATGATGTGCCGGGGCGACTATATATCCTCCGCCTTTTTCCAGGATGTTTGCTATCCTCTTAACCTCTTTTTTCACTTCCTCCGGTTTCGCTCTGGGCAAGAACTCTTGTATATCTATTCCACCGAAAAAAGTCAATAAGTCTCCATACGTATCTTTCAAAAATTTTGGGTCCATTCCTGCAGCCAACGGTTGTATCGGATTAAGAATATCCAGGCCAATCTCAATAAAATCGGGGATAATGGGAACAATTGAACCGCAACTATGCCAGGCAACCTTTATATCCGGGTTGACTTTTTTGAATTCGGCTATTGTTTTTTTGATCCTCGGCTTAAAAACCTTACGCCACAGCTCAGGCGACATTAACATCCCCTTCTGCGTTCCAAAATCATCCCCCGCCCATATTACGTCTGCACCCATCTCAATCAATTGTATGCCTACCTTTGTATTAATCTCGAGGATTCTATCCAATAACGCAAATGTGTATTCTTTTTCCATTAACAGGTCCATCAGGAATTTCTCCAAGCCGACTAAATACCATGCTATCTCAAAAAAAAGACATTCGAGATTTGCTACAATGGCGTAATCTTTTGAATACTTACGCATTAGCTCTTTAGCGGCGTCGAATCGGCCCTCGGCAAAAGGGTCGGGAAATTCGTGATTGTCTAAATCTTTCACTGTGTTAACACGGGATAAGGGAAATGCAGCCAGTTCATTATACAACCCAAACGGCTTCAATTTCATCCCCCATTCATTGACAATCGTGCCGTTTTTCTCGGTCTTGCTTGGAAAGTTTTTCGGATAGCAGGCGGCTATGCATGCACAATCGTTCCCAAGCATTGTTAATAACCCATTGTGTGACATCCTTGGCGAGAGTAATGAATCAAACGCCAGCTCTTTGGGGATATTTAACGCCTCTGCCAACTTGTCAGCCACTTGCGGCGTTAACGTAACGAAAATCGGGGGCCTGTCGGGCTGCTCATGGTTAATCGCCCTTAAAACTCGCTCCCTTGAGTTCATATCTTTGCCCACGATAAATCATCTCTATAAAATATTTGATAGCGTTATGTTTCCGGGAACCTCACCAATAACGTTACCGGTCAAAGCCGACGTCTGTAATAAGCCGCAGACTAAAGCCCACATCCGCCAAATTCACACACGGCCCATTCAGGCAAAACGCTCATCCGGCTCAATAATCGTTGGGCGGTATGGACTTCTTAGTATATCAGTGAAGGTGTGCAAACTCAAACACACAAATCCGAACCTCTGTTTTCGACAGTAACGGTCGGAAAGACTGGCAGTGCATCGCTAAAATGTGTATAATGATTCTCGGTTCTTATAGGGCCGGTGACGTAAGTAAAGTTGAAGCAAGAGAATAAGTGAAGAAATGGACATTGTAGTTGTAGGACTAAACCATAAAACCGCCTCGGTGGATATCCGTGAGCGTCTGGCTTTTGATGAAGAGGCAACAGTAGATGCTCTCGGGCAGCTTAAGGAGCGGTACCCCGATGGAGAGTTTGTGCTGCTGTCGACATGTAACCGTGTTGAGTTGTATTGTGCCGCCGGACAATCGGCTGGTCCTACGGCGGAGGAGTTAACCAGGTTTCTGTCGGATTTTCAAGGTGTTGCTTCTGAAGATTTTCAAGATTCTTTGTACATAGCCCACAACGAAGATTCCGTGCGGCACTTGCTGACGGTTACTTCAAGCCTGGACAGTATGGTCGTCGGCGAACCGCAGATAACCGCCCAGGTCAAGGAAAGTTACCGGCTTGCTTGCAAGGCCAAGAGTTCGGGGAAGGTTTTGAATCGGCTGTTCCATTGTGCGTTTGGTGTGAGCAAGGAAATCTACACACGTACGTCGCTCACGAGCAGGCGCGTGAGTATTGCCGGCGTTGCTGTGGAACTGGCGAGACAACTTTTTTCGAGTATCAAGTCGGCAAAAATTGTTGTCATTGGTGCCGGCGAGATGGGAGAGCTATTGGTCGGGCACTTCGTGCACATCAAATGTGAAAACATAACGGTTATCAACAGGTCTTATGAGCGAGCCCAACGACTGGCCCAAGAGCATAGCATAACCGCTGACAAATGGGACAAGCTGGGTGAACACATTCTCGAGGCCGATATCGTGGTGGCTGCAGCGACAGCGGCCCAGGGTTATCTATTTGAGAAAATCGCGTTTAAGAAGGTAATGGAAAAAAGACGTGGGAAGACTTTGTTAGCTGTTGACATAGCCGTGCCTCGAAACTTTGAACCCGCAATAAATGAAATTGAGAATGTTTACCTCTACAGCGTTGACGACCTTGCCCAAGTGGTCCGGGAGAATATCAAGCTTCGCCAAGAGGATATTGACCAGTCAGTAGAAATAATCTGTGAGAAAGTAGACGAGTTTATGGACTGGTTTGAAACTAAGGACATAGGCCCTCTTATAGGTCAGATCAAAGAGAGTTTTGACCGAATCAAACGAAATGAATTAGAGCGTTTTTTTGCCGACAATCGCCAGGATGCAAGCTGTAAAGAGGTGATGGATGCAACTGTAGGCCGTATTGTGAACAAAATGCTGCATTGTGTCATCAAAAACATCAGTAGCGTGGCGAAGGAACATGGTAGTACCGAAGCAGCTAAGTTAGCCGGCAGCATAGTCAGACATGCCGAGGAGATAGTAGCTGGTGACAATGAAATTTAGAGGTGGCTATAACATATTGCTTCAGGGTAAACCGGACCGCTTGATAGAAGCGTTGCCTGAGCCGGAGATTCTCTATCTTCCCCTGTGCAGCAGGCGATTCGAGTTTACCGAGTTGACCATCAAGGATGGCCAGCATGTCAACGGAGGCAACGTTTTGGCCAGAGACCGGAATAACTATTCGGTGCCCCTATTAGCACCGCGAGCGGGCCTTATTCGGCTTAACACCGCTAAAGGTCATATAGTCCTGGAGGATATCTCAAAAACAGAGTTCGCTTATACCGAGCAAGGCGAGCTTGGCCACATAGTCCGCCAGATGGGCGAAGCCGGCATTAAGCGGCATAAACTACTCGAACTTGGTGCGTGGCAATTCTTCTATGATGCCTATACAGGGGCATTGCCTGACCCGCTTGGGACTGCGCAAGCGGTAATTGTTTCGACGCTCAGCCTTGAGCCTTTTGTCGCCAGAGGTGATGTGCAGCTTCAAGAGAGGCTGTTGGATTTCACCCGAGGCCTGGAGCATCTGCAGTCGCTTCTGGAATACCAGCCGATGTATCTGGTCATGCCGGACATCAGTTCTGATTTTGCACTGCAGGTCCGCCGGCAGATACGCGGATATGCACGGGCTGAACTAATTGAAATTCCGCTCAAATATCCCTACGACAATCCCAACATTCTTGCCCGACATCTGGGACTAAAAAGAGATGGCGGTCCCGTTTGGTTTGTTCGAACAGAAGGGGTCCTGGCAGTTGACCATGCCCTGACATTGTCAAAGCCGTGTCTGAGCCGGGTTGTGTCACTTGGAGGCCCCGCCGTGGAGATGCCCATTCATATCAAGGTGATACCCGGCTACCCGATAGAGACGATTCGCACCAGGTGCGTATCGCCTGCGGCGGTCAGGATGCTCAACGGAGGCATACTTACCGGTGTGCCGGTGGAACCAGAGACATTGGGGCTTGATACTGAGTGTAGAGGTCTGACCATTCTTGCCGAGCACCGCGAGCGTGAGTTATTTGGCTTCGCGCGTCCCGGCTGGGACCGAAGTTGTTACGCCGGGTGCTTTTTGAGTTCGCTGCGAACGAAATTCAGCGAGCGCTTTACTACCGCGATGCGCGGTGAGGGTCGTCCGTGTGTGTCCTGCAATTTTTGCGAGGAGGTCTGTCCTGCGGGCATTATGCCTTATCTGCTACACAAGTACCTGTACGGGGACCTGATTGAGGAGGTGGAACTGGCTCGCGTTGACCTTTGTGTTGAATGCGGCCTGTGTTCTTTTGTTTGCCCGTCAAAAATCGAACTTAGAGAGCAGTTTATCGAGGCAAAACGCCTCATTGAGCAGGAAAAAGAAGAAATGCGTCAGGAGCAGTTAAAGCAGGAACAACTCCGGCTTGCCGAAGAGGCCCGGCGCGAAGCCGCACAGGAGGCGGAATATTGAAGTTTCTGCTTGACATATTCAAGGCGGTGCGGCCCACCTTTGAGAAAGGCGGCAGACTGAGTCCCTTTAAGTCGGTCTTCGATGCGATGGAGAACTTCTTTTTTGCACCTGCTGCCGTCACATTAGTTGCTCCGCACATTCGCGATCCGCTCGATATCAAACGGCTTATGTCAATGGTGATAATTGCCGTTGTGCCGAGCCTGTTTGCTGCGTTTTACTTTTTCGGGTGGCGGCTTGTGCCGATGATCATAGTTTCTTACGCCGCCGGCGGTGCGGTGGAAGTGGCCTTTGCAATGATTCGTAAGGAGGAAATCAACGAAGGTTTCTTAGTAACGGGAATGTTGTTCCCGTTAATACTGCCCCCGACCTTGCCGCTTTGGATGGTTGGCGTAGGAGTGGCGTTTGGAGTATTTGTCGGTAAGGAGTTATTCGGCGGAACGGGACGTAATATCTTTAATCCTGCGATTGTGGGGCGCTGCTTTTTGGCGCTTGCGTATCCTGCGGCGATGTCGGGCAACTGGATAACTACCGGTAGTGTCTGGCCAGGTAGAATGCTTGAATATGTAGCAGCTTCCAATGTTGACGCTATCAGTACAGCAACGCCGCTGGTATTAGCCAAGCAGGGCGAGTTGGTTAGTTTGTGGAAGATGCTTTTGGGCAATACCTCCGGCAGCATGGGTGAGACATCAGCTGTTGCTATCATCTTAGGTGGTGTATTTCTTCTGCTTACAAGAGTAGCGAACTGGCGCACGGTTGTGAGCATACTTGGCTCGGCAGCGGTTTTGGCGGGCATATTTCATTATGGCCAGCCTGACAGGTTTGCCCGCCCGCTTTGGCATCTTTGTGCGGGGGGACTGCTTTTCGGGGCGTTTTTCATGGCGACAGACCCGGTTACAAGTCCGGTTACGAATGCCGGCAAATGGTTCTACGGAATAATAATCGGTGTGATAACCGTGCTGATACGGAATTTCACCGGTTATGTGGAAGGTGTGACGTTTGCGATTTTGTTGGGCAATATAGCTGCGCCGATTATTGATGAGATTGCAATCAAGGTTCGTCTGAGGAGGCTAAAGGCTTGAAGAGTAACCTGTATACGCTCGGTTACGCAGCCGTTTTAGGCTCGGTGTGTGCGATGCTCTTGACAGCGGCGGCAAGTTTCACAGGCCCATACAGGCTCGCCAACGCCGATGCTGAGATGAAACGCAACATCCTGGATGTATTGCAGGTTCCGTATTCGCCGCAAGTTTCAGCCCGGCAGTTGGTTGGGCTTTTCGAGGTGAAGGTCAGACAGGAAGATTCGGGTGAGCTGACGTTATATAGATACATTCGGCCGGAAGGTTCGGATGAGGTTGAAACCGTGGCTGTTGCCTTTGAGGGACCCGGCCTGTGGGGAGCCATTAAAGGATTCCTTGCCCTCGGGCCGGACATGGAGACAATCCGAGGCCTGACTTTCTATGAGCAGGAGGAGACTCCCGGTCTCGGCGGCGAGATTGCTTCGCAGTGGTTCCGCAAGCAGTTCGAGGGGAAGAAGATTATAGATGACGCCGGCAATGTGGGAATCATCTTAAAAGGTGGCGGAAAAGCATCCGCTATAAACGAGGTCGATGCAATAACAGGCGCGACGATGACCTGTGATAAGGTTGAGTCGATACTGAATGAAGTGGCAGAAAAAATTATGAAGGAGTTTAAGAAAGAAGATGGCAAATAGTCAACCACCCGTGTTTCTGGCGTGCGGCAAAGGACTTTGCGGCGGCAGAGGTTTACTCACACTGAAGGAGGGAGTGTGGGCCAATAACCCACTCGCGATTCAGATATTAGGCATATGCTCTGCCCTTGCGGTTACAAACCGGCTTGAAAATTCACTTGTTATGGGCGGGGCACTGATATTTGTATGTGTGTGCTCTAATCTGTTTGTTTCATTGCTTCGAAAGCGTACGCCTCATCGCATTCGCATGATTGCCGAGGTTACAATCATTGCGACTTTTGTCATACTGTTTGACCAGTTCCTCAAGGCCTTTTATTGGGACATGTCGAAGCAGCTCGGCCCTTATGTGGGGCTGATAATAACAAACTGTATCATCATGGGCCGGGCGGAGGCATTTGCTTTGCAAAATCCACCGATTTTATCAATCGTCGATGGCCTGGCCAACGGTCTTGGTTATGCGGCGATATTGGCGATCATAGGTTTCTTCAGGGAGCTACTCGGCGCTGGTGAAGTTCTTGGATATCCAGTGCTTAGTGTCGAATGGTATACCCCGAATCAATTAATGATCTTAGCGCCGGGAGCATTTTTTGCTTTGGGGATTGTTATCGCCGTTTTCAATGCTATTAAGGGCCCTGAGCCCGAGGAGAACAAATAGATGACTGAAACATCTGCCATTGTAATCCTGATAGCGGCGATACTGACGAATAATATACTCTTGACGAACTTTCTGGGTATGTGCTCGTTTATCGCCTGCTCGGGCCAGATCAGAACGGCTGTAGGGCTCGGCACCGCGGTTACATTTGTTCTGACCATGACAACGGCCATAAATTACGCCGTTTACTACGGTATTCTGATTTCTGCCGAAGAAGCTGCCGAGCTTGGCCGGGTAGCGCCGCTGATCTCGACCGATCTTACTCACCTTCAGTTCATCGTTTTCATAGCAGTCATTGCGGCCTTCGTGCAATTAGTCGAAATGTTCGTCGAGCGATTCAGCCCCAGGCTCTACTTTGCCCTTGGGATATTTATGCCGTTGATTACGGTCAATTGTGCGATATTAGGAGCATCTTTGTTCATGGTGATTAGAAACTACGGCTTCGCGCAATCCGTAGGCTTTGGCTTCGGCGCAGGGGTCGGCTGGGCGTTGGCAATTATTCTGATGGCGGGACTGCGGCAAAAAATGAATTACAGTGACATTCCTGGGCCGTTTCGGGGAGTACCAATAGCGATGATTGTTACCTGTGTGCTTGCGATGGCATTTATGGGCTTTGCTGGGATGGTGTCAATCCAATAGGGGTGCTTGATGGTTTATCTGTGGTCGGTATTGTCGTTCGGAAGCCTTACAACGGCATTGGCAGCTTTGCTGATGGTTGCCGAGCGTTACCTGGTCAGCTACGGTATCTGCAGGCTGGATATCAATGCCGGCGAAAAACCACTCGAAGTCGCCGGCGGCCGGACATTGCTTTCGGCACTGTACGCCAACGAGATTTTCATTCCTTCTGCGTGTGGCGGCAAAGGAACGTGCGGACACTGCAAAATTACCGTTACCTCCGGCGGCGGGCCCGTCCTGCCTACCGAAACACCGTACCTGACACGAAAAGAGAGACGCTCAAACCTGCGTTTGGCCTGCCAGGTCAAGATTCGCGAAGACATATATGTCCGGATACCTGAAGAGCTTTTGAACATCAGGATGTTCGCTTCCACGGTCGAAGGTGTTAGCGAGCTTACCCGTGATATCAAGGAGATGCGTTTGCGATTGGATGAGCCTGCTGAAATATCGCATCGGCCCGGCCAGTATGTGCAGATACAGGCCCCATCACCGGATGAGCCGGTCTTTCGTGCTTATTCGATTAGCTCCCCTGTGTATGAGCCGGATACAATCGAGCTCGTTGTGAAGCTCGTGCCGGGAGGAATCGCCTCAACCTATCTGCACAGCTTAAACACCGGCGACACCGTGCAGTTCACCGGGCCGTATGGCGAGTTTCAACTGAACGAAGACCCATCCGTCGAGATTATCTGTGTGGGCGGCGGATGCGGAATGGCGCCGATCAGGAATATTATATATACCCTTTACGACCGATGGCCGGACCGCTCATGCTGGCTGTTTTTCGGCTGTCGAACCACCCGCGACATCTTTTATCTTGAGCAGTTTGAAGAGCTGACCAAAAAACACCCGAACTTTCACGTGGTCTATGCATTATCCGACAAATTGGGCAAAGATGAAAAATGGGAAGGGGACACCGGCTTTATTCACCTGTCGGTTGATAAGTACCTTGAAGCGGGCCTGAGACGTCAGGCGTTTCTTTGCGGGCCGCCGATGATGATTGAGGCCGTAACACGAGTCCTGCAGGAAAAAGGCATCCCCCCAGAGGATATATTTTATGACGAATTTTAGGTGAAGCATGTTCGTTGTTTGGATTGAAAAGCCGTGAAATTGACACAAATATATCAACCTATCGAGAAAGAATTGGAAGCAGTCGAAAGTGCTTTAGGGACGGCTTTTTCCGAATCGGAACACCCATCTATTCTTGAGTTAGGCGAGTTCACAGTGAAATCACCCGGCAAGAGAATAAGGCCTACTTTGGTAATCCTTTCAGCCAGGGTCGCAGCGAGAAAAAGAGCGGAAGAATTCGAGTTTGAGCAGTTGGTCAAGGTAGCCACTGCCGTAGAGTTGATACATATAGCTTCTCTGGTCCATGATGATGTTATCGACAAGGCAAGTGTGCGTCACAACAGACCTACAATTAATGCTAAGTGGCGGGATGACGTTTCTGTTATCTTCGGCGATTATGTTTACTCCAAGGCTTTAGAGTTGATTAGCAAATGCTCAAATACCGCCCTGCTTTCCTGTATGAGTGAGGCTATGAAAGCAATGTGCGAGGGAGAGCTGATTCAGGTTTGTCAAAGGGGTAATGTCAGCCTGTCAAAAGACAGCTATCTCGTCATGGTAAAGAAAAAGACGGCATCGTTTTTTGCCGCCTGTTGTCACCTTGGCACGATTGTTGCGAATAAGAATTCCAAAATTCAAGCGGCATTGAAAGAATACGGGATGAATTTCGGCATAGCTTTTCAAATTGTTGATGATTGCAGAGATATAATCAGTGAGCAAAGCGACCTTGGCAAACATCCCGGCCAGGATGTGTTTATGCGCGAGGTCACTTTGCCCTTGATGAATCTGTTGGATACCCTTGGTCGGGCCGAAAAGGCGAGATTGACAAACATGCTCGAGTCCGGATCAGAGCACGTAGATTTAGAGAGAATACGGAAAGCTTTTTTAAGCTCAGGTGCCGCGTACAAAACCAAGGAAGCCGCTTCACATTATGTCGAATGTGCAAAGAGGCATTTAACTCTTCTTGATGACTCCGACTATAAAGTAAGCCTTAATAGTTTGGCTGATTATGTTATTCAGGAACCTGTGGAATCCGAGATATTGCCGGCTGAGGTCAAAAAAATCTTGTGGCGCTGTTGATTCGGGCGGCTTGCGCCGCCGCGCTGTTGTTTCGGGAACACACACAGAGGTTAATAAAGAGGGCCGAACCCATAAAAACGAAGACGATTGTAAAAACTCTGATAGGCGTCGTTGTCATAGGCGGCGGCATAGGATATTTCATGTACCAGGCAATGCAGTCTTCATGGTCGTACTATTATTCAGTGGATGAATTCTCAGCCAATAGTACTGCGGTCAGGAATGCTTCTGTGCGAATTGCCGGCAGAGTCAGGCAGGGCAGCGTTGCTCGCGATTTGCAGAAGATGCAGCTTACCTTTGTACTGGCTGGCTCCAAAAGCTCTGTGCCGGTTTCGTATAAGGGCACGATTCCGGACAATTTTGCTGAGGATATTGAAGTTGTTGTAGAGGGTCGTCTGGATATCGCCGGAGTTTTGCAAGCCGACAGGCTCATGACCAAATGTGAATCGAAGTATAAGGCGAAAGTGAAATAAGTCATGGCTGAATTGGGACGATTCGCCCTGCTTGTCGGCCTCTTCTTGAGCGGCTACGCGATATTGGCCGACCTTTTAGGGGGGTGGCGGAAAGATGATGGTCTCATTAAAAGTGGACGCAACGCAACCGTCGCATGTCTTGCTTGTCTTACCGTTGCGATGGTAGCTCTTTGGGTTCTCCTGGTTCGAAGCGATTTCACTGTTAACTATGTGGCCCAGCATACCTCAAAGGCCTTACCGCTTGCCTATAAGTTTAGCGCGTTATGGGCGGGTGCTGCTGGTTCACTGCTGCTGTGGTTGTGGTTACAAGTTGGCTTCGTGGTGGTTGCGTTTTGCAGGTTCAAACCAAGTCAAAGAATCTTTGCTGCTCACGCCCGCGCAATCGCGAATCTGGTTAGCGTCTTCTTTCTGATAGTCATGATTATGGATAAAAATCCTTTTGACGTCTCTGCCATAGCCCCTGCTGATGGTGCCGGGCTTAACCCACTTTTGCAGCATTGGGCAATGGTACTACATCCACCGACACTTTTCATAGGTTATGCGGCCTTTGCAATTCCTTTTGCCTGGGCTATTGCCTCGATGAAATATAACGGCCAACATGGATCTGTTCCGCTCTTCAGACAGGCCCGCAACTGGATACTGTGGGCCTGGCTCTTCCTGACGGTTGGCATAGTTCTTGGCGCCTGGTGGGCCTACGAGGAGCTTGGATGGGGAGGCTACTGGGCATGGGACCCCGTGGAAAATTCTTCCCTGCTTCCCTGGCTTGCCGCTACGGCGCTGGTTCACTGCTGCCGGACTTACAAAGTTCGCACGTCAATTGGGACATGGCTGACGGTGCTCAGCCTGCTCACCTTCAGCTTATGTATTTTTGGAACGTTTCTGACAAGGTATGGACTTGTGTCAAGTGTTCACGCATTTCCAGAGGCGGGGCTTGGGATTTTGTTCATAGTCTTGCTGGCTACTATATGGGTAATAGCTGCCGTTCTTATGTTGTATAAGCGCCTGCGCTACGGGCACAGTGCACCTGCTTCTGTGGGGCCGGGCCTGAAATTTATAATCTATAATAACTGGCTGATGATATTACTTGCATTCGTGATATTCGTCGGCACGCTGTTTCCGTTTCTAAGCGGGCTTTTCACCGGGCAAAAGATCAGCCTTAAGCCCGAATACTTTGATAAAATTACCGCTCCCGGAGGCTTATTACTTTTGCTGTTGTTGAGCGTCTGTCCACACCTTCTGAGCTCTGGCATAAGCAAGAGTTGGCGGACGATTGGTGCAGTTTTCGTGATAATAGCGGCCGTATCGGCATGGTTTGTTACCCACAGATTTACTATCCCATGTTTTATCATCTGTGGTTTTGCGTTGTTGAGCCTCGTTGCCGATGTTGTCAGCTATGAAACGCTCCTTGCGGACAGAAAGAAGAAGGGCGCTTCTGCGAGCAGGCCTTTGCGCTGGTATGGCTCAAGAATGGTACACTTAGGTGTAGTGTTGGCGTTTATCGGTATTGCGGGTTCGGGTGGTTATGGCTCCGAAGAGCAAAAGGTATTACAGCCGGGCCAAACATTCACCCTTGGCAACTTCAAAATGGTGTATGATGGTCTCAAAGCCGAGCATGGCCCGAATTTTACCGCCGCAACAGCGAGCATATCGGTTTATAAAACCACCGAATCCAATGATTCGAAAGCTGCCCGCAGCCACGTCGGCCCAAAGGGCAAGTTGATTGCCCAACTGGCACCGGCCAGGGTTGTTTACAACGCCAGCGGTAAGGCCGTCAGTGAAGTGGATATCCACAGGACACTGGCAGGGGATCTGTACTTGGCCCTTATCGACCTCGACGGCAGCAGTAAACTGATAAATCTGAGAATCCTGATAAAACCGCTGATAAACTGGATTTGGATTGGCAGCGTTGTTATGATCCTGGGGACGGTCTTTGTCTTGATATCTTACCATGAATGATATTGTGATAAGTATTGATTCGGTCAGCAAGGCTTTTGATACCAGGCTGGTATTGAAGAGTATAGACCTGAGTGTAGCCGGCCGTCAGTCCGTTCTGTTGTGTGGAGTCAACGGCGCCGGTAAGAGCACATTGCTTGGCATAATCGCGGGTCTCTTGCAGCCGGACCATGGATTGGTCCAGTTGTGCGGCCATGACATGAACAGGGACCCGGAAAGAGCCAGGCCTCAACTGGGCGTGATATTACACAAACCTATGGTGTACCCTGATCTCACAGTTATTGAGAATCTTTCATTCTTTGCCGACCTCTATGGTGTGAAAGATTCCGCTGCTCGCATCAACGAACTGCTTGAAGACGTTGGGCTTTTAGCCTGCAGATATGACAGGGCCGGCATTCTTTCCCGTGGATTGCTTCAGCGATTAGCTATAGCCCGAGCTTTGGTTCACAGACCGAAAGTGTTACTGGCAGATGAGCCGTTCACCGGTCTGGATATTAACGCTTGCGACCATCTTATTTCCATCCTGGCTAACTTTGCCGATGGCGGGGGAACGGTTTTAATGTCCACTCATGACGTAAACATTGGTTTGCGCTGTTGCAGACGTGTGCTGGTACTGGATAGGGCAAGCTTGATTTTCGACGCTGACATAAGTCATATTGATGCTGCCGGCTTTTCAAAAGATTTCATTACTTATGCCAGAGGCGCGAAATGAGATACTTTTGGCTAAGCTTCAAAGCCATCTTTGTCAAGGATATTGTTACCGAACTGCGGGCCAGGCAGGTTCTGCCTACAATGGTTGTTCTTGGAATGCTCATAGTCTGGATCCTGCGTATTGCTTCCGAGGCTGTGCCAACAAGCGTCGCTGTTGTTGGCCCGGTGTCATTTTGGATAGCGTTTCTGTTCTCCGGGCTCCTGGCACAGGAGAGGTCTTTTGCAGCCGAACAACAACAGGATTGCATTTGCGGCCTGCTGCTCGCTCCGGTTGACGAGGGCACAATCTATCTGTCAAAGTTATTTGTCAATATAGTAATGCTGTGTATCTTTGAGATAATTATTGTTCCGATTGTTGCAGTTTCTTTTCATCTTGACATTACCAAGAACCTGCCTGCATTGGTAGGTGTCTTGTTACTCTTTAACGTGGGAATATCCAGTGTGGGAACATTGTTTTCTGCAATAGTCCAGCTTACCCGCACCCGCGGCTCACTTTTAAGCATACTCGTTCTTGTGATACTTATGCCGATGATGATACCGGCGACCTCTGCATTGTTGATATTGTTCGATAGTGTCCCTGCAGAGCTTGTAGGGACCGGTGCTTTAGCTTTTGTCGGCAGTTTTAAGGCGGCCGTTGGATATATGGTTGCGTTCGATGCGATATTTGTCGTGGTCTGCTGGCTGTTGTTTCCGTTTGCAGTAAAGGAGTAATAGGAATGCGAAGGATTTTGTTGCTTGCGGCATTTGTTCTGACATTGTCTTCGATGTGGATTGCCTTGACGCTCGGCACTGTCGAAGGCCCGCCGGCCAACCCTGAGTCGCCCGTTCGCAATATTATATATATCCACGTGCCGAGTTCGATTTGTGCATTGCTTTGCTTTGTAGTGCTGCTGACAGGGTCAGTCGGCTATCTAATCACTTCAAAGCCCGGCTGGGATATCCTCGCCGCGGCTTCTGCCGAGGTGGGCGCTATTTTCGCCATAATTTCGAACCTGACCGGTTCGATCTTCTCGCGTGCCGAATGGAACATATGGTGGACCCCAAGTCCTCGGTTAATTTTTACAGCTATTTTGTTGTTACTGTACATTGTGTATCTGATTCTAAGGTTGAGCCTGGCTACTTCCGCTCGCCGTAAGGCCGGAATCTGCGCGGTCTTTGGAATTATTGCCTTTGTGGACGTCCCGATGGTCATAATCAGTGCCCGCTTTATACCTGATATTCACAGGCCCAGCTTCAGCTTTACTTCTTCCTGGCAGAGCATCGCATTCTTTTTGAGCATGGCCGCAATGATTCTTCTCGGCTCGCTGATGATTAGTCTTAAAACCGACATCTTAAAGAGCAAAGTCAGACTGGAACAAGAATCTTTCCGTTGATGGAGGTGTTTTATGTTTTACCTATGTCTTTCATTTTCGCTATTGTGGCTGATAATGTTTCTCTATTTATTTTCTCTTGACAGACAAATAAAAGATGTCGCTAAGAGGTTGGACGCTCGCTCAGGGCGTTAGAATTTTAGATTTGATACCTGCCCCTGACTGCGCAGGGGTGACAATCCTGCGCAGGCACAAGCATTTTATATTGTTTATTGATTTGAGATTCTTCGTCCCGATACATCGGGACTGCGGTGGGAATGAAAATTAAGTTAAGGATAATGATATGATGGAAAAATGTCCGAGCAGGAAAGATGCGTATGAGCTGCTATGTGAGTTTAACAAGAGTGAGGGGTTGATTAAGCATGCGCTGGCGGTTGAGGGGGTGATGCGGTACTGTGCGCGGAAGCGCGGAGAAGATGAAGATAAATGGGGGGTGGTTGGCTTAGTGCATGATTTGAATTACGAACAGTGGCCCCAGCGGCACTGCGAAAGGACAGGCGAGATTTTGCGGGAGCGAGAGTGGCCGGAAGAATATGTGCGAGCGGTGATGTCGCACGGGTGGGGGATATGTACAGATATTGAGCCTGAAACTGAGATGGAGAAGGTGCTTTATGCAGTGGATGAGTTGACGGGGCTTGTGGCGGCGACGGCGCTGGTTCGGCCTTCGAAGAGTGTGTTAGATATGAAGGTTAAATCGGTGCGGAAGAAATGGAAGGATAAGGCGTTCGCGGCGGGTGTGAATAGAGAGATAATTGCAAAGGGTGCGATTATGTTGGGGGTGGAGCTGGGTGAGCTGATTGAAGATGTGATAATGGGGATGCGGGAGGTGGCGGATGAGATAGGGCTGAGAGGAGATTAGGTTTGAGTTTTTAGTTCTTAGTTTTTAGTCGTGGAACGCTTCATGGCGGTGGGACGCCCATTGTCATTCCAGCGAAAGCTGGAATCCACGACTTGTGGTGAGAGAGTCCCGATAAATCGGGAAATCAAGTTTGGAATGACAAGGGGGGGGAAAAAAAATTTTTGGAAAAATGCCTTGCAAAGGGCAGGTTCGGTCGATATAATTTAATACGCTATGGATATGTACGGTACATTTAGCTCGCAAACAGCCATTTCATTGGCCCTGCTGCTTCTGCGCCGTTAGGCGCAGAATACATACCCCTTACACATTTAGATCATCGTTTTTTTAGTTTAGTGTGGCATTTTTGCGCGTTTTCGGTGATAATCTGCCGGAAATCGGGCAGGAATGCGGGTTTTAATTTGGAGAAATAAAGATGTCAGCAGAAAAAGTAGTGATATTCGATACGACATTACGCGATGGTGAGCAGTCGCCGGGGGCGTCGCTTTCGATAAGCGAAAAATTGGAGATTGCCCATCAGTTGGCGAAACTGAAGATTGACGTGATAGAGGCGGGATTTCCGGTGTCGTCGCCGGCACAGTTCGAGGCGACCCGGCTGATTGCCGAGCAGGTTCGCGGGCCTGTGATCTGCGGCCTGACGAGGACGCACCCGGAAGATATCGAAGCAGCAGGGAAGGCATTGAAAGACGCCGAGAAGAAGCGGATACATACGTTTATCGCGACAAGCGAAATACACATGAAGCACAAGTTGCGCAAGAAGCCTGATGAGGTTCTCAAGATTGCGGTTGAGTCGGTGAAGCTGGCCAGGACGTTTACGGATGATGTGGAGTTTTCGCCGGAAGATGCGTGCAGGAGCCAGAAGCCGTTTTTGGTGGAGGTTTTGACGGCGGTTGTTGAGGCAGGCGCGACGACGCTGAATATTCCCGATACGGTGGGGTACGTGCTGCCTTATGAATATGGGTTACTGATTAAGTATCTGAAGGATAATGTGGCCGGGATTGATAAGGTTGTGATAAGCACACACTGCCATAACGATCTTGGGATGGCCGTTGCGAATTCATTGGCCGGTGTGCGAAACGGCGCGAGGCAGGTGGAGTGTACGGTTAACGGCTTAGGTGAACGTGCGGGCAACGCGGCTATAGAAGAGGTTGTGATGGCGATTCAAACTCGGCCTGATTTCTTTGGTGAGGTTACAACCGGTATTAAAACGACCGAGATATACCGCACGAGCCAGCTTGTGTCGCAACTGACGGGGTTCGTTATTCAGCCGAATAAGGCGATTGTCGGCAGGAATGCCTTCGCGCACGAATCGGGAGTGCATGTGGATGGTGTGCTGAAAGAGCGGACGACCTACGAAATTATGAAGCCGGAGACTATTGGGCTTTCTGGGTCGCGGATGATATTAGGCAGGCACAGTGGAAGGCACGGGTTTGTCGATAGGTGTGAGTCGTTGGGATTTAAGCTGAGCGATGATGAGATTGAGGCTGCTTACCAGAAGTTTCTCGAAGTGGCGGACAAGAAGAAGGAAGTTTTCGATGAGGATATCGCGGCGATAATCAGCGATGAGGTTCGTGCGGTGGAGCATGTTTATGAGCTTGAGTATCTTCATGTTTCGTGCGGTACGGGGACGCTGCCGACGGCGAGTGTGAAGATTCGCACAAAGGAAGAGTTGTACCAGGCAGCGGCGTGGGGAGACGGGCCTGTTGATGCGGCTTATGAGGCGATACGAGAGGCGACAGGACTTGCGCCGAAGATCGAGAACTATTCGCTTCGGGCGCTTACCGGCGGCAAAGAGGCGCTGGGTGAGGCGACGGTGCGTATCAAAAACAACGGCAGGACTTTCATCGGCAGAGGTGTTTCGACGGACATTATCGAGGCGAGCGCAAAGGCGTATGTTGACGCGATTAACAGGATGGTCTCGGCTGAAGGCGAAGATGAAGAGAAAACGAAAGTTGAGTTGTGATTAGTAGTTCGTAGTTCGTAGTTCGTAGTTTATGGTTGGTAGGAACCCCGGCCGGCGGCCCCCGAGGTGTCGGGACACGCGGGGCTAAATATGCGATTTGGACCCCTGTTTTGCCGGGGATGACATTTTGCAAGGAGTCAAGTTTTATGGGAATGACGATAACGGAAAAGATTCTCGCACGTGCGGCGGGTAAGGACAAGGTGCGTCCGGGTGAGCTTGTTAGCGCCAAGATTGATTTGGTTATGTGTCATGACGTGACGACTCCGCCGGCGATTTCGATGCTGAAAGCCCATGGTATTGACAAAGTTTTCGATGCGGAAAAGATCGTGGTAACGCCGGACCATTTTCAGCCTGCGAAGGATATAAAGAGCGCCGAATTGCATAAACGATTAGACGACTGGGCCAAAGAAAAGGATATCAAATACTACTATCCTGTCGGCAGGGCGGGTGTGTGCCACGCGCTGTTGCCGGAGCAGGGTCACATTCGCCCTGGCGAGGTGATTGCCGGCGGCGATTCGCATACGTGTACGTACGGGGCGTTTGCAGCGTTTAGCACGGGTGTAGGCTCGACGGATTTGGCGGCTGCTATCGCGACGGGCGAGCTTTGGTTCAAGGTGCCGGCGCCAATGAAGATAGTACTCGAGGGTTCACTGGCTCACGGTGTGTACAGCAAGGATGTTATCCTTGCGGTTATCGCGAGGACAGGTGTCGATGGTGCGTTATATAAGGCGATGGAGTTTGTCGGGCCTGCGTTGGGCGAGATGAGCATTGAGGCGAGGATGACCATTACGAATATGGTCATCGAGGCTGGCGCTAAAAGCGGGATTATCGGCTTCGATAAGACGACAAAGAAATATCTCAAAGAGCACCTTAAGGACAAGACCGACTATACGGTTTATGAGTCCGATGCGGATGCTGAATATGAATCGGTGGTCGAGATAGATTGCAGCAAATTAGAGCCGATGGTGGCGATGCCGCATTTGCCGAGCAACGGTAAGCCAATTAGCGAATGCGCGGGGTTGGAGATGGGGCAGGCGTATATCGGCAGTTGCACGAACGGGCGAATAGAGGACATGCGGATAGCGGCGAAGATTCTTGAAGGCAAACAGGTTGCTATACGAACGATAGTTGTGCCGGCAACGCCTGCGGTCTGGAAACAGGCAATGTACGAAGGACTCTTCGAGATATTTTATGACGCCGGCTGTGTGATAAGTGCGCCGACCTGCGGAGCTTGTCTGGGCGGCTTTATGGGCGTCTTGGCTGAAGGTGAGAAGTGCGTCAGCACCACCAACAGAAACTTTGTCGGCCGAATGGGACATCCGAAGAGCGAAGTTTATCTTGCCAGTCCGGCAACAGCGGCAGCGAGCGCGGTCGAAGGGAAATTAACTGATCCAAGAGAATATCTGAATTAGCTGAGGTGAAAGATGGCGAAAGCACATGTATATAAACGGGACCACATAAACACGGATGAGATAATTCCGGCGAGGTATCTCAATACGGATGATGTGGATGAATTGGCAAAACACTGCATGGAAGACCTGGATGCGGAGTTTGTTGCCAGGTGCGCGCCTGGCGATGTGGTTGTAGCCGGTGATGATTTCGGCTGCGGTTCGAGCAGGGAACATGCAGTCTGGGCGATTCAGGGCGCGAAAGTTAGTGCGGTCATCGCACAATCTTTTGCGAGGATATTTTACCGTAACGCAATCAATTGCGGATTTTATGTTATCGAGTTGGATAATGCGGTGGAGAAGATTCGAGACGGTGACCAGATTGAGATTGACTACGAGGCCGGTCTTATTAAGAATGAAACGACCGGGAAGGACATCCGGTTCAAGGCGCTGCCGGATTTTGCATTAGAGATTATCTGCGACGGCGGTCTGCTCGAGCATATTAAGAAAAAATAGCGGGTTGTGGCGGTCTCGATTGAATTAAATTTGCGTAGTTACTATATGTTTTGATTAGGCAGTGAGTGAGAGATTTGAAGTGGCGACACCTTTGTTCATAATGGGCAAACATCGCTCAGGCAATACGTTCCTGGCGAATTTACTGTTGAGTCATCCGAAAATAGCGGGCATTCATTATTCGGCTGACAGCGACATAAGCAGTATCGGCATGCACGAATCCGGTTTCTTCAACCGGATCGAAGGCAGATATGGAGACCTGCAAAATTTTGAGAATTACATCGAATTTGCCGCGGTAATGTCAAAATCAGAGTATTTTATTCTTGCAAATGTCACCTTCGAGGAGTTAATGCGGTACTTCGGCGCCGATTATCATGTTGTATTTAGAAAGGTGATGGACCGATATACAACCGAATGCGATGCAGCCTATTGGATGGAGAAGTCGCCGTCGAATGCGCTTCATGCTCAGAGGCTTAAAAGGTATTATCCGGACGCAAAATTTATCGGTATTGTCCGTGACGAAGTTGACGTCGCCTTGTCATCTTTACACCTGAAGGACAAACAACATGAATCGAGACTAACCAGGCTGAAGGTGCTGATAACAGTTACAGTTTTAAAATATATTTATGACGTATCTACGACAAAAATGAAAAATGCTTATCCACAAAGCGTCTTTATTATACAATACACCGACCTGGTGGAGCATCAGGGGCAGCTTGCTGATAAGATGTGTGATTTTTTAGGTTTGGAAAGCAGTGAACTGTCGTCATGCTACATAAAAAACACCAGCTTTTCAGTTTCCAGGGAAAAGAAATCATACGCTTACGAAAGATTTATAGTCCGCATTCTGTATAGATATATTCTTAGACTTTTTCCACACAAGCTCTTGGTGGTCTTAAATAAGATGCTGTCTGATTTATCCCATGAACCACTGCCCGGCTGGTTTTTCAGAAGCCAGAAACGGCAAAAGATACATAGAAGTGATTCATAAATAGAAAGGAAATGTATGACAACGTATAAGATTGCGGTGATACCCGGCGACGGGACTGGGCCGGAGGTAACGGTTGAGGCTGTCAAGGTGCTAAAGGCTGCTGCGGGTAAATTTAATTTCAAGATTGATTTGACTGAATTCGACTTTGGCGGCGAGCGGTATAAAAGGACCGGCGAGACGCTGCCGGATAGCGCGGGGGAGGAGCTGCGACAATTCGACTCGATATTGTTGGGTGCAATCGGTCATCCGGAGGTGGCGCCGGGTATTTTGGAGAAGGGGATTTTGCTGAAGGTACGGTTCGAGTTGGACCAGTATATTAACCTTCGGCCGGTGAAGCTCTTTCCGGGGGTGGATTGTCCGCTGAAAGACAAGAGGCCCGACGATATCGATTATGTTGTGGTGCGTGAAAACACGGGCGGGATTTATACCGGTACGGGCGGTATTACCATGAAGGACACGCCGCAGGAGATTGCGGTGCAGTCGGCTGTATATACACGCTTTCAGGTTGACAGATGTTTGAAGTATGCATTTGAATATACGCGCAGGTACGGCAGGAAGGCACGGGGCAAAGGCAAGGAAAATACATTGGCCCTTTGCGGTAAGACGAATGTGCTGACATACATATATGATCTGTGGGAGCGGGCGTTCCATGAGATGGGCGAAAAAGAGTATCCTGATATCAAGAGGGAATATTATCATGTCGATGCGACGTGCATGTGGATGGTGAAGAATCCTGAGTGGTTCGATGTAATTGTGACGGGTAATATGTTCGGCGATATCATTACCGACCTCGGCGCCATTACGCAGGGCGGTATGGGCATCGCGGCCGGCGGCAATATTAATCCCGATGGCGTCAGCATGTTTGAGCCTATCGGCGGAAGCGCGCCGAAGTACACGGGCAAAGGTGTAATCAATCCGTTGGCGGCGATCTGTGCTGTGCAGATGATGTTAGAAACATTGGGCGAGGACCAGGCCGGGGCAAAGATCGAAGAGGTGGTAAGGTTTGTGACCGGTAATAAGCTCAAAGGTATGGGCGCAGGGAAGATGGGCTATTCAACGAGCGAAGTCGGTGATATGGTTGCTGAACTGGTCGCCGAATAGGGGGAGACCTCCGGTAGAACATGGGGCTAAATATTGAGTTGGTTTGAATTGTTTTTTTTGGTTGTGTTGTGCCTGCTAACTTAACGCCAGAGTACAGGAAGGCCGAGGAGTGGTTCAGAAGTGCCGCTACCGATGATGAACGGCTGCTTGCATTGGAGGAGATGCTGCGGACGATTCCGAAGCACAAAGGCACGGACCACATGCGGGCGGACCTGCGGCGGAGGCTGAGCAAACTCAAGGAGGCCGTCGCCGGCCCCAAGAGGCATGGCGCTAAGCGTGTGGACGTCTTTCATGTGCCCACCAGCGGCGCCGGGCAGGTTGTGCTGCTCGGGATGCCGAACTGCGGCAAGAGTGCGATTGTGGGGATGCTTTCCAATGCAAGGGTGAATATTGCCGACTATCCGTTCGCGACGGGTCTGCCGACACCGGGGATGGCCGAGTACGAAGACGTTTCGATGCAGATTGTGGATATGCCTCCTATCACCGCGGATTGCGCGCCGCCGGGTGCGGTGAGTACGTATCGGGGGAGCGATTTGATTGGGATTGTAATCGATCTTAGCGGCGATGTGGGCGAGCAAATGAGCGTGTGCCTTGATTTTCTGGAATCGCATCGGTTGCTTATCGATGAGCAAACCGAAGAAACCGACGGGACGGGTAATATCTTAGGGAGGAAGGCGTTTGTGATATGCACGAAGGCCGATTCGGCTAAAGAGGGCGCGACCGAGGCGGTGAAAAGGGGCTGCAAGGGACGTTTTGAGATTGTCCAGGTTTCATTAGAGACGGGCGAGGGTCTGGAAGAATTGACGCGGAAGATGTTTGAGCTGTTGGACGTTGTTCGCGTGTATGCAAAGAAGCCGGGCAAGCCCGCGGATATGAAAGATCCGTTTACGTTGACGCGGGGCTCGACGGTGATGGATTTGGCGAGGTCGATTCACCGCGAACTTGCCGATAAGCTGAAGAGTGCACGGGCCTGGGGCAAGAATGTCCACGATGGGCAAAACGTGCACAGGACGTATGAGTTGGTTGACAGAGATATTATCGAATTGCATTTTCAATAAAAACGGTTTAGATGGTTGGACGGTTAGAAGGTTTGATGGTTAGACGGAGGTAGTTTGAGTGGAATGTAAGAAAGAGCAAAATCTGCAAAATTGTAATTGCACTTATCCCGGCTGCGATAAAAAAGGCGTGTGTTGCGACTGCCTGCGATATCATCTGAAGATAAGAGAACTGCCCGGCTGCTGTTTCCCGGATCGAGTCGAGAAGACCTACGACCGAAGCTTTGGGGCGTTTGCGAAGGCCTGGAAGCTGTAATCCGTAGTTCGTATCGCCGAACTATGGTTTAGGACCCGGGTTATAGGATTTGCAGTAGGGCTTTTTGAAGGGATGTTTGGAATTTTGCCACGTCGGCGGTATAGACGAGGACGCCTGCGGCTTTTGGATGGCCGCCGGATGAGATGGGTGTGAAGAAACACCTTTGGGCCTTCAATAACTCGGTCAGGTCAATTGTGTTGTCGCGGTTGGTGCGCAGCTCAAACTGGACCCTGCCGGCGACCTGGAATCCTAAGGCAATAACGGGGGCGCAGGTTTCGGCGGCTAAAACTGATGCGACTATGCCGACGCTGAATGTTGTAAAGTCGAGGACCTGGCAGAGGAGGACGCCTCTTGAAGGCTCAACGGCTCGAAGGAACTCCAACGCCGGCTGAACTTCCTGCGTGATAAGCTGCTGGGCGTGGTCGAGGTTGTAGCGTGCGCAAAATTTTGCAAAGGCCTCGTCAGCGGGGCCGCTGCGCAATAACATGTACAGGTCCGTTTGAGCATCGGCGGGGGTGTGGTCGGGGTTTGCCCGGAAGAGTGCATTTAGTCGTGAGGTGAGGCGGCTGAGGGGTGGCTTGGAGCCGGCGGGGGCCTGCAAGAAGGCGGGAAATTCACGCCAGAGGAATTCAGTCATCTGTTTATTTGTGTAGAGGCAATTGTCGCCGCAAAGGCCGCAGGCAAGAACCGGCATATCAACGCCGGCCGCAGCGCCGGCGCCGAAGGCGAGGGCGGCGGAAAAGAAACTTGCGGGGTAATCGACATCTTTTGCTTCGAGCAGATGCGAATTTGCATAGAAGACGTGTGGTATTGGGTCGAGGTGCTCGGGCGGTACGTGATGGTCGTAAATAAGTATTTCGCACGCGTTGGAAATTTTTTGCAGAACGTCCGGTTCCTGGATGATGGGAATATCGACGCATATGATGACGGCGGGGTCGTTGCCGGCGGCGAAGTCAGGGAGCCAGGAGAAGTCGTATTCGTAGTTCCAGACAGCCCTTGTTTGGATGTTGGCAGGTTGTGGGCGGGTCAGTGAATCAATGATGCCGAGGACAAAATAGCTTGCGGTGAAGCCGTCGGCATCGGCATTGTAAAGTAGGCAGATGCGGTCTCGTCTGTGTTTGTGCAGGACAGAAAGAAATTCGTCTGCGACGGCGTCCCACCAATCGGCGCCGGTTAACAGGCAAAATATGTCGGACATCTTCATTGAAGCTTACACCTTCTTGGGGCGAGATTAGCTATTGTCGCACACGTAATTATATCGCATGACGTAAGCGCAGACAACTTTAGCGAGGCTGGACAGCAAAAGCCAGGGAAAAATGGGCTCAACTGTGGTACAAAAGCAGCACAAATAAGCAGAATTTCTTAGCAGGAGGTTGTTTTTTTGGGGCGTTTGTGGTATAATATAACGTTAGCGAGGGGGCGAAGAAAGTGGTGGTGGTGCGTTTGGATACTGCATAGGCAAACAAGTTCAGGAAGAAACCCCGGCCAGCGGCCGGGGCTAAATAGGTTGGATTCGGAGTTGCCTGCTTTCGCAGGGGTGGCAATTTTGCGCAAGAATAACAGTGGGCATGGCAAACGAAGGGCGGATCCTGGCGTTAGAGAAAGACGATTTTGGGAGTGGTGAGTGAAGGTCAAGTGCCTTATATGTATGTTGGTGGTTTTGGCTGCTGCGGCGGTGGCCCAGGCAAGGCCGTTTACCGTTATCATCGTAACCAGCGACGACACGTCCGAGCGAGGGTACAGCCAGTTCCTGCAGGATATCTACAGAGGCAATGTCGATGTGCAAATACAGGCGGACAGATATAAGGAGCACCTCAGCGCCCACAAAAAGGCAGAGCTTGAAGCGGCTGATTTGATAATCGTTTCGCGCGATAACAGCGGCCCGGACTATAACGCCGATGCGGACTTTTGGGGGCCGCTGGACGTGCCGATACTGAACCACTGCATTAATGTTGTGCGGAGCGACGACCATGAATACTGGGATTGGCTCCCCGGCGACAAGAGCGACACGAAACCGTGTACTTATTTTACCGTTGCGGACGCGAACGATGTGATCTTTGCAGGCGTTGATACCTCGGCGGGGTCTGTGGAGATTCTTTCAACCGGTAAAGATGTGGACCACTCGGACCAGGGCTCGGCGGGTAACGGGCAAGTTGTAGCAACGAGCGGAGGCAACGTGGTAATAGCACGGTGGCAGGGGGATGAAGGCTTTTACTATGACGGCTCTGACTATGGGCCGGGCGGTGCGGGGCGAGTTTATTTTGCTACGCCGGATAAGATGTACAATTACTTCGACCTTGGCACGGAAGACGCCAAAGTCATGCTTAGGAACGCAATTGTCTCGTTGCTACCGGTACCACGTCCTGAAGGTGACTTGGATGATGACTGGGATGTTGACATCGAAGATTTTGCGGTCGTTTCAAGTTGGTGGCAGGAGCCGAACTGCACCAGTTCGGACAATTGCGGAGGCGCCGACGTTGACGAGTCCGGCGAGGTGGGGCTTGGCGATGTGAGTATAGTGGCAGGGAACTGGCTGGCGGGCGTTGACTTAATTGGACCGGAGCCAAACGTTATGACGTGGGAAACGGAGCCGATGACGATATCAACCGAGTCGGTTTACATGGCTGCCACGGAGGCATACGACGAGGACAACGGCGTAGAGTACTACTTTGAGTGCGTATCGGGTGAGGGGCCGAACAGCGGCTGGCAGTACGGTAATGTGTTTGAACCGAACGGACTGGACCGGGGCAGGTGGTACAGGTACAGGGCGATTGCGCGTGATACTTCGAGCCGGCTGAACGAGACGGGGTGGTCGCGGGAGGTGACGGCCAGAACGTTCGAGATGTACCGGGAGGTGGCCGATGCTTCTGCGGCGGTGGCGATTGACCCGAATCTTTTTATTGTGGCTGACGACGAAAATAACAGGCTGCGGATATATAACCGGCGCAATCCGGGTTCGCGGCCGGTAGCTGACCCGAACATTGCAGATTTTTTGAACATCGACTGGGCGCACCCGGAGGCGGACATCGAAGGGGCGACATGGCTCGGCGGCAGAATCTTCTGGATAACATCGCACGGCAGAAACAGGTACGGCGGATACTGGCTCAGCCGGTACAACTTCTTTGCCACCACGATTATACAAGGTGAAGAAGAGATAACGGTTACGGTTGATGGCAACTACACCAGCCTGATAGATGACCTGATTGCGTACGATTCGGTTTACAATCTGGGCTTAGCTGATGCGATAGGAGTGGCGGAAGGGAACATCGATGAGAATGAAATTAGCGAGCTTGCGCCGAAGGTACGGGGGTTGAACATCGAGGGGCTGTGCGCAACGGCGGACACCAATTCGCTGTTGATTGGGTTTAGAAATCCGCAGCCGTCGGTGGGTGAGCCGAATCAGGCGCTGATTATTCCGCTTTACAACCCCCAGGAGGTGGTTCTAAACGGAACGCCGGCTGACTTTGGTGAGCCGATTCTGCTGGACCTGGGGGGATTAGGCATCCGGAGCATGGAATACTCGGCGACGTTGGGCGAATACCTTATCATCGCCGGCTCACACAGGGCAGGTGCGGAAGAGCCGCTGCAAATACTTTACAAATACAATATGGCAACGGAGATGCTTACCAGGCTCGATGATTTTGAAATAATCACTCCGGAAGGGCTTTTCCAGTTCCCGGGCAGTAGTGATATTTACATGGTAAGCGATGACGGGCTGCTGCTCGTAGAGACGCCGGGTGGGTATGTGCCAAACAAACTACTGCCGATAGAACAAAGAACGTTCCGGACCCAGCTAATCAGTCCATAAGTGGCAAGTGCTATCTGCGTTAAGGGCTACCTTCAGGTCTTAGCGACATTAGTGGACGATTCTGTTTACATGGGCGTGGACGCAGGTGAGGATTTCGTAGCAGATGGTGTCGGCAAGGTCGGCGAGTGCGTAAACGCCGCATGGTGAATCGTGGTGGTTGTCGATTATCGTAACCATTTGGCCGATTGCGACGTCGCCGATGTCGGTAACGTCAATCAAGAGCTGGTCCATGGAGACTCGGCCGATGACGTTGACGAGATGTGGGCCGAGCAACATCCGGGACTTGTTGGCAAAACATCGCCGGTAGCCGTCGGCGTATCCGAGGGGGATAATGGCAACGGTGGTGTCGCGGGTGGTGGTGAATGAGCGGCCGTAGCTTACGGAATGGCCGGCGGGGATTTGCTTCAGGACGGCAACAGGGGCCTGCAGTTTCATGACCGGAGCCAAAGCGATAGGGGCATCGGCCATCGGTCGGGAGTAGTAGCCATACATGCTGATGCCGCAGCGGACCATATCGAAATGGGACTCGGGTATTTTTATGGTAGCTGCGCTGTTGGCAGAGTGGATGATAGTATCTTTTCGGCTGGCAAGGTCATTTTTTGCGAGAAAGTCATTGAAGGTGCTTAGCTGCTGGTAGGAGTAGGAAAGGTCTTGCTCATCAGCGGTGGCGAAATGTGTGTATATGCCGGCGAGGTGTGTGTTCGGGCACCGGTCGATTCTTGTAATCAGCTCAGCGGCCTTGGCGGGGTCAAGGCCGCAGCGACCCATGCCAGTCTCGACGTTGACGTGCAGATTCAGGATGTGCTTGCTGCCGGATAGCATGCGCGCGATGAAATCAACAGCTTCGAGGGAGGATATTACGCAATGCCAGCCGTTCTTCGCGCACAGCGATATGTGGTCGGGCGGTGCGTTGGCGGAGAGCGGTTCGAGGATGAGAATGGATTGGTTTTTGACCATGTGCGCGATGTGGATTGCTTCGTATATGCTGGCGACGGCGAAGAAATCGACGTCGGCCGTTTTCAGGATGTTGACGACCTCGGCGATGCCGTGGCCGTAGGCATTGGCCTTAACGACGGCACAGAATTTTGTGGCCGCAGGACAGAGGGATTTGAGATTATGTACGTTGCTCAGCAGGGCCTCTGAATAAATGTGGGCCTGCAGGTCGGGTCGTATGAGCGGTTGTTGGCGGTATATTTTCATGTGCTACGGTTCTGCAAGAATTTCTTTTCGGAGTTTGAAAAGCTCTTTGAAAGCACGAAAGATGACAGTCAGATTCGCACCGGATTGTGTGCCTGCTTTTCGTGGATAGTGATGGACGCCGGTCTGGGTGATTGTATATCCTTTGTGTATGGCTCTGGCGAGGATTTCGGCATCTATCAATGCGCCGGTGCTGCGGATTGTGATGTCGTCGAAGATTCGGCGTTTGAACAGCTTGAAGGCGCAGTCAATGTCTCGCAGGTCCATGTTAAATACCCGGCAGACAAGTTTAGTCCAGGCCCAGGCATTGAATTTTCTGATAAGGCCTTCCTGCCGATTGAGGCGATAGCAGGCGACTATATCGTACTGTCGGGTCATGGGCAGAAGGGCGGGCATCTCGTCGATGTCAAATTGTCCATCGCCGTCGGTATAAAAGACAAGTTCCTTAGTAGCGGCACTGAAGCCTGACTGCAGGGCTGCGCCGTAACCTGAATTGGTTGGATGGTGGACCACCTTTACTGCTCCGATCTCCGTGGCGAGTGAGTCTGCAACCTTGTCTGTGCCGTCGGTACTGCCGTCGTCAACTATGATAATTTCAAAGTCGGGGGTGAGTCTGGTCAGAACGTGCAGGGTTTTGGCAACTAACGGCTCTATGTTTGCGACTTCGTTGTGGCAGGGGAAAAATACGCTTATAGAGGGCATTGGGGCAAGAGGCGGCTGTTGGCTGTCTTGAGGGCTGATGTTACTGCGATCATGCATTACTATTTACCATCTTGATTGATTTGATATGCGTGCCCGGTCGGTTTCGTATTCTTTGGTGAGGTTGGCATATTTCTTCGAGAGTTCGGGATTAGTGCGTCGAATCTGTGGGGCCAGGTATTTCCCGGCCCAGATGGCCGCGAGAAGTTTCTTTTCATAATCACCCTTTTTGGACAGGTCTTCCTTGTTCTTGGTGAACTGTTCAAGGTATTGTTTGATATCGGCCGTGGCCGCTTTTTTCAGCTCCTTTCGCCTGGTCGCATAAATGAGCTCTATGATGGATATCTGCGAGGGGCGGATTTGGAAGGCTTTCCTGGCGTAATCGCAACCGGCCTGTGCCGCTCGAATATCAGCCGCGCCTATAAGGATGCCGCCGAGAGTGAAGTTCCTGGAGAATTCATTTGGGAATTTGGCCTTTTGGCTCAAAACATCAGTAATCAGCGTCTTGCCTCTCGGGTCGCCGGTATCCACCCACATGCGCTGATAGGTGTCGGCATAAACGGTGGCCCAGTTTGGGCTTTTCTTTAGCCCTTTGACGAAGGTTGAATTAAGTTCGTTGGTGGGCATGAGGATGACCCAGACATTGTACTTTTTCATTTGCTGGTTAATCCATTTGCCGATCTTGGTGTAATCGTCATTAGTGGGTTTTCGCTTGGCGAGGCGTGCGTTTTGCGCGGCGGGGCCGCCGCTTTTGATATAATTCCAGAGTTGAAATTTGTCATGGTCATAAGCGGCCTGTGCTCTGCCGTCCATAAAAAGCCGCAATGGAGTTCTGCCGGTTTCGGGGTCAGGTTCCTGGGCAAAGGCGATGGCGCCGCCTTCAGTCCAGTAATTGAACATTTTTCCTGCGAGTTTGTTTTCTCTGATAAATCGGCCGACGTCGGTTGGCTTTACGTTGGAGGCGGTCATTCGCATAAACACCGAATCGTACTTGCCGTCAACCGGCCAGGGGTCAAGAAACACTCGCTTGAATTTTGCACCCCAGACGTATCCGAAAAACAGGATGGTTGCGGTCGCTGCAATCCAAAGCGCTCTTTGAAAGATTTTAGGCATTGGAGGGACGGCGAACTGCTGCTTTCGGGCGAGCTGGATTCTGGCAGCAATTATGGAGACGGCCTGGTGTATGAACAAGGACATTACAGGGCACGCGGCGGCAGCGGCAATCGGTATGAATCTCCTTGAGCGTATGGCCATGTAAACGGTCAGCGCGGCAATTGTGATGAGGGCCAGGTCAATTTTCGGCCATTGATATTGGTCGGAGCCGGCTTGTTCAACTTGCCTCGGACGTCTGGCGGTACGGTCTGGTTTTAGAAACCTTGCGAACAGCCACAAAACCAGAGTAACCCAGGCGATGATGTACATTACGAGAAAGGCGGTTTCCTGGCCGACGGGATTTGTCCACTCGAAGGCGGGATGCCACTCGTTGACTGTCCTCCATGACTTGGCATTTTCGCTGATTGTTACAATAAAGGTGTGTGTCAGATTAGTGAGGTGGAACGGGTTGAATATTATCATTGCAATAAAGGCAGCGAATCCTGCGGCGATAGTGTGCAGTATGCCGGTTTTTCCGATGGTGATAAATCGTTTGGGGAACCCAATGGTGATAAGATGCATAAGCACGAACGGCACACCCATCATGAATACGTATAGATACCCGCCGTGGACGTTGCACCAAAATACTGTTACCGGGACGACGAGCCATATATACCAAATGTTCCGATATGTGGCCAGAACGAGTACCAAAATTAATATTGGTGTGAGCATATTTGAAAAAACGGCGGGCCGGACGTCGATGAACGTTCTTCCTACGAACGGCGCGAAAGCGGCGGCGATTGCCGCCAGTAGGGGGCTGGCGCCGATGATTCGGGCAATATAGTATGTGGCAATAGCTCCGATTATTGTAACGGCAAACTTCCAGTAGATTAGCGCATCGTAATTGTAATTACCTTCCGAGCCAAATGTCTTGGCCAGCCAGTGGAAGAGAAAATGTGTGCCCCAGTTCTGGTTAATCCAGCCGGTAGGGTGCCAGTATTTGATGGCACCGTGGAGCCATTTGGGGAATTTTTCGAGTTCGGCCTCTGTGGGGCCTGCTTTGTGGGTGTTTGCGCTGAAAGGCTCGACGGTATTGACACCGTGGTTGGAGAAATGGCGCCCGGAAGCTAAGGCCACCCATGTATCGCCTGCGGCGACCATGTGTGTACAGGCGTGAAACGAAAATACAAGTATGCCGACCCATAAAATTATCATGGGCCAGCCTGAAAAAGCGTATCGTTTTTGTGAATTTACGATTTCAGCCATTTTTCAATTCTGTCGAGACCTTTGGTAATCTGTTCGAGCGAGCAGGCGAAGCTCAGCCGGACATTATCCGGGCAGCCAAACGGCCCGCCCGGAACTAAAGCGACATTTGCCTGCTCTAAAAGGGCTTTGGCAAAATCCAGACTGTTTTCGACCTTGGCTCCACCAATATTTCGGCCGTAATGAGTTGAAACATCAGGAAAACAATAAAAAGCCCCCGTAGGCTCGCTACAGAAGACGCCTTCAATCCTATTAAGCCGCTTGGCCATGCAGGAGCCTCGTTTTTCGAACTCTATCCGCATTTTTTCAATGGCCTCGTGACCCTGGTTTAGTGCGGTAACGGCGGCAACTTGAGCGAAGGTCGCGGCGTTTTGAGTCATGTGAGACTGCAGTCGGGCCATAGCCTTTATGGCCTCGATGGGCCCGGCGGTGTAGCCCAATCGCCAGCCGGTCATGGCGAAGGCTTTGCTAAAGCCGTTTATGGTTAGAGTGCGGTCGTATGCATCTTTGCTTAACGAGGCGAAGCTGACAAACTTGGTTTGGCCGTACACAAGCTTTTCGTATATCTCATCCGAAAGGACCATTATGTCAGTTCCTTCGAGCACTGCAGCAAGGGCAGCGAGTTCTTGCGGCGTGTAGGTAAATCCGCCGGGGTTGTTCGGAGAATTTAGCAGCAGCATGGCGGTTTTGTCAGTGATGGCGGCTTTGAGCTGTGCAGGTGTGATTTTGTAGCCGTCATCTCTGCTGGTCTGGACGATCTTGGGTGCTGCTCCTGCCAGTTTTATAGCCTCCGGGTAGGTAACCCAATAGGGTGTGGGAAGGATGACCTCGTCGCCCTCGTCGAGGGTTGCCTGGATTGCCTCATATACGGAGTGTTTGGCGCCGATGTTGACAATGATCTGATCGGGCGAATAGGTGAGGTTATTGTCCTTTTGCAGTTTGTCGGCAATGGCTGTCCGCAGTTCTATAATGCCGGCGGCAGCGGCGTATTTTGTTCGTCCGCGGTTTAGGGCGTCAACGGCAGCAGCCTTTATGAAATCGGGAGTGTCGAAATCAGGTTCGCCGGCGGCGAAGTTGATGACATCAACACCCTGGGCCTTCAACTCCTTTGCCCGCGCGGTAACAGCCATAGTTGCTGAGGGCGGCACGGCCAGAGCTCTCTTACTGATTTTCATTGTTTTTCCTGTTTTTCTGAGCAATCGGTTAATCCTGAATTACGCATTCGGAGGTGATATTGAAGCAAAAATCAATCGGGTGGTCAAGGAAAATGGTTGGAGGGTTCTGAGGCTGGCGCCCCAGGCTACGTATCTGTCGCCGCTTCGCGGCTGGTTGTTTGTTGGTTGTCGATTTTTGTTCCTGAGGCTGGCGCCCCAGGCTACGTATCTGTCGCCGCTTCGCGGCTGGTTGTTTG
>CAZLWL010000008.1:46733-55914 GCA_964563335.1 uncultured Pirellulales bacterium
TTGGTTCACGAATTTTTTAGCCCCAAGGGGGCAAAAGAAAGTAGGCCGGGGCGCAAGCCCCGGCATCCAAGAGCCGAAATAAAATAAAGCCCCAACGGGGCGACAGATAAGCCCATTTCGAGCCAGTCAGACCCATATATAGCGAGAGTCGTACTCAATCCCGTTGCGTTTGAGGAATTCAACAAATTCATCTTCAAATGAACGTAATCGGTGGTGTTTTAACTGGTCAGCAATGTATGTCTTTATACTATCTGTCTGAGAGCGGCTCACAGAGAAAGCTCCATAGCCTCTCTGCCACGCAAAGCCTGGATATTGCAAGAAGTTTTCGTGAACCCACTTTGAAGAGTTGCTTTTTAGAACGCGAACAATCTCGGAAATAGATGTATCCGGCCGAAGAGATACAAGCAGATGCACATGGTCTGTTGTCCCACCTATAGCCAGCGGCACACTGTGACTGCCCTTAATAATACCTCCCAGATATTCATGCAAACGCGAGGATAGCTGTTTTGTGATAAAGGGCTCCCGATCCTTTGTGCTGAATATCAGATGATACCGTAAACATGAATATGCTCCGGCCATTAGCTTTATCCTCAATACTATCGCCGCTTCGCGGCTGATTATTTATTGTACGGGGCAAATCATTCCCTGAAACCGTGTTGTTATCTTCTCGAAGCGGGCGAGCGTCTTACCGTCGGCTTGGATTTACCTGTTTTGTCGGCGTGGCTTGAGAGAATCTTTATTGCCTTTTTGACGTCTGCGACCTTCAAGACGCCGGTGGTCTTTCCGCCTTTGGCTCCCGCTGTACAATATGCATACGAGATGTTTATGTGGGCTTGAGAGAGCTTTTGGGTGATATCGGCCAGGGCGCCGGCCCTGTTGGAGAGCGTGACACACAAGACGTCGGTCTCGCTGAACGGCATGTTCAGCGTTTTCAAGACGCTGCGGATTTTGACGGGAGACTGGCTGACCAGGCGCATAACACCGTGCTCGACCGAATCCATCATGGTGATAGCGATGAGGTTTACCTTGGCCCTGGCAACTTCAGTGAGGACCTGAGCGAGGACGCCGGGTTTGTTGACCATGAAAACGGAGAATTGTGTTTGAATATGCATTTGCTGACACCTTAACTTGAAAATTCATAATTTCTTCTGACGCATTGCCTTGACGGCACTTGCCCGGTCGGGACAGAACTCGAAGATTTTGTCGAGGTTTGTAATTTTGAAGACCCTGTTGAGCTGTGGGTTTATGCCGCTTATCAGCATAATCCCGCCGTAGTCGCTGAGCCTTCGCCATACGTCAACGAGCAGCCCGAGCACCTGCGACGAGAAGAACTTGACCCCGTCGAAATCAACGACAATCTTGCCGGGCCGGTCATCGGCGATGAGCGCTCGCAACCGCGCATTTATTTGCTCAAGGACTGAAAGGCCGGTTATGGTCTCCAGGCCGAAAGAGACAATAGTAACATCGCCATCTGTAGTTATCTGTATAATCTGTTTTACATCCATCTGCTCACAGGCCCCGAGTGTTCATAAATTAACGGTGCAGGTTATCATACCACAAATCCTTTTCAAGTCAAATTGCAGCTATATTTTGCTCAATCAAGCGTTTCAGGCGGCTTCTCGTCCTGGATGTAGGTTTTCTCGCGGTAGCCGGCGGCGACAAAGATGAAGATGACCGCCGTAACTGTCATTATTGCGGTAAAGAACCAATAGTAGCTGGGCCCGGCAAGGAAGAAAGTACACCGCCGACTTGAACAGATGAAACCATCGCATAGCTTCGGTTTCGCCCATCAGGTCGAGCGTGCCATCCGGCCCCTTAAGTTGAGTGGTCATATAAAGGACCAAAATAGAGGTCATGCCGTAGAAAGCGAAACGCTACGCCATTTCATTTGAGAGGATATACGGCATTCCTGCGGGGACTTTCTTGGATGGGATCGGTGCGGTCAGGTATTTCTTTTCTGCCATGTTTGGACCTTGATCGTTAAGTTTTAGCTTTTCTCAAGCGCGGGTCGATAGCATCGCGCAGACCTTCTCCGACCAGGTTGTACGCCATCACCGTAAAAAAGATTGCAAGGCCCGGAAACAGCGACAGCCACCAGAGGAATCTGCCGGTGGTGCCGATGCCAAGGCTGAGCATCTGCCCCCAACTCGGCGCCGGCGGTGCGACACCGAAGCCGAGAAAGCTCAGGGCCGCCTCGACAAAGATGGCGCCTGCGATTCCGAAGGTGGCATTTACGAGGACCGGGGCGACGGCGTTGGGCAGCATGTGGCGAAAGAGTATGCTGCGAAGGGGCAGCCCGAAGACCTTGGCGGCCTGGACAAAATCCTGGTTGCGAAGCTTCAGGAACTCGGCGCGGATAAACCTTGCGTTGCCGGTCCATGTGGTGATGCCGATGATTATCATAATGTTTAAGAGACTGCGAGGAAAGAACGCGACAATAGTGATAATGAGGAAGAAGACCGGTATGGCCATCATTATTTCGACGAAACGCATACCTATGAAGTCAACCTTGCCGCCGAAGTAGCCGAGCACCGCTCCGACCATGACGCCTATTATGCTGGATATTCCCACGGCCACAAAACCGACCGACAGTGAAATCCTGCTTCCGTGAATCAGGCGGCACAAGACATCGGAGCCGACATCATCGGTGCCGAGCCAATGTTTTTGATTGGGCGGTTGCTCCCTGACTCCCAGATCCGTACGTTCGTAACCATAGGGTATAGGAGGAAATATCGCATCGGTGGCTTCACCGTTAGCGACAAGGGCTTTGTAATCAGTGGCGTCGAGCCTCTTAGGTACAAAAATGAACAGCACCACGATGCTGATTAAGAGCATGGTACCCGCGACGCATATCTGCCGCCAAAGGACCTGGCCGCGTATTGAAGGCTCGACGCACCTGCGATTTCTGCGAATCAAAAAGAGCATTGTCAGACCCACGCCGGCTGCAAGGAAAATGCTGTAGTCGGCGGCCTTGAAATTGCGAACGATGGGAAAGCTTAAGGCTCCGTCAATGCGAATTATCAGAGGTTTGTCGTTGGCTAAAAACGGCGCGAGAACGGCGACGGCAAACAAGAATATTATTACAGCCAGACTCACCTTGCAGAGCAGGCTTTTGAAGAACTCTTTGCGGACCATTTCGCCGTATGATGTGCCCCAGTCAGAATGTTCGTTGAGTTGTTTGGACATAGGCCTTTACTCGATGGTTGCCTCAAAACTTATCCTCGGGTCTGCAACGGCGTATGCGATGTCAGCTAAGAGCAAGCCGGCCAGATTGAGGACGCCTGCTATTGTCGCCACGGCCATCACGACGTTATAGTCGCGTGTAGTAACGGCCTCGAAAGCGAGCCTTCCCATGCCGGGGATGCTGAAGATGCTTTCGATGATGACGGAGCCGCCGAACATGGCCGGCAGCAGCGTCGCCATAATGGTAATCACCGGTATCACGCTGTTGCGGAAGGCGTGACGGAAGATGACCTGCCGGTTTGCCAGTCCCTTGGCCCTTGCGGTTCGCACGTAGTCTGCACGGAGGTTGTCTAACATCCCGGCCCGGACCTGCTTGGTGAGATATGCAAATCCGGCATACGTCAGACAAAACACGGGCAGGGCAAGATGCCACAATCTGTCAACGAGCCACGGGAAAAACGGCAGGGCGTCGGCGTTATTACTGCTAAGGCCCGCCGGGGGGAACCAGTTTATAAACGCAGGTCCACAGAAATAGCCTATCAGCATCTGGCCGACCCACATGCTCGGCAGCGCCCACAACATAAAAAGAATCACGGAGCTGAGCCTGTCAAAAAGCCTCTGGTGTCTGACGGCCGCCAGAACACCCAATGGGAGTGAAACGGTATAAATTATTACGAACGCTAACAAATTCAGCGTAAGCGTGATAGGGAGACGCTCGGCGATTAGCTCGCTAACGGGACGATGGTGCTTGATGGAATCGCCGAAGTCGAACCTCACTACACGCCATAGCCATTTTGCATACTGTACAGGAACGGGTTTATCCAGGCCGTAGAGCTTCATGCGGGCCTGGCGAACATCCGCAGCCCGCTGGGCATCCATCTGGCCGCCGGGGCCCATAGAAAGAGCGACCGGGTCGCCGGGGGCAATCCTGCTGATGGCAAAAACCATTATGGTTATTCCCAGCAGCGTGGGAATCATTAATAGCAGGCGTCTTATGATATACGTTGTCATTTGTACTTCTGCAATTCGTTCGGCACGTACCACTCATGCTCATCGAGACCTAATTTGTGGACCTTGACATTTTTGAACCGCTTGTCAAGAAAACGCTGACCAGGCCTGGTATATACAAATGTATAGGGTTGTTCTTCATGAATAATGCTGTGGAAACGATGATACATCTGGTTGCGTTTGTCGTCATCTAAGGTTTTTCGAGCTTCTTCGATAATTGCGTCGGACTCGGGATTGTTGAAACCGATGTAATTGCTCCCGCGATTGCCGATTTGAGATGAGTGCCATATCTGGTAAGGGTCTCCGGCTAATCCGCCGGCCCAGGCCATGTTAATTGCATCAAATTCCCGGTCCTGAGCTTTCTGAAAAAAGACCGACCCTTCGTAGGGTTCGAGAGTAACTTCAATGCCGACTTTCGCGGCTGCGTCCTTAACAAGTTTCGCTACCTGTTCGTGTAACTGAAGCCCGCTTACTATCATGTATTTGAACCTGAAAGGCACACCGTCTTTGTCACGTATCCCGTCGCCGTCGGTATCGACCCACCCGGCTTCGTCAAGAAGATGCCGGGCCTTTTTGGGATTGTAAGGCCAGGGCTTGATGGACGGATTGCTTTGAGGGCCGAAGATATAAAAATTTCCCGTTGGCACGACGGCTTCCGGATTTCTCAAGAGGTGTTTGCATATTTTCTCGCGGTCTATGAGATATGTCAAAGCACGGCGAACGCGTTTGTCCTTGAAGAAGGGTCTGTCCTGGTTCCATCCTATCCAGAAGTATCCAACGGCGGGGTGCCAGTAAGACAAACACTGGAAATCCTTCGTAAATTCATCGTCATTGCTCAATTCATGGTATTGATCAGGCAGCGGCCGCATGTAATCAATATTGCCTGTGCGCAAAGCCTGAACGGCAGCGGTGTTGTTCGTAATAAATGGGTAAACAATTTTCTTTATTTTTGGTTTATGCCCCCAGTAGTTCTCATTGCGCCTGAGCACAACCTGCTGGGCAACATCCCATTTCTCGAATACATACGGCCCGCTGCCAACCGGGTCGGAGACACGTTTGTTGAACTCGTCGGGGTCATCGAACTCGTATATGTGTTTGGGGAGTATCGCCATACCTCCGCAAAACTCGAGAGATTTGAAATATACCTTCTTCATATAGAACTTGACTTCGCGGTCGTTGATTTTGGCTACACGGTCGACATCTCTGTAATAATTTGCAAGGCTTGCGGCGTCCACTCCGGGATTTACAATCGTTTCGTAAGTGAAGATGACATCATCGGCCGTGATTGGATGGCCGTCGGAAAAATGGATGTCGTCACGAAGGCGAAAACCCATTTCAAGGCCGTCGGCGGAAACCTCGTAGCTTTCAGCTAAGAAAGGCTCAAGTTTGAATTCGTCAGGATCGTATCTTAGAAGCGACTCAAAAATATTGCCGCTGACAATATACCGGGTATACATAGTTCCTGAAGTGTGTATTTCCATCAAGGTAGATGGTTCACCGTTCAATCTCCAGATGAGCCAGTCGCCTTCGTCGCCGGGATATTCTTCCATCGGCAAATCCGCCGTTCTCGGTGTAGCCTTGTCCTGAGCTATTCGAACAGCAGCGGTACCGCTTTGCAACCGGTCTAAGAGGACATTCAGCCGTTCATACAGCCTGTCCGACTGGAGCATCGACAATACTTGAAGCAGTATCATCACTGCCAGGAACAGGAACAGGAAAAACGTAGCTAAGCCCGAACGACCATTCATATCAAAACTCCTTCATAATTAAAATTCGTGCCCCATAGAAATTAGTTATACTTTTGTAATCCTTTCGGTACGTACCACTCAAAGTAATTGAATCCCAACTTATGAACGATGGTATTGGCGAACCGCTTATCGACGAGGCGAAAGGTCGGCCTTGCATACAAAAACGTATATGGCTGCTCTTCGTGCAAGATGCGGTGCAACTGTCGGCTCAGCCGGTCCCTGTCATTCTCGTCCATCGAGAGTCTAATCTGCTCCATTATAGTATCGGCCCGGTCATTTCGAAAGCCCACATAATTGGAGCCACGATTTTCTATCTGTGAAGAATGGAATATCTGGTAAAAATCTTCAACAATATCGCCGCCCCAACCCATAATCATTGATTCGAAATTCCTCTCGGTGAGCCTGCCTATAATAACCGACCATTCGTAGGGGTCCGGGATGACATCAATACCGACTTTGGCGGCTTCGTCCTTTAGTAGCTTCGCAATCCTCTCGTAGAGAATGGTTTGGCTTGAGTACATAAACTTGAACCTGAACGGTGTGCCGTTTTTGTCTCGCACGCCGTCGTCGTCAGTGTCAATCCAGCCTGCCTCGTCGAGTAGTGCGCGGGCCTTTTCCAAATCGTAAGGCCGGGGCTCAATATCGGGGTCATTCTGGCTGCCTTTGACAAAAAACGGTCCGGTTATGGCCTCGGCCTGGGCTCTGAGGAGGCTGGAGACAATCTGGGGGCGGTTGACAATATGCGTCATGGCGAGGCGGACCCGACTGTCATAAAAGAAGGGCGTGTTCTGATTCCAGCCGATGTAATAAAAAGGTGCGCCGGGGTTCCAATAAGAAACACAGTTAAACTCCTTGTTGAAGTCTTCGTCAGTGAGAAGGTCGGAAAACTGCTCCATGTCGGGTATCATCATATCGACCTGATGAGACCTGAGTGACTGGAGGCTGGCTATGTTATTGGGGATGAATTTGTAAATGACCTTTTTCAGTTTCGGTTTTCGCCCCCAATAATTCTCATTACGTCGAAGGACAACTTCGCTTCCTACGTCCCATTTCTCAAATAAATAAGGTCCGCTGCCGGCGGGATTAGATACTCGTTCGTTAAACCGTTGGGCATCGGTAAACTCATAAATATGTTTTGGGAAGATCCCTGTATCCCAAAAACCAACGACTTCAAGGGCCTTAAAGTAGGGCCTTTTCATATAGAACTTTACAACCCTGTCGTTAATCTTAACCGCTCTTGCAACGTCAACATAAAGATTGGCCACGTCAGCGGCATCGACCATGGGATTGATGATTGTTTCGTATGTAAAGATGACATCATCAGAGGTGACGGCGGTACCGTCTGAAAAATGTATGTCCTCTCTCAAGTGAAAAGTTATCTCAAGGCCGCCGGCGGAAATCTCGTAGCTTTGGGCCAGCCATGGAACAAGTCTTATCTGGTCCCAGTCATAAATCAAGAGTGGCTCAAAGATGTTGCCAACGGTAATCCATTTGGCATAAATATCGCGGTCAACAGAAATCGGGCTGAGCGTTTTCGGTTCGGCGTGCATTGCCCAAATCAGCCAATCGCCTTCATCTCCGGGATATTCGCCGACGGTTGTGCGGCCTATGCCGATGGTTTGCCGGCCGACAGTTACTGCATCGGTCCAGATATCCACAATCTTGTTGAGCCGTTTAGAAAGCCTGTCTGAGCGAACCATTGCCAGAATTTGTAAGGTGATGATTGCTGCAAGGACGAGTAAAAGGAGGAATGTTGCGGTGGGGCGGTTGTTTACCATTCAATCAAACCTCCAATGTCCGATTGCGTCGATGCCGGGACGGGTGCATAAGACTTATGTCTTTACCCGCTTGTCTCGGCGGCTTCAGTTTCAGGCTCGGTAGCTTCGGCCTCAGGTTCGGCAACATCAGCCTCAGACTCTGTGGATTCGGTTTTAGGCTGAACCGGGGGCGGCGGGCCCAGCTTCTTCGGGGCGGTAAGACCACTATCGTTGGAGTCCTTGCCGTAGTCAAAATTAAGTGCAGCGGGCAATTCTCCCTGGCGGGCAGCGGTTCCCAGCAGAGAGTCGTGCTCAGTTTCCAATGCGGAATAATTTTTTTGTTCGCCCGTCTTGCGGGTCAATATTTTCTCAACGACCGTTTTGATTGAGTATTGAGATCTGCCTAAGAGTCTGTCAAGTACCGATTGTTCCACTTCAACCAGCACCGAAGCTAATTGCTGTTTCGATACGTCGCTGAGGACATTTGCGCCCAGAATAAACCTTTGCATTGCATAAGAATATAACTGTGCAAACCTGCGACTGTCAGCAGCCTTGCTTGACTGGGAGACTGGTGAGAGGATTTCATTGCCTAACGACCTGAGCAGCTTCGCATCCATCAACTCATACTTGACCGTCCAGTTCTCATAAGCGCTTGTGCGCAAATCGACAATCTTGGTCAGCAGTTGTTTTGCGCCGGTCCTGTTTACCTGCCCCGCAAAAGCTGCAATCAAACTGAGAATTTCGGGATGAGTTTCCTTTTCGGCGGTGATTTCGAGTTGTCGCCCGATTCGGGCGGCTGGTTCTGTATCCAGGGAGGCATCAGAATTCAATTGTCTGACGATGCCCGGATTGGTGAGGGCCTTTACGGCCCAGTAGCGAACGGTACCATTTTCATGCCCTATCATTCTCATGCCAAGTTCGAGCAGCTCGCCGCTTTCCAATTGGGCCGTCAAAATTATAAGGTTGCGCTCGACCCAGGTTTTTCGCTGGTCGGTCTCCCAGCTTTGCACCTCGTCAAACGCAGCCGTAAGATGTTTTTGCCCGGAGGTGATGAAACCGACGGAGTACTGACTGGGTTCAGCGGGGCCCCTGCGGGCAAAAATCTGGCTCCTGATATTGACTATCTCTGAAAAGTCGTCCAAAATTAGTAACTCGGCGAATGCATCGGCCCAAAAAGAGTCGATCACCTCGAAATCGGCGTTTTCGAGCACTTCCTTATTGAGCAGGGCCTTCTGGCGAACGGTGTCGATTCGCTTGGTCGAAACTGCCTCAGCCACGGTGCTCAAAGCGAACACACTTGTAAGAACCACGATGGTCCATTGCCTCTTTCGGTTCATATCCGGCTTGTCCTTCTATGAAGCTGCTTGATTCTGTCACGTAAACAACTATTTAGAAACTATCTCAAAACACAAAGTGTCATTCTGAGTCCAGGCGCGCCGGGAAAGAATCTATTATTTCAGCCAACCAGACCCTTCGCGGAGCCTG
>CAZLWL010000009.1:0-42271 GCA_964563335.1 uncultured Pirellulales bacterium
GGCGCTTCAGCTTGAAATATCCAGTTTCGCGAGCGAGCAACAACTTTGTGAGGCCTGTCTTTCTCCAACAGAGCTACACCGGCTCGATAAACAAGTTGACCACCATAAGCCTTAACACCGTGGTATATCAGAAGCCAGCCGTGTTCCGTGAGAATTGGAGGTGGCCCTGCACCTACCTTGGCACCATCCCATGCAGCGCCACCAAGCTCAGGCAGCACACAGTGTGGTTCACCCCAATGCACCAAATCGGGAGAATAAGCCGACCAAATGTGCTCCATACCGCCGGCATCTGGGCGGTGGAGTGCCGCCCATCGGTCATCAAATTTTTGCGGGAACAGTACAGCGTCTTTGTTGTTTGGAGAAAACAGCAGCCCGACTCGTTCGGCACGGACAAAATCTTCGGTATGCGCCAATGCCACAGCGGCTCCGTTGGGCGAGTAGGCAGTGTAGGTAATATACCAGCGTTTCTCCGCTGCTAAATACGTGATGCGTGGGTCTTCACAACCCCACTGTTCGTACCGCCAGTCTTGCTCACCATAGCGAAGTATCGGCTCTGACTCAAATCTCCAATCTGTTACCCCGTTCCTGCTACGTGCAACATAGATATTCGAGTGCCCGGCATGGTCCTCAACGCGCAGTAGCAGCACAACCTCATCCCCCTGTTCGGAAGCACCGGGATTTAGTACAGCTGCCGCCGGAAAAGGTAGATCCAAAGGCGAAATGATAGGGTTATGCGATGACCGCTCGAAAATTCTTGTCTTCATAAATGTTCCCTCAAATATTGACAAATACCATTTTCTACTATCGCTGTCTGAGAATATATAAATTATACCACCAAGTTCAACTACCGGCCATAAAGAGAACTTGAATTTCCAAAGATACAATACCAGAATCCACCATCTTATTCCAAATCGCTTTCAAAAATTCTTCTGCTATGTTTTATCAACTATAGAAACGCGACTTATATTTTTCTTGTTTTTGTTATTCAATTAATCAATTTTCTTGGATGAAAATGTTTTTATATATTTATTTTCTGAGTTCTTTAAGCTTAACTAATTCACCTTTTTTGTTTCCGAAATCGCCAACTCATATTCTTTTCTGCCCATTCCTCCTTGTCAAAACTACTAAAAATGGCTGCATCCAGAACGCAGGGGTAGATATTAGACTTCCTGCAAAGATGTTGTATCCCATCAGATATAAAATTATAGTAGTTTGTATCGGACAATCCTTGTGCTGTAAGCTTTACAGGAAAGCCAAAAGAGTTCAACCACTTCGTTATTCGACTATCAATCGGTATCTCGTATCGAGTGAGCCCCAATGTCTGCAAAAGATTGCGTGATTGTTTTGGCCCAATACCATTAAATTTCTCTTGAAAGTACCCGGCAATCCTGCACTCAGTTTTTCTGTTTTGTTTGGTTCGCAGTTCCTCAAATCGTTCTGATACTTCCTTCCAATGGTTCTCTAAATAGATTAGATTCTCTTTAATCTCTTTTGCGAGCACATTAGATCTTCGCAAGTGAAATTTTGCCAAATTCCTTTGGGCAAAAGACTCTAACCGGACTTTGGATTTACAGAGCAAATAATCCAATAGAAAGGAGTTACTGTTTAAAAATATATTGACAAAACTATTTGGGCCTGAACGTTGTCGGGTTGTCACTAAACATGAAATAAGATTACGCCAAAAAACAGACTTTGTTATTCTGCGTTTAGTTTTTGCAAGATTTCTTTTAATTCTTGCTTGAACAAACTTGTTGTTTTTATGAAGTTTAACAAATCTCTTTACTTCTTGAATATCTTTACTACTTACTTCCCAAAGAATCTTCATTTGTGCACCTATTTTATTGGCCAGTTGTTGTGGGCGGCGATTGTTTCGTCAATATGTTTCGTTCTGTTGGCATTCCTGTTGTTTTGACCACCAAAGTTTAAATCTCTCAGGTACTATTTTACTGCCGCTTATTCTCCAGTTAGTGGAGTCTGTGCTTGGGTTTTTCACAGAAAAGAGCTTCCCATAGAGTTTCAGCAGCCATAGCCGTGCTTTTTCCTTGATAGGGTCCCTCACCAAGGAACCAGTTGCTGAGCAAGGCATAGGCTGACTCAGGGAGTGGTTCACGACAATGACTATCAAACCACTGCTTGAACAGTTTAGAAGCCTTTTTGTTAAAATTCATTTTATAGTCAGACTTGAGTCGTTCAACGTTGAAAAGCAACTCTTTGAGCACATTAACATTTGTCGAGTCAGGATTTATAAGCCTCAGGTCAAAGCTGTTATTTACCCGTTCCCACTTTAATTTTCTGATGTGCTGTGTCATTGAATTACCACTTATATTACCTATTCTATTGGCCAGCCATCGTGGGTGTTGATTGTCTTGTCCCAATCATGCATGTTCGTCTCCACTCGGCCATAACGAGTTTCTCCTTTTTATCCTGAGTCAATAGAAGGGTTTCTTATGCCTCTTAGCCTTCTGTCTCTCCATTATTTTTCAAGAGCACATTTACCCACATACTATACCCTTAAGGGTAAAAGATTCACGCGAGTGGGCTTCCCGGTGCGCCGGGATAAAGGTTCTTACCCGCGAGAAAACGGGAAAATACAACTGTGAGCACTATATGATGCCGATTCAGCCAATGCAACCAAATTCTTCCAAACCTTTTATAAATACCTTATCTATCTTAGTCAACTTGACTGACTTTTACATAAGTACAGCTTTGAAAAGAACATACGTAACTTGTCATTCTGAGCGAAGCGAAGAATCTCACCCCCGCAACGCGCGCAACGCGGCGAAAATCTTATTATAAGACCAGATGCTTCGCTTCGCTCAGCATGACAACTTAAAACCCAGTCAACTTGAGTATCTTATTTTCTCTGTGTTCTCTGTGTCCTCTGTGGCAAAAACCAAAATCCGCGTCCCAAAAACCACCCCGCCCGCGACTTCAAAAGAACAAACAAAAAATGGCCCTGCCATTTGGCAGGGCCATTCGGTTCTCAAGCCGTGTTGTTAGTCAGCAGGGCTTCACCATCGTCGCACACGGGCCTTTCTTGCCTTCGCCGACTTCAAACTCAACCTTCTGCCCTTCATCAAGCGATGCATAACCGCTTGTCTGAATCTCCGAGTGGTGGACAAACAAGTCATCCCCACCGTCATCCGGGCAAATAAAACCAAATCCCTTGCTTGAATTAAACCATTTTACCGTACCTGTACTCACTTAAACTTCTCCTTGGCCTATTCAAAGGCCGCTCAACTAATATCTCTCATTTTTCGTTTATTGGAAGCATACTCTTGAGAGATGAAAGGATATACCTCACGAACACTTGCGATACCAAATAGAACTGCGGATGTCCAACAAAAATAAATTACCACCCTTCCTCACAGCCTGTTAAACCTCTTTTCTCAATAAACTGCCAAACCGCACTATAACCATATCCATATTATCGGCGAGTTTCTTTGATGTCAATGGAAAATTTAGCTAAAAAATCATTTTTTTTCAAAATTGGCCGGCTCATCAAATCCCAAATCGCTACCCACCCGCCGCCCTCTGGCTTCCTTTCTCCGGAAAGTTCAGGCACGCAAACTCTCCATGGACCTCTTTTGCCTTTTCGTCGTATGCCCTGGCCGCATCGTCTTTCCTTTTGAATCGGCCCAAATAAATCCGCTTACCTTTGTTCTTTATGGCAGCCTCAAAAACGTCACTGTCTTTACGGCGATATACTCCCTTGTATTCTGAACGGGATGTAAGCTTGGCCCGCCGGTTTTGAGCATTCTCTCTCGGCGTAGCCAGCCGAAGATTACCCCTTCGGTTATTCAGCCCGTTATGGTCTCTATGGTCCACCAACTTATTCCTCGGCGCCTTCGTAAGCCAGCGGTGCATCGGTATCTGTCTCACACGCACATATTTGCCGTTCTTATAAACCCGCACTCCTCGTACAGCGTAATACGTCCTCCACCCTTTCTTTGCATACCATTTATATTTACTAAGCCGCTCGTAGTCCGCCGCATCCACAATCGCAACCTTTCCCTGCGTAAGGGGTATTATCTTGGCCCCTTGGGCCAATGCCTCTTCGAGCTTGTGTGGGGCATGTCCGTTATTTGCAAAGTTGCCGCACACCCCGCCCCGCCGAACCTGCCACCACTCGCCGTGGTAATCCGCCCTGTTAGCACAGATAATCGTCTGTTTCTCGGCCCCGTTCAGAGGCATCGAATACGCACAGTACTCACACCTGCCCCTGTCATCCCCGCGGAGGCGGGGATCCACTTCATCATTGAATGTTGAACGTTCGATGTTGAGTTTACCCTGAGCTTGCCGAAGGGACGTTCTTTTCTCTCTACCCGCCAAATTTCCTACGCCCTGTTCCTCGACTGCTGGCCTTTCGGCCTGCTCTATTTACCCGAGGCTCTGCCTTCTTCCCTGTGTCTTCTGACTTCCGTCATCCGTCTTCTGACAGATGACGGGCATTATACCCGATTTTTCCCAAATTGCAAGCACTTTTTTCGATTTATTCCAAACTATTTTTGTCTGTTTTGTAAATATATAACCCCTAAGGGTTTACAGACCACCCAATTTCAAAAAAATCTGCGGATCCCCCATTGTCATCCCGACCGGAGTCCCGACTTGTCGGGACGGAGCGGAGGGATCTATTAAAAAAGCATCCCGGCACCGCCGGGTTTCCATATTCGATGTTGAGCAACGCGAAATCCCGACCTGTCGGGGTTGGACGTTGAACGTTCGACGTTCTTTCACCCTATGCTGACTTTACGAAAACCTGTTTTTTCAAAAAATTTCTCCGATTCCAATCGCGATACGCTTCACACAAAAGCGCTGCGGCGCAAGCCGCCCGATCCTGCATTCACAAAGCCCCCCGGCGCCGCCGGGGGTCTCTTACACATGCTACTCGCTAATCCCTGAAATATTTAGCCCCACGTTTCACGTGGGGTCTCGGCTCATTGGATTTCGTATTTGTCTCGGATTTCGTGCTTAGGATTTCGGATTTCCCCGGCCGCCGGTCGTAGCCGTTTTGAGGGATTTTTTTAACTTCAACAGAAATTCTCTTGACAAAAATGATACTTACGCTTAATGTTAGTTATGGCTGGTGGCGCTGGTATTTAGTTAGCCACAGAGTGCACCCGTTTACAGTATGTTGGAGTAAATACAAATGGAAACAACAGAAGAAAAAAAAGAGATTTATTCAATCGACAAATACCAAGGAGCAGGGAAGTGGTGTTTTGCCATCATTCTGAACAGGGCGCGTGATAATTACGAAGGCAATCCACATTTACTTTCCGAGTCTCTGCTGAGGTTTGAAGCAGTTAATCGAAGGGACTGGTTTGACGAGGAGACAAGAGAACTTATTATACAAATGGATGCAGAAACCAAGACGGATTCTAACCTCAAACCAAGTACACCTGCGTACAAAATACTGATTGGTATTAGAAATTACTTTTCCCATTTTTATCATACAGAAGAGTGCTTATATTTCAAAGAGGATGATCCAATTCGCATAATTTTGGAAAATGCATATAAAAAGGCCAAGCAGCATCACATAGAAAGACTCGAAAAAGAAACGGATATCGAATTTCCTGCTCTGTTTGAAAGTAACGATAGAATTACATCGGCGGGGATAATATTCTTTTCGTCTTTATTTGTCGAGCGTCGCATCCTTAACCGGCTGATGGGTTATGTCGGTGGTTTTAAGAAAACAAAGGGTGAATATAATATCACGCGGGAGATATTTTCCACTTATTGCCTGAGAGACAGTTATTCAATTATGGCCGCAGATTCAAACGCAGTGATATTCAGAGATATCTTAGGGTATCTGTCCCGTGTTCCTTCGGAATATTATCAACATAACAAGGAAAAGTGCGAAAAGGAAAACAAACCAAAGCGTAAGACAAAGAAATTTATTTATTTTGCGTTGAGATATCTCGAAAAATTTGTCCTGAAAGAGATAAAAAACCAAAAAGTGTCTATCGCCCGAATGGAAGTTGTTCGAGAGAAGTCAAAAGAAGCTGAGGGCGAAGACGAACAGCATAAGCCCTATCCAGACAAGGCAAAAGTCAAAATCGTTTTTGATTCGATTGGTAAGGAGCTGCCGTATTATATTAACCACAAAACGGTTATTATGAAAATCCAAAGAAATGGCGAGGCGGTGAATTTCTGCAAGATTGGGATCAATGAATTGAAATATCTTGTTCTTCTGTGTCTTCAGGGAAAATCGGTTGATGCTATAGCAAAAATCAACGGCTATATCGATCGTATTAAAAAACGTCTTGAAAACCCAAAGACAAGAATCGACATTGACAGTGAAAGAGATAACGAATTTATAAAGGGTCTTCCTGAATTTGTAAAAATACAAAGTGGAAGAACACCTGATGAAGAAAGAGAAAAAAAGAGTCGGATCGACTATATAAGAAAAAAATGGGAGAAAAAGAAAGAGGAATCGCCTAAGACGGAACTACACCGCAAAGGACGGGATATACTTCGATATATAAATTGGCATTGCGAACCACCACTGGGATCGGAGGAATATAACCATCTTTTATCGCTCCTAGTAAATAAGGACTTAGATGGTTTTGAAAATGAGCTAAAGGAATTGAAACGAACAGAGCAAATTTCAAAGAAGTTATTAGAAATGCTGAAAGGTTTTTCCAATCTTAACGAACTTCATTTAAAAGTGTGCAGTATTGTTCCGGTGGAGTTGGTGTATCTGGAGAAGAATGATCCGGAAAAACTGGCAGAATATATCGGCCTTATCCCCCAGAAGACAGACAAAGAACCTCCATCCTACGAAGAAAAGGTTAAGAATTTTATCAAACAGCCAATGATTTATAAAGGATTTTTGAGAGATACTTTTTTCAGTTCCGGGAAAACATTTGCAAAGCTGGTTGAAGAAACCTTTTTGCATAAATATCCGCATTCCGATGTTCCGCTGGGAAGGGACTATTATCATGTAACTACTCTGGACCGATTCCATAAAGATAATTCCATCCTTTATGAGACGCTTGCATTAGACAGATTGTGTGTGGTGATGGCGAGAAAGTTTCATGAAACATTGAATCAGGAGCTTGCTAAGGAATCAAAACAAATTGTCTGGGAAAACAATACAATCATTCTGGAACTACCAAGGTCAAAGACAAGCTCGTCAGATACATTCCAGATATGTTTTGATATTAAGCATTATATGAAATTGTATGTGATGGATGATGTGGAGTTTCTGGGCGGGCTGATGAGGCATTTTTTCCAAAAAGAAAAAACAATTGAGTACTATAATCTCTATAGCTTCGGAATCAATAAATACACCGAAATGCAAAGAAATGGGATTGAAGCGATTCTAAGACTTGAGGAAAAAATAATTCGTGAAAAAAACATCAAACGGAAACCTGACAAAAACTATATCAGTTTTTATGAAATCATGGAGGCAAGCAACTATCCTGACAATGATAAAAAGACATTGAACAAGGTTCGCAGGGCTCTGTTGCATTATCACTTGAAATTTGAGCCGGCTGATTATAATAAGTTTGTCGCGATTATGAAAAGAGAAGGTTTGGAAAGAAAAAAGAAAACAGGAAAAGCAACCAGAAGATGGGTCAAAAAATGAGAATTTTTCATAAGTGTTTTTCTTATAAACACATTGAAAATAAGAAGTTATAAAAGATATGTTGGAGTAGCCCCGGATTTGCGGGGTGATTACAGCAGAATCTTCGATAGTCTCTTGTCAACCTCGGTTGGAGTAGCCCCGGATTTGCGGGGTGATTACAGCAACGAATAAGTGGTTATCGTGGTCTATATAGTTGGAGTAGCCCCGGATTTGCGGGGTGATTACAGCCATAACTTTTAGAGGAATTCCATTGATATAGTTGGAGTAGCCCCGGATTTGCGGGGTGATTACAGCACATTCCTTGATTTCGCAGGTTTCTATCATGTTGGAGTAGCCCCGGATTTGCGGGGTGATTACAGCGAACATCATCACCTACCGGCAGCCGCCCAAGTTGGAGTAGCCCCGGATTTGCGGGGTGATTACAGCTCCTGAGTGTACCCAAGCTCAATTCTCGAAGTTGGAGTAGCCCCGGATTTGCGGGGTGATTACAGCCTCAGCACTAACATTTTCAGACTCCTTTCAGTTGGAGTAGCCCCGGATTTGCGGGGTGATTACAGCAACTTCTTCTGGAGCTCCTTCTAAGGATGTGTTGGAGTAGCCCCGGATTTGCGGGGTGATTACAGCGAATGGAGGGGAGAATGACTGTTCGGGAATAATTCGTCGTTAGTGAATGGTGAATAGAGGATAGACATAAAAAATGTACAGAGGCGAAGTAGGTATCCGCGTCTAAGAACCTCTGCTGAGCGCAGCGAAGTCCCGGCGCGCCGGGGTGCTTTTTCTCTGTGGCCCAAAAATCTTTGCCTTTATTGGAATTAGGGGAGTGTTGATTTGCAATTGACTAATTGCCCCCGGCCATTTACTTTTTTATAGCGCCTTAATTTCACCGGGGAATCAAAAAACCCGCGTTTAAAATCCTTCGTGCCTGTGTGCCTTTGAACCTCTGTGTCCTTCGCGTCCTTCGTGGTAGATTTAGTATCCAGTATCCAGCATCCAGCATCCAGCATTAAGCATCCATTTTGACTGCTCACAATAGGCCAACTCACCCCGACCCAAATCTTCAACTACAATAGTCAATAGAAAATAGAAAATAGAAAATCCATTGGTGCTTGCATCAGAGTAATCTACCACCAAGAACACTAAGCAGACAAAAGAACAGCGTTAATCTGCGTTACTTGTCCTTCGTAGCCTTGTGCGAAGTAGGAATCCGCGTCTAAAAAATAATATTTGACAACCCCCCCGCCACTGGATAAAGTGGCGGCTTCTGTGATAAACTCAAAATCCAGTATTATTAACTAACGCATAAAGTTTGTATTAAGGGAGATTTACGATGGCAACAAAGGTTGCAATTAACGGCTTCGGCCGAATCGGAAGGGCCGTAACAAGAATCCTGCTCCAAAGAAGCGGCGTTCTCGACCTGGTAGCGGTCAACGACCTGGCCGATGCGAAGAGCCTGGCTCATCTTTTCAAGTACGACACAACCATGGGCAAATGGCCCGGCACGGTCCAGGCCAAAGACGGTGAGCTTGTCATCAACGGCAAAAGCATCAAGGTCCTCTCCGTGAGGAACCCGGCCGAGCTGCCCTGGAAGGACATGGGCGTTGAAATTGTGGTCGAATCGACGGGTATTTTCCGCCTGGCCGAATCGCCCAGGGGCGGTTACGGCGACCACATAAAAGCCGGTGCGAGCAAGGTTGTGCTCACGGTCCCCGCAAAGGATAATATCGAGGCGACGATTGTACTTGGCGTCAATGACGACAAGCTGACGCCCGATGTGAAGTTTGTCTCCAACGCAAGCTGCACCACCAACTGCCTTGCGCCTGTGGCGAAGGTTCTCAATGATGCCTTTGGGATTGAGCATGGTCTTATGACCACTATTCACGCTTATACCAACGACCAGAATGTTGCTGATATGATTCACTCGGACCTTCGTCGTGCCCGGGCCGCAGCGGCCAACATTATCCCAACCACCACCGGCGCGGCAAAGGCTATCGGTAAAGTTATCCCCGAACTCGACGGCAAACTTGACGGTATGGCTGTCAGAGTGCCCATTCCGGTCGGCAGCATCGTTGACCTGGTGGTCAATGTCAAAAAAGATGTCACCGCCGACGAAGTGAACGCAGCGGTCAAGGCCGCAGCCGGCGGAGCGCTGAAGGGGATTCTCGAATACTGCGATGAGCCGATTGTGAGCAGCGATATCATCGGCAATCCCGCTTCGAGCATCTTCGACTCTCTGTGCACAATGGCTAAGGGCAGGGTCGTCAAGCTCATCAGTTGGTACGACAACGAGTGGGCTTATTCGCAGCGTACCGTTGATATAATGGAAATGATGGCTAAAATGTAACTCGGCAGCGGCCGGTCCCCCGGAACGTCCGACTGACGGCAGAATATCAAGGCCCGCGCCAAACCGCGGGCTTTTGACTTGAAAGGCTGAATATTATGGCAAAAAAAACAGTGGCGGACATCAAGTTTACGACGACAAGTGTCCTGACAAAGGACGGGAAGCCTCTGATGAAAGACGGGAAGGTCATGACGCGGACAGTGGCCAGGAAGGTCTTGATGCGGTGCGACTTCAACGTCCCGTTGGATGCGGACGGCAATATCACCAACGATGCGCGGATAACAAAGGCGTTGCCGACGATAAAGCACGTGTTAGCCGGCGGCGGGGCGCTGATCCTCATGAGCCATCTCGGCCGGCCCAAGGGCAAGCCCGACCACAAGCTCACACTTGCCCCGGTGGCAGCCAGGCTCAGCGAGCTCTTGGGCAAAGACGTGGTTTTCGCCGACGACTGCATCGGCCACGAGGTCGAGGCCCAGGCCGCAGCCTTGAAGGCCGGCGACGTCATGCTGCTCGAGAACCTGCGTTTCCACAAGGAAGAAACGATAAAGGACAATGCCGCCAAGGAGGACACCCAGCTCCGCGAGGCCAAAGACAACTTCGCAAAACAGATCGCCGCCCTGGCCGACGTTTACATCGATGACGCCTTCGGAACAGCTCATAGGGACAATGCAAGTATGTACACAATTCCGGTGGTGATGGAAGGCAAAGACAGGGTGAGCGGATTTTTGATTGAGAAGGAACTGAGGTTTTTGGGCGAGACGGTGAGTGATCCTGAGAGGCCGTTTGTGGCGATATTGGGTGGTGCGAAGGTGTCGGACAAGATCGGGGTGATTGAAAATCTGTTCAATAAGGTTGACTGCATTTTGATAGGCGGGGCGATGGCTTATACGTTCTTTAAGGCGCAAGGGCGTGAGGTGGGGACGAGCCTTTGCGAAGAAGATTTTATCGACAAGGCAAATGATCTTTTGGCCCAGGCGGAGGAGATCGGGTGCGAGATTGTTCTGCCGGTGGATACGGTTGCGGCCCGTGAGTTTAAGGCTGGTGCCGAGCATAAGATTGTTACGGGTGATATCGAGGCGGGGTGGCAGGGTATGGATATCGGGCCGGTGTCGAGGAAGCTGTTTGCGGAGAAAATTGGAGGGGCCAAGACGATAGTGTGGAACGGGCCGATGGGTGTGTTTGAGCTTGAGCCGTTCGATGAGGGGACCAAGGCGGTGTCGGTGGCTGTGGCAGAGGCGACGAGTAATGGGGCACGGAGCGTGATAGGCGGAGGCGATAGCGCAAGCGCTATCGTGAATATGGGGCTTGAAGATAAGGTTAGCCATATATCGACGGGCGGAGGGGCGAGCCTGGAGTTTCTGGAAGGGAAGAAGTTCAAATGCCTCGAGATTTTAGACGACAAACTCAGGTAGTATATAGTTAGCCACAGATTTCACTGATGGACACTGTAGGTTTTGTTGTTTTTTAGACGCTGATTAACGCGGATTAACGCTGATTATTTTTAGCCACTGATTTCACTGATTGACACTGTAGGTTCTGTTGTTTTTTAGACGCTGATTAACGCTGATTGACGCTGATTTTTGTGATGGCTTCACTGGTGCGGTTTGGGGAACCGCTGTTTGGTCAAAGTAAAAGACCGCTTACAATGCGAGCAATGACACGGCCTTGTAACTTCGCCCAGTGGCTGGCGGGCCAGCCGGGGTGAAGCCAGCGAAAGACAGGTTCGCTCAATTTTGTTAAAAGAATTTGGTTGCATTTCTGTTTCGGGATGGTAGTATATGGGTAAATGTGCTCTTAAGAACTTAAAGGGAAATCCCGTATGGCAAACGATCCATTTAGTGTATATCTGGGGGAGATAAATAAGGCATATCTGCGGGGGGATGGTACTTCTTGGTAATAATCTTGAAAACTGGATATTTCTTCATTATTATTTGGAATAGTCGTATTTGTTTTTCAGTATAAGCAGCAGTTAAAAGAACTCTATAAATGACCGCTTTTGCAGCTTCGGTATAAGTTTTGGGGGCTCGCAAAAAAGTTTGGTCCCTAAGTTGTTAAAAGAGGATGGATCCAGATGAGATATATTGGTTCAAAGGCAAGGGTTCTTGACTTCCTAGAAGATTGTATACATTCGTGTATTCCCACCAGGAAAGGTTTAGCCTTCGTAGACTTATTCGCTGGTACAACGATAGTTGCTCAACACTTTAAACGGCTAGGCTATAGAATCATCAGTAACGACTATATGGCCTTTTCATACATATTACAGTTAGCTATGATTAAGAATAGTCGAGAACCGTCTTTCAGAAAATTGGGAATTGGAAACTACAGAACAACTCTCAAATTGCTGAACTCATTGAAGACTCACAAAGGATTCTTCTATAATAATTATTGCAAAAACGGTCAACCTAAAGGGAGTTTCCAGAGGAATTATTTTTCTCCTGATAATGCTGGGAAAATTGACGCAATAATGCAGAAATTGAGAAAGTGGAGGCAAGAGATCAAAATCTCGTTTAATCAAGAGGCTATCTTGAGAGCAAGCTTAATCGATGCCGTTACACGGGTCTCAAATATTTCTGGAACTTATGGATCGTTTCTCAATAGAGACGATCCTCGCAAGTTTAAACAGATGCATCTAGAGCCACTAATGTTCATTCCCTCCCAGGAAAAACACACATGCTTTAACAAAGATGCATTAACGCTCATTGATAGACTCTCGGGAGATATTCTATACTTGGACCCCCCCTACAACCAACGGCAATACCCACCGTACTATCACATCCTCGAAACGCTCAGCTTAGATGATGAGCCCGCAATATATGGTAAGACGGGGAGGCGGCCGTATAAAGACAAGTTGTCACCATTTTGTATTAAAACTCAGGCAAAAGCAGCACTGACTTCGCTTATCAAACGGGCTCAGTTCAAGCACATATTTATAAGTTACAACTCAGAAGGTTTGTTGACTACCCACCAGATACGAACACTGATGTCTGCTTTTGGGAAGGTCAAAATCTTCTCTCGACCTCATAGACGCTTTCGGTCAAACAACAATGGGAAAAATCATACAAAGGTAAAAGAGCTATTGTTCTATGTGCACAAGAACAACAGAGAAAAGTAAGAAAAGCATGGCCAATAAGGAAAGAAAGTATCTATTCGATTTGGGAGAGAGGGGCAAGTACGACAAACGCAACAAGCTAAACGAACTGACTGGACGAGAATGGGTTTACTTTACTAACAGCGTGTGGATTACCGGGTACAGCCCGACGGCAATCGAGAATGTTGGACTTAAACATCGAAAAATCCATCCGTCACCAAAGCCTCCGGGATTGATCAAGGATATCATCAACTTTTTCACAAAATCGAATGCGCTAATCTTCGACCCATTCGTAGGTGTTGGTGGAACGCTACTAGGTGCAGCTTTAGCAGGCAGAGGTAGAAAAGCAATTGGCATAGACATTGAGGAAAAATATAAGGAGGCATACATCAAGGCCTGCAATACGGCAGAACTGGAAGAAATGGAGTTCATTGTTGGTGATTCAAAAGAAATCCTGCGGGGGTCTGAAATAAATACTAGTAAGGCGTTTGATCTCGTAATTGCTGATCCTCCCTATTCTGACATGATGCGGCGTACAAGGACTGGCCAACGTGCAAAGCGTCAAAACCAAAAAGAACCTACTCCATATTCCTGCAAGGATTTCGATTTGGGAAACATGGGTGAAACTGATTTTCTCAATTCGTTAGCAGAGATTATTGAGCTATCGGTCCAGTTATTGAAGCCAAAGAAATACGTAGTCGTTTTTTGCAAAGATTTCCAACCGAAAAAAAAGGATCCAAATCTTCTGCATTGCAAGGTAATCAATAGATTAAATCAAATACATAATATAGAATATAAAGGGATGAGAATCTGGCATGACCAAGCAATGTCATTGTACCCGTTTGGATATCCCTTTGCGTTTGTCATGAATCAAATTCACCAATACATATTGATATTTCGAAAAACTTAAAAATGCGCAATAGATTAATGACAAATTATGGTTGGGTCCAGAACACATCAAATTTATCCACAATCCGGGACACACTTGAATTGGTCACTTCTGAAGGAATAAGGCACATAGAACTCAGGGAGAGAATACGCGATTTTAGGGAAAATCGTGGAGACTTGCCGACTCGCTGGACATGGGACGCCCGGTGCAGAATCAAGGCTATCCACGCAGTTGGACTGGTAAAGCTCAATAGGAATATTCAGGGTTATGAACTTACCGATCTTGGACGCCAACTACAGAACTGCCCAAAACCTTCCATTTTAAAACGAAAACTCAGAATCCTAACAAGACAAGAAACTGAGATTTTCAAAAGAGGATTGCTTACAAATCCTCCTGTTATCCGAGTACTCCAGTTATTAAATGATGACAGGAGGGATCAGCATGTCGGCCTATCAAAATACGATGTTGGAAGACAGTTAGGCTTCGTTGGCGACGTAGGCTTCACGCATATAGACCCGCATTGGGTAGTCAACCATGGATATAAATTTGCTAACAAAGAAGGGGATGCCGATAAATGGGCGAGAACGATTCTGCGTTGGCTCATTCAGGTAGGTTGGGCAGTTCATCACGGCTATACTGACATACGCGGACATAAATTGATCCTATACACATCTACCCCTGAAGTGGATAATGTTTTACGGTATACCGTTAACTCTGTGCGCAGAAACATTCCGGGTGAGATGCTTTGCTCGAATCATCACGCATTTCCAAAGCTTGTGCAGAAGAGACGTGCACTCCTTTTGCAGGCATTATCAGCGAATCACTTAAATGCCAGGCAACTGAAAGAAAAGCTGCAATCCGAAGGGATTCAAGCAACCGAAACAGTATGTGATTTTGAAGTGTTGAACCTCGTAAATGCGGGCTTAAGGATTGTAGAAAGTGGAGGTTACTACAGACTGAACGACAGAATCGAGTTGGACATCGAAGATACTGGGACAACCGAGACAGAACTTGAAGACGAGGTTAGTACTCTTATCTCCAACTCAGTAGTAAGGTATGAAAAGACCATCCCGCCGAAACTGGTTGATCACCTGATACGATACGGATATGACGGAACAAAAGCACTTGAGTTCGAAGGTGTACTCGCTGAATACTTTCGCTTCTTGGGATACGATGCAGACTATTTAGGACAAGGCCGGGGACGTGTAACGGATATATTGGTAAGGTGCAAACACCCTACGAGATACGCGAAATCATACGCATTGATCGTTGATGCTAAGGCCACCTCAGCAACATATAGATTTCCGGCCACCGACAAGCGAAAGATGGTGGAATACATAAAAACTCACGGACCGGAGCTTTTGAAAGAAATGATACCAAATCACAGTTTCTCGTTCGTGAGTTCAAGATTTGTCCAGAACGTAAGGCCACATCTGCAAGAAATATTTTCAGCAACGAACATAAAAGGATGTGCGCTTCCCGTTCTTGTTCTTCTTGAATTAGGCAACAAGATTAGAAGGAACGAAGTAAGGATTTCCAAACTCTATGCGCGCTTTAACACCAACAACATTTTCGTTACTCCATAGTCTTAAAGGGAAAATGTAGATGACCAAAAAAGGAAAATACAAGACCAAACGGAAATCGAGGTCGATTGTAACAGGCTATTTGGAGAAGATAAGCAGCAAGGTCTTTGACGAGTATCGAAAGCAGATAACCGAGCTAATCAAGGGCAACTACGGCGTGTATGCGCTTTACCGCCGAGAGAAGCTGTACTACATAGGACTTGCAAGCGATTTTAAGAAGCGTCTCAACTACCATCTTAAAGACCATCACAAAGGAAAGTGGACGCATTTTAGCCTGTATATAATCAGAAAAACCGACCATATACGCGAGATTGAGGCGATACTTTTGCGTATCGCCGACCCGACGGGGAACTATCAAAAAGGGAAACTGAAGGGATCAAGAAATCTTCGGCCGACGCTGAAACGGATAATGAGCGAAGATTCAAAGAGGGTTATTGATGAAATCTTAGGACAGGTAGACAAACCGGTGAAACGGGCGAAAGCTAAAACCAGACGCAAAAAAACAATCGAAGGAGATAGGCCGCTTAAAGGACTGCTCAGAGGTTGGCAGCGCATATACGCAACCTATAAAGGAAAAGAATATAAAGCAAAAGTCCGACCCAATGGAATGATAGAAATGATTCCAGGTAGACAATTGTATGATTCGCCTTCAGCAGCCGCTTTGGCAATAATTCAAAAGGGTCAACGAAACGGATGGATATTCTGGAAGTACAAAAACGAAAAAGGCGAATTAGTTATGCTTAAAGAACTTCGAAAATAATCGGCACCCCCATCGTCTGGCGAATAGAATAGAAAAGGTTGACGGTGGACGGTTGACGGAGGACGGAAAGGAACAGCGGTTAGTATGTAGCGTATAGCGTATAGCGTATAGCGTATAGTGTACAGAGATTGCCGCGCGTTACGATTTTATATTTTATATTTTAGATTGTATATTGGGGGGAGTAGCTTAACCATATCTTGACAAGATAACCGATTATCAGTACTATATTATTCACGGCAAAACGGGATTGAGATTGCCGCGTCGTCCCGACAAGTCGGGACTCCTCGCAATGACAGAAGCAATAACAGGCAAATATGAAAAATCCCGAGAAGGACAATGTTACGTGGTGGCATCTGCACCGGCGTTTATATAACTGGGTGATACACTGGGCTGACACTCGCTTTGGACCGCTTGCACTTGTACTTCTTGCTATTACTGAGCCGATTTGTGTACCGATTCCCGCTGATGTTCTAGTCATCGGCCTTTGCCTCGGTAAGCCCAGGAATTCAATAAGATATGGTCTGACGTGTGCCTTCTTCTCTGTTCTGGGCGGTACCATTGCTTTTTCCCTCGGACTGGCGATTGGCGGCGAAAACGTAATCGCACTATTCGACAAGGTCCATCTCGGTTCCAAAGCGAATTTGGCACTCGAACTCTACCAGAAATATGATTTCTGGGCCATAGCGATATCCGCACTGACGCCTGTACCGTATATGCTCTTCAGTTGGTTAGGGGGCATGGCAGCGGTCTCGATAAAGAAATTCATACTCATAAGCCTGGTTTTTCGCACAATGAGGTTTGGCGGTGAGGCGCTGCCATTCTACTTCCTCGGTGCCCGTGCTCGCCGATTGATAGAAAAATACTTCAACCCGGCCACGATAGTGGTTATAATATTGTTGGCAGGTTTGGCATACGCTATGAAAAAGTTAGGTCATCTTTTTACGGATTAGCAAATCACTATGGACAAAGACCATGAACGAACCCTTTTAAGGATTGGGCGCGAAGCGGTTATTGCAGCGGTCAAGGGACAAAGTGCAGTTACACCCACATCGGATGAGCCGGAACTGGTAACCGCTTGCGGGTGCTTCGTTACGTTGAAAAACAGTGGTCGTCTGCGTGGCTGCATCGGGCAGTTTATTTCGGACAGACCTCTCATCGAGCTTGTCTCGGAGATGGCGGTTTCAGCGGCGACAAGAGACCCAAGGTTCATCGCCGATCCCATCACACCTTCCGAACTGGATTCTCTTGACATCGAAATATCCGTCCTTTCGCCACTGAAGAAAACGGAGGACCCACTGAGCCTTCGCCTCGGTATCGACGGTATCTACATAACCTGCGGCCAGAGGTCCGGCTGCTTTCTTCCACAGGTTGCCACCGAGACGGGCTGGAATGAGCGCGAGTTCCTGACCCACTGCTGCGTTCAGAAAGCGGGCTTAGGGCCTGATGCCTGGGAAAAGAACGATACAGATGTGTATCTTTTCACGGCGGACGTTTTTGGAGCACCATTTGCCGAGATATGATTTTGAAAGCTACGTAGCGAAGCCACTTCGCAAAGTAGTAGTAACCCCGGCGCGCCGGGGCTAAATAGGGATTATGCTATGTTACCTACAAACTACAGATGCACCCTGGCCGTTATCCTGCTATTGATCACAGGCTGCGAGAGTCCACAGGCCGGTAGGGGCCAGACAACGCCGAGGCTTGCCACTCCGGTGGGTATGGCTGAGTACCTTAAGGACCTGCCTGCGGTCAAGAAGGTCGAGCCCTGGTCGGATGAATATGCTCCCGGTATCACAATCACCACCGCGCACTATGACATACACACAACGCTGCTGGACCCGCTGATGCTGCGTCAAGTGCCGGCTTTTGTGGAATCAGTCTATAGGGAATACCAGAAGCAATTGCCCAGCCCAATCGAAACGAAAACAAGATTGACCATTTATCTATTCGGAACGCGCCAGGAGTGGGAAGACTTCACAAAGAAATTTGTCGGCCGCCAGTGGCGACACTATCTGAAAATCAGAAAAGGCGCTTACTACTTAAACGGGGCGTGTGTGGCATACAACATCGGCAGAAAGAAGACTTTCAGTGTTATCGCTCATGAAGGCTGGCACCAGTTCAACAGCAGGCACTTTGCGTACCGTCTTCCGAGCTGGCTCGATGAAGGTATCGCCATGCTTTTCGAGGTCTTCCGATATGACAAAGGGCGGTTCTATTTCGAGCCGCAAAGATCAGGACGACTCGGCTCACTGAGAAAGACTATCCTCACCGACAACATGATTCCCTTAAAGGAACTTATTGCCCTGAACCCCGGCTATGTGATAGACGATACGGAATCCGTGCTCGCGTTCTACAGCCAGGCCTACGCCCTTGTGCGATTTTTGCGTGAAGAAGACTACGGCAAACGGTTAGGCAACTACCAGAACCTGCTCTTAGCTGCGCTAAGAGGCAAATGGCCGCTTGAGCCGCAACTGCGAAGAATCGCCGCGGACCGAAACATTCCTCTGACCGGGCGTTTCAATGCTTTTGTGTCATCGAAGCTTTTCAGCCTGTACATAGGCGAGGACATAGAGCAAATCGAAAGAGAATACATAGCCTTTTGCAAAAAGATCGTTTACCGCGTCCGCCTCGCAAAATAGCCATGACCACCACCCCAGTGAAACATTTCATCCTCGCGTCCGCCTCGCCCAGAAGAAAACGGCTCCTTGGAAAGGCCGGCTACCGCTTCGAGGTCATCCATTCGAACATCGATGAATCGATGTTTGCCCTCGAGGGTGTCTCATCTATAGAGCACACGAAACAACTTGCCCTCGCAAAAGCCTTAGCCGTCGCTCAAAAATATCCCTCAATGCTTGTCCTCGGAGCCGATACGGTGGTTGACTTCGAGGGGCAAATCGTCGGCAAACCACAAGACGCTGTCGATGCTGAGCGAATAACGCGAATGCTCTTCAGTGGGCCTCACGAAGTGATCACCGCCGTCGCTCTTGTAAGAATCGATGACGCAATAGAGATGGTCGAAACCGAAACAACAACGGTCTATCCCAGAAAGCTCACGGCGGGGCAAATCGCCGACCACATCAAAAACGGCGACTGGCAGGGTAAGGCCGGCGCCTATGGCATACAGGAGGCCGGCGACGAATTCGTCGAACGCATCGAAGGCTCATTCACAAACGTAATGGGCCTGCCGATGGAACTGGTCGAAAGCCTTCTTGGCAAATTCATCGCACAGTAATCAATACGTAAACATCTGGACGCTAAGCCAAACCTCGAACACTGCGATTTTTGCCGAAAATATCACACAAAAACCGTGTTTTTCAGGCTGTCAGGGCTGAAAAGCAAAATTTTTTTGAATTTTTCCGAGAAAATGGTTGACATTACATAGTATGTGATGCATAATATGTAATACAGATCAAAAACACGTATTTTGTCGGAAAACGAAGGATAAATCGAATTCGTAATGTGGAGGTTTTCAGATGAAGTTTGAACGGGAATTGTTGAAAGGTGTGGCGCCGGTGGTGGTGTTGGAGATTCTCTCACGCGGCCAGATGTACGGGTATGAGCTGAGCGAGGCGATCGAGCAGCGAAGCGGTGATATCCTGACGTTAGGTCGAGGGACGCTTTACCCCCTGCTGTACAACTTAGAGGCCAAGGGGCTTGTTATAGCCGAATGGCAAGACTCTGAGAATGGCCGGAAGCGCAGGTACTACTCGATTACCGGCAAAGGCAAAGACCAGTTGGCCCACCAAAAAGAGCAGTGGCTGCAACTGCAACAGGGCGTAAAGTTGGTGTTTGGCCTGGGCGGCGCGCAATTGGCGCCCGCATAGGATACTGACAACCATGCGGAGACAGTATCATGGTTAAAGAAGCGGAAGGTCTCGAGAATCTGCCTCTGGTCGCGAGCGAGTATATAGAAGCGATCATCAGGAAGATGCGCTATCGGCGGAAGGTCCGCCGGGACGTGGAGGCGGAGCTAGCTGGGCACTTTGCTGATGCGCTGGCTGATTGCCAGACAGACGAAGAGAGGCAGGCCAAAGCCAAACAGCTTATCAATGAATTTGGTGATGCGAAGCTGTTAGCGACACTTATCCGGCGGGGTAAGAAACGCTGCCGGCCTTTATGGAAAAAGGTTGTGATACGTAGTCTGCAAGTTGCAGGCATTTTGATTGTATGTGTGGTGCTTAGAGGAGTCCAGCTAAGTATCGGCACACCAGATATCACGGTGGATTATGTTGCGTGGTTGAATGAGTTGACGAGTGAGGGAAGGGATGAGAGCCAAAACGCCAAGCCCTATTTTGAAAAGGCGATGGAGCTTAGTAAAGAGATGCCGGATGATATGAAGGAGTTTTTCTCTAAGAGACACGTGGAGGAGATGAGCGAGGAGCAGCGTGAGGCTATTGCGAAATTTCTTGAAGGGGATGCCGAATCGCTTGATATGCTTCGGGCAGGAGCGGGAAAACCGTACTACTGGACGGATTACGAAAAGAACACACCGTCGGAAGCTGCGACTAAGGCAGTCAAAGGATTAGCGGCGAGGGATAAGATGTTTCCGGAAATAGTAGGAAGTATCACTCCATCACTGAACGGATACAAGAGGTTTGCCCAAAGATTAGCTTTCGAAATTGCACTGAAAACTTACAACGGCAATGTTCAGGGAGCTTTAGATGACTGTCTCGTTCTTCAAAAATTTGGAAGCCATTTATCGGGCAATGGTTTATTGATCGAACAGTTGGTGGGGATTGCGATTGAAGCTATGGCATTGGATAGGACTTTTACGGTTTTGGACAAACTCGATGTCGATGCTGAAACTTTGCGAAGGACTCAGGAAGAACTCGCAAATATATATGCAAAACAAGAGCTAATAATCAACTTAGACGGGGAAAAGGTGTTCTGGTATGAATATGTCCAGCAGACGTTTACAGATGATGGACGGGGGAACGGGCGGATGTTGAAAGGGGGTCTGCCGCTTGCTGTCGGTGATTGGAAAGAGGGCATATCCGGATTCGTTTTGGGCTATCCGGACAGGAAAGAAGTCATGTCAAAGATAGAGAGATATTTTGAATCGGCCGCCAACCTGTCTGAGACAATACCATGGGAGCTGCACGGCGCCACCAGTGAAGGCAACAAACAGAACTGGGCTGAGATTGTGACCGGGAGTTTTCTCCTGAGTATACAAGGACCGGCACATCGCAAGGTAGGTGAGTTGGGTTGGCGGCTAAGACAGGAGCGGGTGGCACTTATTACCGTGTTAGGCGTGTTGAGATATAAAAAAGACAGAGGCAGATACCCTACAGGGCCGGATGAACTTGTCGAGAGTGGTTATATCAGCCAGTTGTCAAGGGACTTCTATAGCAACGGCCCTATGCAGTATAAGATAACAGATGACGGTTTTATGCTTTACAGTGTTGGCTTAAATTTCGAGGACAACGGCGGGAAGATGGGAACCAATCCACTTAATGGCCAACCACGCAAATGGGCGGATGATGGTGATGCGGTTTTTTGGCCGGTGCGGTAAATTGAACGTTTGAGGTTGTTTGATGAAAGCTGGAAAAGTCATTCTGACAATCCTTACGGGGGCATTGCTCGGAGCAGTACTGGAGTTTACAAACCTGGTAGTGTGGAGGTTGCTGCTGCCTCCGTTTATTCTTTTGCCGACAACAATACTTGTTGCACTTTGTGCCGGTTCGTTCATACCGACAAGGTTCATTGTAACTGTGCTGATCGGGACAATGCTGGCTCTCGTAAATGTGGTTATCGCCCTGTTTTTTCCTGATGTTTTAACAACGGTCGTGATGGCAGGGCCGGTACTGATTTTTTCGGCAGGTTGTATTTATCTCGCATCAAAAAAAGTGAGGAAAGAAGCTGCAAGTAAGGAATACGATATTGAACATTTGCCGGGCTGTGTAAGGGAGTATATAGAATCGGTCATCAGGAAGATGCGCTACCGCAAAAAGGTGCGGAGCGAGGTAAGGGAAGAATTAGCGGGACATTTTGAGGACGAACTGAGAGATTTTGAAAACGAACATGAAAAAGAAAAGGTCGCAGAAGAACTAACCGGCGAGTTTGGCGACGAAAAGCTGTTGGCGACACTCATCCGCCGGGGTAAGAAACGCTGTCGGCCGGTGTGGCTCAAGGGGCTGATACGAACCTGTCAGGCTGCCGGGTTGTTAATCGTATTATTTTGTCTGTACACGTTGTGGTTTATGTACGGAAGGTGCATAGTTGATATTGATTATCTGGCGATGATTAATGAAACCGGCCGGTCGGGCGTTTCAGAAGGCGACAACGCCTGGCCGTATTATGAAAAGGCCGGCAAGCTCTACGTCCAACCCGAAAAGTGGATGAAGAATTTTATTCGGAGCCAGTGGAGTAATGGGTACAAAAGGCCTGAAGAAATAAAGGAGGCTCCGAAAGCGTCTTTGTTAAAATGGATAGAGGAAAATGAAGACTCTTGGCAACAGTTTGCAATGGGTAGTCTAAAGAAGCTATGCTTTATAAAATCCGAAGACTTTATAGACGAAGAAAAGTGGCTGATAGGATTACTCTATCCTCAAGGCAATACTTTATTCGACCTGCTTCGCCTTGGCAGATGGCGGCTGTGGAGACACTTAGAGCAAAATCAGATACCTGAGGTGATTGAGGACAGTTTCATAATGTTGAAAGCGGCGAGGAACCTTCAGGGTGAAAACAACATTTTTTATGAACATGCTATCGGCCAAATTTATACCGCTTCAGTCTGTGAAGCACTGGCACATATCACGGCAAGCGAGCAGCTATCAGCAGCGGATTTGAAACAGGTTCAGCAACAACTATTGCAAATATCACAGCGAGATTATCCGAAATGGAATCCCGAGCCGATACGAACAATATTTATGGACACAGTTCAGCGAACATTCACGGATGGAGGTCCCGGTGGCGGGCATATAATTCCCGAAAGGTTAAAGGACTTTTACACTTTGTACTCGCCGTCGGAGAGGGAGAAGCCCAAGAAACCTTTACCTTTTTATATTGCGCAGAGTATGGTTCACGCGGGCCGGGATGAAACCATCGCCAGGTATGATGTGCTGTTCGAGTCTCTCAGCAGGGACCTTAAAACCAGTCCCTATCGGCGAGCTACGGAAGAGAACCATACAGCAAAGCTCGCTTCGACCCTTGACGAAAAGAATTACTCGCTTATTCATCACCTGCTCATTAAACATATCCCCACCATGCTCAAACGTGTCGATATGAGGTACCAGATTATATCTCAATACGAAGCGGTAAGAACAATTTTTGCGTTGAGGCGGTGGCAGCAGGAAAAAAGTGAGTATCCGGAAAAGTTAGAGGAACTTGTGGAGGCAGGTTATCTAAAAGAACTTCCGGACGACCCTTATAGCGACGGACCACTGAGATACGAACGACGACAAGATGATTTTGTGTTATATAGTGTAGGCGGGAATTTTGAAGATGATGGTGGCACCCGAAATCCGGAAGATGCTTTGTGGGAAGGAAGTGGTGACCGTATCTTTTGGCCGATTGATTAGCAGACTGCATGGGTCCCGACATGTCGGGATTGCCCATCCTACATGCTAAATGGGACAGGCACCCTTTTCGGAGAAAAGGGTGGCACCGGAAAGAAATGGTATGCAGGGCATACCCTACGAATCTAACGACTAATCAGTAGTAGTAAGTGAGTTTCATGTCGGCCTTCCAGACGTCGGGTCCGCCCTTTTCTTTTGTGAGCTTCAACTGTTCGCACTGCAGGTCGGGCCATTGAAAGAGCATTTTGGAAAGAAACTGGGCGAATCTTCCTACATCGACCGGTTTTATCTTAACAGTCGCACTTTTGGTCCTTCTGCCGCCGCGTTTGGTCTCCCTTCCGGCCTGGAGCGAATAGTCCGAAGGCGGTATCCGGCAAACCTTTGCGAACTGCTCGACTGCGGCTGCGTAATCGAAATCCCGGGACTCGCCCTGTTGGGTCTGATACTCGAGGCGCTGGGGGGCAAGTTCCAATATCTTCGTAATCCAGACCCCGGCATCTTTGTATTGCTTTTGTTTTCTGTCCCAGTTCTTATCGGCGGCGGGAAGAGACACACTCCAGGTAAACACGGCCCACAAAGCGGCCGCCAGTGGTATAATAGTATAATAAAAATTCGGATTTTTATAATAGTCCTTCATTTATACACCTCGATATTATTGACTCAGTTCAAGGGTTATTGAAAACGTATCCCTGCGGCCTTTCTGGCTGAGGTTCTGCTGCAGGATTTTGAATTTCTTCTTCTTGAATGCATTGAACAAACTCAGCGTGCCCGACCTTTTATTCGTATCGCCGGTAATGCGCATACTCTTCGGCGTGATGGCTATAGTATCTACGTGCAGATTAATTTTCTTCGGCGAAGAGTTAAGGGCCTCGAATATTCGCGTAAGTTTTGCAGGGATTGACTCATCATCACCGATCAGCCCCTTTTCTCTTTTGAGTATGGTACTGTATTCTCGCTTGAGTCTGGAGGGTATCGGCTCCTGTGCGGGCGGTTTCCTGCCTAACATAACAGCGGAGTACTCGGCCCTGGTCTTCTCATCGAGCCGATTTGTGTAGTTGTTTTTTCTAAGTACCTGCACCTGGAAGTGCGTCCCCGCCGCCAACATCAAAATCGTAACAGAAATACTAATAAGCCTCAGTGCTTTTTGCAGGACCAGTTTCTTACCCATATAGGGAGCAAAGTCCCGGCGGAAATCGGTTTTTCCGGTTTTGGTAAGCTCGGAGAGTGCCGAGCCGTATGCAATTGCAAAACCGGCATCAGTGGTTTGAGCGGCTGATGCCGATTGGTCGGTGCCCGGTGGCAGCGGCAAATCTATAGTTTGGATTTCCAGCCCGGTTTTTTCTGCGAGCCGGTCATAGTCGATATTCCCGGCCCGGCCGGCGATGAGCAGTGAACTGACGGGGCGGGCAAGTTTCAGTGATGCTGTCGTAAGGGGTATTTGCCTTGCCAGAACCGAGGTTTTGTCTTGTGAGGAGTTGACGAGGAAGCTCCTGACGACCGGTGCATTTTGTGTGCGTGAGGGATTGATAATGATGTAGCATGAGCGTTCGGAGAATATCGCCAGAATCGGGTTGGCGTCGGCGGACGGCTCCAGATAGTGCCGGAAAAATCTCGTCAGGCAGACAACGTCAGGCTCTATTGATATCGGATCGAGGTCTCCGGCCTGCAGGTCGGCAAGAATATCCGTGAGTAATTGACGGTTGGCGGAGAAGACAGCAACGTCTGAGCCACTTTGGTCGGTGGCCGTTACGTTAAAGGCAATCGCCAGATTCACCGCATCTGTGGCCAGTGTCTCTTCCGCATCGAATCTGATCGTTCGAGCGATCTGCTTTGGGTTTGTGAATTCCGAGTGCAGGCCGTGCTGCGTAAATAGAGCGCAATCAATCGCAACCGCGGCCCCGCGGAAACTACGACCTCTGGCGGCGATCTTCCGGGCCACAACTGAGGCTAAAGACAGTCCCGGCTCCTCAACCGATTCGGCCGATACGCTGAAACAGTCCTGTACGTTTATATTGGGTCCCTGAGTGGCTAATAGCACCACTGTGGCAGTCTGCTGCGACAGATACACACCTAAACAACTCTGTTTGTCCACGTGGCTGGCTCCTAAATATTTCCTGTTGCGGAAACGCAAAATTGGTTCGGCGATGTATCGGAGTTCACCCCGCCCCTCCAAGGGGCGAGGTTCGTATAAAACCGGTCAAAACCCCGGCGCGCCGGGGCTAAATAGCTAAAATATGTATGAAACCCCGCCCGGCGGGCGTGGCTAAATATTATCTGTTGCTTTGGGCAACCGATACTAAATATGACCTCTGTCAAAACCAAATCTGTTGTTCCTTCCGAAATCACCACTTGTGCCTTTCACAACTGTGAGATAATAGCTATCGGCTGGACCTTCTTTCCCTGCTTGATTACCGTTGCAACGGCGGAGGTCTTGGCGCGGCCGTGTGCAGCCGTTACCTTGATCGCAAAGAATGTGCTGGCCGTCATTATATAGTTCCGGGACTTCTTGATTGACTGAGAGTAGCGATAGAGCGATTTTTGCAGCTCGTCAATGTTTTTGAATGGTTTTTCATGCCTTCGCTGGATGATATCCTCGGCGATATCCTCGGCATCGCCGCCGAAGGTAAAGGCCGCCTCCAGCACGTGTCGCGGGGCGGTATTTATGTTGACTCTTTGCGAGCCCCACAGCGCCAGGTATTTAAGTGGAGATTCATATCTGTCGCCTGTGTCCGGCAGCGGCCTGCTAAGGGTATGAAGGTCAATCGCCGAGCCGTGCAGCAGCTTCGCGAAGTCGGTAGTGTGCGCAACGGCAGGCCGGACTGTCTTTCCGGCTGCTGTTCGGCCGGGGCGCCTGGAGGCCCTGCTACTCCTCTTCGGCTGCGCTCGGGCTGTCTGCTTTGTAGTAATCGGTTTTTGGTCAATTGTGAACCGCTTTATGTCTTCGATGTCTTCGAGCTGCTCCGCCAGTTTTTGGGTTTCGAAAGGGTCCATCTGCATCCACGCGCAGAATGTCTCAAGGGCGTTCTCAGCAAATCTGCGAACCTGTGCATCAGTGGCTATCGCCCATGTCAACGGCATCTTTGCGTTTTCATCCGTAATTTCGATAGTAATGTTGGTTTCGCCTATATCAAATTTGATGTGGTCGCAGACGTGCGGCCACTCTGGTCCGTATGGGCCGGGAACAAATAGCGCGTTCGGCTCGCTGTAATCAGTCGTGAGAAAATTAGGGTCAATAATGCTGTTGGGGTCGTTTAAGCTGTCCAAGAGCCTCCCCATTAAGTCGTTACTCAAGCCGCTGCCGATACCCTTATCAGCGGCAAGTCTCTGGCCGGTACTTCCTCTGTAGGCTCCATAGGCACTGTCCTCAAGTTCCTGCTGGGCCAGTTGTTCGGCCCACTCGTCCAGAAACTGTTCGTACTCTTCGCGATCCATCGTGAACAGGTCTGAAAAGTCTGGTTTGTCCTTGCGGTTTATGAGTCTGAAATCCATTTGCTTAATCGCCGTAAGCGCATACTTCACGCCGGAATCACATGCGTAACGTGATACCTGATAATCTATGAGGTACTGCCGGCGATGTTTGACTTGCGCGACACGCGAGGCCAGCGCGTAGACGATGGTCGTCAGCACCATCAGTACGACAAGTGTCAGCACCAGCGCTACCCCCCTGCGGTTGTTCCAAGCTGCCGGGTTTGGGTCCCGTCCATCCCTTTCGCCTTCGGCGAAAAGGCTGCCACCCGACGTGGCTGTTGCCCTTGGGTGCAGCCATGTTGTTTTGGGCAGACTACTCACCATCATCGTCCTCATCCTTCTCACCTTTTGTAGATACCTGTGTCATCCAAACCCTCATCGAGCAATGCATTTGGGTCTATCGGTTCGAGGTCTCTTGCGACGAATCTGTACTTGATTTTTCTTGTTCGGTCTATTGCGATGGTCCGAGTGATTTTCTCGCTTTCGAGCACATCGAGTTCGCCGGTAACAGCCTGGTAGGGCTGGGCAAAAGCTATAGTTATAGTGACAGCCTTGGGCAGTTTGTTGCCACCCCATTTGTCGAGGAACTTTTCCTCTTCTTCGGGCACTTCCACCATTTCATCAAGTCCCGGCAATTTCACATCTTCCCCGAATACTTTAACTACCGGGACCTGAATCTTAAAAAACGTTATGCCGGTGCAAAGTGGGATGAAATAATCATTGCCCCCCTCTTTCATCTCGATCTGTACATCATCGGTTATGACCTTATCTTCGAGATTGTACCCGTTGTGCGAACGGTAAAGGATCAGTGAATCTTCAAAGAAGTGGTAGTGTGTCTGCCAGACGATTTTCTCAAATACCCGCTCCCTGTTTTTCTCGCCATATACGGTGTTTTGGATTATGAGCCGTGCAATGTTGTAACCACTGCTGTCAAACTTGTTATCAATGGATATTGTAGTTCCAAAGCCCGGAGAGGCCAATCTGTCAAGGTCCTCAGCAATCCGCTGCAGAATCTCTGTGGGCACAACATTTCTGTCGAGTGTCGCATTTACCGCGGCGGTTGCGGCCTTGACTCTGCCGTATATAGTAAAAGAGGCAAGCATAATCATCGCCGTGATTAATAGTACGACGACGATCTCCACAAGTGAAAAGGCCGATCGCACCGGCAGCGATTCAGATGAACAGTTTCTGCGATTCATAAACAAGTATCTCATATTTTTTCCACGCATCTTGTGCCTTTTGGCTTTTTCACAGTCTGAGCGATTCGGCCTGGAACGTATCCTGCAAGCCGGATTCGGTGGTTTTTTCCAGACCAAACTCGTCGAGTCCGAACTGCTCCAGGTATTCGAGCTCTCTTTCTCTCTGTTTCTGTATCAACTGCTGGTCTCTCCTTGATAAGTCCGTCAGCCAATGTACGAGTTCGATGGTCTGTTTCTGGGCGGCGCTGTCGGTGTATGTAGCCGAACAGACCGCCTGAAGCCACATCCCCGCTCCTACAGGCTCGTTGAAGGTCTCAACGACAGTTTGCCACTCGATATCGGGATTCGTCTGGGAAACTCCCATCTCAGCCGTTAATGTCACCGAATCAGCCCCCAAGATTTTTTCCATATTTTCGCGGACAATCTTGAAAGCCTCCATTTTCGTGCGGCTGTCTATCGTCGCGGCTATGCAGCGATTCATGACCACCAGCACCGCCGAACAGATAGTCGCGAGTACACCAAGGGCCACCACGACTTCCAGAAGGCTAAAACCTGCGGGCCGTTTACCCTGGGCCGACATGTTGTCTTCAGAACGGTACATCTTCTTGATACTGTGGCTCCAGTATTTCAACATCACCCGGCTGTAAAGTAATCACTCTGCTTAATCTGTTCACTACAACTGAATAAGGGTTGCCATCCGCATCAAGGAGCACAATTTTCCCGCCGTACTGCCAGCCGGAATGCCCTGCGTAAAAACGTGCTTCATATGCAGTTTCCTCTATCGCGTACTCGAAGTCATCAAACAGGACCCAGTCAAGATAGCACTCGTCGGTAAAATAGCCGGTCGTAATAATCGCCTCTTCGTCCGGTATTACGTCGAGGCTCAGTGAGTCGAACTGGCGCAATGTATAACTTTGCTCATCGAAGTCGAGTATCACGGCGTATCGTTTGTCACTTTCAGCGGCGGCATTCTGTGCCATTTTGAGGACATTTATGAAGGCATAGGCCTCTCTTTCGAATTTGGCTTTCCTGGACACAGATGAGAAATTAAGCGTTGCCAACGCGGTCATCAACCCTATTATGACGAGCACGACGAGCATTTCCATAAGGACCAGCGCCCGGTCCCGGTCGCCCGCCCCGCGCTTGGCTTTATCGCACAAGCTGTCAAATGTTTCATCAATACGCATCAGTGCTGTACAGGTCGGCATCGTAACCCTCCCCTTCGGGTTCTCCATCGGCACCATAACTTATGATGACGAAGGCTTTGCCGCTTTCCGGGTTGAGCTGATAGACGAAATCATATTTCCAGCTATCTCTCGGTATGTCCGTGGATACAAGATATCCACCCTGCTGCCAACCTTCGATGTCAGTCGGTTCCACGACCAGCTCCAGAAGCCCCTCTTCCTCCGACGGGTAGTGACCGGTGTCAAGTTTGAACATCAATACCGCTTCGTGCAGTACCTTCAAGTTGGCTTGTGTTGTCTTGACCCTGGCGTCTTCGGTCTTGCCGAGGAAGTTCTTTGCGGCGATTGCTGCAAGGAGGCCTATGATGATAATTACAGCCATGATTTCGACCAGTGTAAAAGCAGCTCTGGTCTTTGTTTTTACTTTCTTTCGCATTCCCGTTCCTTCCATTAATTTTCGATATTATGTTTATTTCAAAACTGTCCGGCTGAGAACTTTATCAGTGGCATTAACGTGGCGTAGGCGATTATACCGATTATCACCGCCATTGCAACTATGATAAGTGGTTCCATCGCGGCGCTTAGTCGCTCGATGACGAGGTCGGAAGAAGATTCGAGATTGTCGCTTATCGTCTTTAACATCGTTTCGAGTTCGCCGCTTTTTTCGCCCACGGCGACCATGTGAGCCAAGGCCGGGTCGATGACACCGCTGTCACGAAGTGGTGTCGCGATATCGGCACCGGCCAGAATTCTTTCCCTGGCCTGCCTTACAGCCTTGTTCATAATGGTATTTCCGGTGACCTCGGCAACGACCTTGAGGGAATCAGCCATGCTCAATCCGGCACTGAGCAGGGTTGAGAGTGTCGAGGCAAAACGTGCGATGATTCGCTGTTTGATGAGCGGGCCGAATACAGGCAGGGCCAGCATTGTCTTATCGCAAATAAACGCACCACGCTCGGTTCTGAGCAGACTTTTTACGGCCCAGACAAAGGCGATGATTCCAGCTATAATCACAAAGGCCCACCAGCTTGTAAGCAACTCGCTAAAGCCTACCAACGCCCTGGTCAGGAAGGGCAGTTCATCACCTGTTCTCAAAATTTGCTCCGCAATAACGGGGATGATTTTGATGGTCATGAACAGAACTACCACAACGCAACCCATGATGAGAATTAAAGGATAAATCATTGCGGTTATCATCTTTGATTCAACCCTCTGCCGTTTTTCCATAAATACCGCAATGGCCGTGAGGCTTTTTCTCAATGTGCCGGTAACCTCACCGACCCGCACCATGCTTACATAGATGACATCGAAGTAATTTTTGTGGTCGCCCAAAGCGTCGGCAAACGACTCCCCTGTTACAAGCCGGTCGCGGATGTCCGTAATCGTGTTTCTGAGGCGCACGTCGGAGACTTGCTGGGTGAGCACGCTGAGGGCCTCGGTAAGTTTAATACCCGCGTTTATCATCGTGGCCAACTGCTTGGTGAATTCGGCGACTTGTCCCCTGCTGCTCTTTCTGAAGACGCTCATCAGGGATTTAGCCTGCTGCCGGGAAGCAACCTCTTTGATTGTAGTCGGGTGGAAACCCTTTGTGCGAAGATGTCTTCTGGCGGCAAACGGACTCTCCGCGGTAACGGTCCCGGTAACCCGCTTTCTGTTATGGTCTATGGCTATGTAACTGAACCTTGACATTTCAAATTTTCCATTTTCTATTTTCCATTTTCTATTTTTCTTGCAGTTTTTCTGGATGCCACGAAGATCGCTGTTAACTCTTTGGCTTCTTCAAACAGCGGCCTTACTTTTGCTTTCTTTAGTAATAGCTCGTCGATAATGAATTCCATCCAGAAACATGCTTCGTCAATCTCTTCTATAACGATTCCCAACTTAAAAACAAAGCCAGCTTTTGATTGAGCAACACAGGCCGCCCTGTAATTTGCAGCAACAGAGGTGGAACATCGAATCAATTGGCCTTTAATATGGTTGCCTAAGACGTTTTTGGGCAAAGCCAAAGCCAACTTGATGCACCGATGTGCGAAACTTTTGGTTCTATTTTTTAGTTCTTCTTCATTCATGTTAAATAATCAATAGAAAATAGAAAATAGAAAATTCTCACATTGCATCTGCCTGTGTTATTCTCAATACTTCGGCGACGGTGGTTATTCCCGCGACGGCTTTTCTTGCGCCGTCCATTCTGAGGGTCTTCATGCCGAACTGTAAGGCCCTTTTCTTTATCTTGCCGGCACTTTCCCTGCGATATATCAAGTCTCGAATCTCCTCGTTTATCGGCATCAGCTCGTAGATTCCGATTCGCCCCCGGTAGCCCGTGTCGAAGCACTTGTTGCAGCCGGTGCCTTGATGGAACTTGACGTCTTTGAGCAGCTCCGGCTCCATGGCCAGCTCTTTAAGCTCGGTAGCCGAAGGCTTGTACGTCTCTTTGCAAAAGGAACATACCCTTCTGAGAAGCCTTTGTGCCAGGATTGCTATTAAGGAAGAGCTCACCAGGTAGGGCTCCACTCCGAAGTCGAGCAGCCTGCTGATGGCACCGGCCGCGTCATTGGTGTGCAGCGTACTGAAGACCAGATGGCCCGTTAGCGAAGACTGTATGCACATGGCGGCGGTTTCCTCGTCACGTACCTCACCGACCATTATCACATCCGGGTCCTGCCTGAGGACGTGTCTCAGGGCGTTTACGAACGTAACGCCTTTTTTGGAGGCGACCTGCATCTGGCTTATGCCTCCAAGCTGATATTCTATCGGGTCCTCGATAGTCATGACGTTTTTCTGGACAGAGTCGATGCGATTAAGACACGCATAGAGAGTGGTGCTTTTGCCGCTGCCTGTCGGGCCGGTTACAAAGATTACACCGTGCGAATGGTTAATTATTCCATCGAACTTTTCAAGGTCCTCCTTCGACAATCCCAATTCGTCAAGCGTGAACAGGCCGGTGCTCTTATCGAGTATCCTCAATACGCTTCGTTCGCCGTAGCTTGTCGGGACGGTGCTGACACGCAGGTCGATTTCACGCTGGCCTAAGCGCACGCTGCATCGTCCGTCCTGGGGCATGCGGCGTTCGGCAATGTCCATCCCGGCCATGACCTTGATACGCGAGATTATCAGCGGCAGAACGTTGCGGTTCAGGCTCAGCGTGTCGTAAAGTATGCCGTCGATGCGGTAACGAATCTGTATCTTGGTTTCGTAAGGGTGGATGTGGACATCGCTTGCCCTGAGCTGCAGTGCGCGGAAGAGTATATCGTTGACCAGCCTGATTACCGGCGGACGATTGACGACATCGAGAAGGTCGTCTGCCGATGTTACCTCATCGACGAGCTGGTCGAGGTTTTGGCCGTTGAGTTCTTCGGCAACTTCTTCAATAACGGTGCTCTTCTGTTCGTATGCGATGTCAATGGCAGCGGTTATGGCCGCTCGCGATGCAAGGGCCGTCCTGACCGGTGCGCCGACCATCTTGGAGACGTTATCAAGTGCGCTTGTGTCCAACGGCTTCGAGAGAACGACGGTAAGCTCGGAGTCGTCCGAATCTTTGCGTATGCCGATAAGATAATGGTGCTGGGCGTAGGTTGCCGGCACCGCTTCTACGAATTCAGCAGGCACGTCGGAGGCGGCAACCTCCGGCAGATACTCCACTCCGAGGGCCTGTGCGAAGAGCTTGAGTACTATATCTTCGGTAAAATTGGGCGCAGCAAGCAGCAGCTCGTCCGCCCTGCGCGGATCGTCGGCGTTCTCATCGAAGTATTTCGACAATTCATCGGCGTCCGCAATGCCGCTGCGCTTTGCGGTTTGTATTAACAGCTCCCTCATTTGCTGCGACCTTCAATTAGCTGAAATCAGTCGTTACTAAGGTACCAGTTCATCGAGGATCTTCAACGGTTCCATCGGTTTAGGTTTTATGCCGGGCCAGTCCTCATATTCCTGCATCTCAGTCTCCGTGGTTTCAAACTCGACCCTGTTTTCGTCGGAGATCTCGATTAGTTCATCACTCGTAAGACCAGTCCCGGGCCTGAGGATATGAGCCTTTACAAATATGTAAAGCTTGGTTTGTTTGCTTGTATTGCTTGTACTTCGGAAAAGACCGCCCAGAAGAGGGATATCACCAAGCAGAGGCACTTTGGTACCACCTTTACCCTGGTTTATCTTATCCATTCCGCCAAGTATTATCGTCGAACCATCAGGCACAGTGACGACCGTTACTACATCACTGCTTGTTGTATCCGGAGGCTTATCACTCGTTGGGTCCAGGCCAACAAAATCCGAACGGGTAAGGGTTATCTCGAGCCTGAGGTTATTGCCTTTGCTTATATGAGGTTTTATATCGAGTTTTATTGTCGCATCATAATCCTCAAACGTGATGTCTTTGGACGTAATAGGCTGACCCTGGTCCGGGACTTGAACAACGCTTTTTTCCCTCTTTATATATGTTTTCAACTTGGTCTCAATAGTTCCTTGCTGGTTGTCATCTACAAGTAATTTTGGCTTTGCAAGAATCCTCCCATACCTTTTCGTCTGCATTGCTGTCAGAAGTGCGTTTATTTTTTTATCGCCGTAAAAACCGGTAAAATTTCCCGAATCTGCCTGCATATCGATGAATTTGTTACGGTCAGAATGCCATACATTTAACGCGTCGAAGATTGTTTTGGAGGTCAGCGCGGTCTCTCCAGTTCCTGAAATCGCGCCCAAAATCCCAGATGTGTTACCCAAATCGGGAATGCTGCTCAGAACATTAAGGTCATAGTTGAAATCGTCCGTCTTTGTTATTTCAACGAGCGTTACATCCAGCAAGACCTGCGGTCGATATTCATCGAGCTTTTTGATAAGACTGCTTATCCACTGCTGGTTCTTTTTGCTGGCATACACAATTATCGAAAAGCTCTTTGGATCAGGAACGATTGTTATCTCTTCCGCCAACTTTGATGGTGTGGTCGTCGCTGTCGGCCTGGTTTGAACCTTGGCGTCTTTAGCGGCCGCTGCTTTTACCCTGGTGGTTTTTTCGATGAGCTTGGCCAGGACATCGGCCAGTTCCTGCGGGTCCTGGTTTTCTAAGGGGTAAATCACGTAGGGCAAGGTAGCCTCATCGAGTTCGCGGTCAACGTGGGCGATTACCAGTGCGATAATCGCGTGTTGAGCGGGCACGGCGTTTATCAGCAGCGAATTGGTGGTCGCCAAAACCGATATCTGCGGCTCCTCTTCACCGAAGGCAGCGCTGCCGCGACTCGTTGGCGTCGAGGGCCTTGCGGGTGTTCTGCCGGCGGGAGTCTTTGTGGCCGTGGGTCGCCTTTGGGAAGTGGCCCTTGATGTGCCTGTTACCACCCCAAGCTCACCTAAGGTATCGATGATCTGGGTGGGGTCAACATGCTGAATCTCATATTCTTTGATTATCCTCAGGTCCGGCGTCTCAACGTCAAGAGCATCTATCAATTGATTTACGATATCGATATCCTCGGCCAGGCCTATCATAAGAATCCTGTTCGTCCTCTCGTCTGTGCCGAGATAGACGGCTTGCCTGGCGGCTGCTCCCGCTCTTTTCGGGGGAGTGGTTGGCTTGGCGGGGGTTTTTCTTCTGGCGGCGGCCCTTCTTTGAGCGGCAGTTTGCGGCTTTGCCGGAGCTGCCGGTGCTTTAGTCTTCGTTACGCTGATTGAAACAGAGACGGTCCCAAGCTGGTCGGCAAGGGTCTGGATCTTAGGAAGCACGTCCGCTGCGGCGGTGTATTGCAATTGCCTCGACTGAAACTTCCGTGGTTTTCCGGGAATGTCTATCATCTTGAGCAGTTCTTCGATGCGCCCCATGCGGTAGGCGTATCCCGTTACGATGAGAGTACCTGTTTCTGGTATCGAGTTGATGATTGTGCCGAGTTTCATGCTTTTGAGCAGAGCCTCGGCGCTGGCAGTGTCGACGTGCTTGAGGCGGAAGATGCTGGTAACGATTACATCGCCCGGCTGAATATCCTGCGGCGAAGTGCGAAAGGTCGGGTCATAGTCTAATGCTTGCGCTTGCGGGATTATGGTAACCAGCTTTCCCCGGCGTGTCATCACGAAGCCTCTGAACTTCAGCACCGATTCGAGCAAAGCATACGCGTCCTTGACTTTTATCTTTCCGTCATGCACTTTGAGCATGACATTGCCCTTAACCTGCTTTTCATCATAGATGTAATTAAGGCCTAATAGCTTGCCGACCATTTCGAGCAGCGCAACGATCTCGACTTTCTCCGGTAGTATAATCGTCAAATCGAGCTCTTTTTCGGCCTCGGGTATTACCAACTGATCCAGATATTCAGCAGGTCGCGCTACATCGGCCTGTTCGCCGGGCCCTGTAAGTTGCTCTGCCTCGGCCTTGGCTCCTTCCTCGGTCTCCTTTTTTCCTTCCGCCGGCTGGGCCGGTGGGACAATCGGCGGCGGTGCCGGTGCTTCTTCTGCCGGCAAGATGTCCGGCTGGCCGGCGGCCTGGGCTTTCAGCAATTTGGCGACCTCGGACTGAACAATGGCAGCCAGTTCCTCTTTTGATATCCCAATCGTCTCTGTCTCAGGTCGCCCCAGCCCACTATCATCGGCCTCTTGCAAGGAAATAACCTTTGCAGGTTCTTCGACAGGTTGAACCTCTTCGATTTTGCTAATCTGCTCGGCGAGCTTTTCCTGGGCCGCCTTTTCGGCATCCACAAGCACTTCGAGAAGCTCGTCGCCGAAGATGTCTTCTTTTTCCTGTTTGGCTCCGGTATCCGTTTGGCCCTCAATTTCAGCCATCATTTCCAAAAGCCGGGCCGCAGACAATTCTTCTTCGTCTTCAACGCCACCGGCCTGTGCTGTCTTGGCAGCGGGTTCTCCGGTTGCCTTGCCCTCATCATTAGCATCAACTACCACGGCCGCGACCTCCGCTTCAACCAACTCGTCTGCCACATCACCCTGCGGACCCGGCAGCGCATTCGGCTCAGCAAATTCGGCTGGCCGCTTTGCTTCTGCAGCGGCTAGCGCTCGTGCAAGCAACTTGTGCACAGCATCAGCGATGCTGTCAAACAATTGCTCCGGAGTGATAGCTATCAGGTCCCCATTGTGTATATCCACAATGGCGGAAGGTTTGGTTGAATCGGTCGGTGGTTCCTTGAAAGTGGCGATGATAATGCCGCCGACTTCGGCAGCAATTTCGTCATTTCGAGGCAGTTTCTGGATATCCGGCGACGTCAAAATGGTCTTTATCACAAACGGCTGCTCCGAGTCAATCAAGCGCAACAGGCTGGAGGCCTTGACCAGGTCGCCGGGATTATCGGACTCTACTATGAGTGAATTGTGAGGAAGCTCATTTATGTTTCGGCCGATCCCCATGCTGGTGAGACGCTCTTTGGCATCCTTGGCCGATATGTGCCTGAATTTATAGACCCTGTTGCGCAAAACCGGTTGCTTATCGGACTCCTGCGCGACGCAGGTGGACTTAACAGCCAGAAAAACACCGATTATGCAAAGAAATCTCGCAAAAGACTTCCATTTCCTTTGATGGCCCTGAAAACAACCTGACTGCATGTTTTACTCCGTAACTACTTGTAATTGCATATCTATTCATTAAGACAAAAAAGTAACGGGGAAGTTCCAGTTCTTAACGCCCTAAAATCCACGTTTCCACAATCTTTTTCGCGGGAAGGTTCTGTGTTTTCGTGTCAGCCGGTCGCTACTGTTTTGGACCGTCCAACTCGTGATTTTTCTCAGTTGCCGTTGCTTCAATCTCCGCTCGCTCCTGTTCGAGTTTGCTGAGCATCTGTTCCCAAATCTTCAGCTCTTCCCCCTGTCCCTCGTCTGCATACGAAGGAGTCGGATTAGCCATCATTTCCCTAATAGTCGCGATACTCTCGGTAAGCGCCTCTCTTCTTTCCTCAGGAGTCGGCTCGGCAGGTGGCAGTTGGCGCGGTTTTCTCGGCGGTAGCCGACGGACACGCCGTCTCCTTGCCGAATCGTCCTTGGGCTTAGCCGGCGAAGCACCTACCGGCCGACCTTCTCGACCGGGCTGGGCACCTGCGGTAACCGGTAGAGCTTCCGGGGTGGCTGGTTTTTCTGCGTCGATAACACTTTCTACCGCCTCCAGAGGAGTTAAAATTGTTGCTTGCGGCCTTTGCAAAGCCGCCACTTCACTTTTAAGCAGGTTTTTTGTCTTTTTCCTGGTTGGAGGCACGAACAACTCTTGACCATCACTGCAAACAACGCTTCCATCTTTGACCTCCTGGATCGTCAAATGTCCAACATCGTCCCCCTGACGGTACCATTTGGTCCCTTTGACGGGCATATCCAGCAGTGCCAGTGAACGGGCGGGCTGCTGCTCATACCGGCAGGTCGCTAAAAGTTTGAATTTGGCCCTTACAGGAGCTTTGGGTTTTGGCGGGGCCGGCTTCTTTTTCCTGGCTACCTGTGGCTTCGAAGCAGCTTTCGGTGGCTTAGGCTTAGGTGGTGGGTTTATTCTGAGCGCGAAGTCTTTTGCAAATTTCACGAGCGGTGAGACCTGGTCCTGGCTCTTTTCTGTTGTCCTGGCAAGCTTTCGAAATTCCTCGATGGCCCCGGGCGAGTTGAGCAATTCCTCTATTTGTTGGTCGCCTTGAATACCAAGAACAACGACGAACACAACAGAGCCGACTGCACACATTGCCACCAGTATGCTCGCAACTTTAAGCGTCTTCATCATTTTGGCTCCACAATCCGGACGCAACCTCTCAAAAAGGTAAAGTCACTAATGTTATAGGGGGACAACGCACAGCGATTGTCTATCCTATGTCAGGAGCGTCCCTACTTTTTGACATCTGCGTCCTGTTTTGGTTCCTTCCAGTGGACAATTTTGGCCAGGTATTCGTCTTCGCGACCCTGATAATTACTATGCTCAGGGGTGTGACAATCGATACATGTAGATTGCGGTTCGGAGGTTTCCGTGTCTTTTCCGTGCGTTACGACAGCCATCATGTGTTTTGAGCCCGGGCCATGGCAGACCTCACACCCGACGTTTCTGAGGTCTTCGGGGCTTTTTTCCGACACAAAACCGGTCTCGTACTCTAAGCCTACGACGTGGCACCTGATGCATTGGGGGTCATACTGCGAGCCTGCCTCGACAAGGGTCCTATAAGCCTTTGCATGTTCTTTGGCGGACCATTTTTCGTATTCGTATTGGTGGCAGGAACTGCCGAAGCCGCAGCTGGTTGAGCCGAGATAGTCCAGGCCGTTTGGCAGCGGAACCTTTATCACTTTTTCGAGAAGATTCTCTTCCTTTACCATAAGCTGGTAGTCTTTATACAACTGCACAAGTTGCTCATCGGCGGGCAACTTCTCATCGATTGGCACATTTGTATAGTCGAGCTGAAACTTCTGCCCTTCGCCAACCCGGGCCGTGAGTCTGCCGATGTACTTACCCAACCGGCCTACCGTTAAGACCAGCGGCTTTGCTCTTTCCTTCTCGAGAATCACCGGCTCGTCAGCCGAAGCCGGGCAAATGAGCACATCAACAACAGCCATGTCAGAAATATGTTCGATGAGGGGCTCTTGGCAATTGTCTGTTATGAGGATATTGAGTATCGGCCCGTCGTGTCCGTTGTGTTTTGTCGGGAACAATTCCTGCACAGAGTCAATTTGGCGTGATCCGGCCTTTGCACTTGCAACAGCGATAAGCAGGCATTGGTCGCCAACCTGTAATTCTCTTGTCCGGCTTGGGGGGATTGGGGGGTTTGTATCAGAGGCATGGCTGATAATGTCGAAAGAAGTCACCTCAAGCAGCCCAAGGTCCCGGGCGATTCTAATATCATTTTCGGTTAAGTTTACGATATCGTATCCAAGCATGGCCAGGGCCTGCATGACGATACCAAACTTTATGATATCCTGCTCGGTCTCGTCGCTGATGAAGTTACCGGTATCGATAATAAGCCTCCTGTCGTGAGCGACCTCCTCGAAAATTGCGGCTCTCCTGTCAAGCCCGCCGAGTTGTCCGGATGCGCATCCGCACGGTTTTAGCTCGCCCAGTACGTTTCCGGTCAAGAATATCGTTACCGTACTTACATCAGTGGGCCGGCTGCGGCTGCCATTACCTGATAAAGCACTTTTTACGACTACAGTGCACAAACACCCGCAAACCGCCGCGATACAAACCGCGTTTCCTAATCTTGTCATAATTCGCAATTTACAATCTTTGTTGTCGCTCATTTAGTCTTGGCCGGTTTTCGCGGATACCACCCATTACAGCGAATTATCAAATCATCCCTGTTATCTTTGATTTTTATCTTCAGCTCATCCCTGAAATACCTTTTTGATTTGTCGGTTTGGACCGGCGGAGTAACCCGAACCTCAAGTTTGACCCCGTTTTCTTCGGCCTGCCGGCTCAGCACTTCCACGTGCCCGTTCGACGAAGATATGGACTCGATCTCGATTTTGTCGCCGTAGTTACTTGTTATCCAGACGGTTTTGACTACCGGTTTCTCAGGGTCGGCATTTTGAATGACAATTCTCGGACGTGAAATTTCGAACAGAGCCATGGTCGAATATGGTATGTTGATGTTACCGGAATCTGGATGGGTTACGGCAATTTTGATATTTCCTTTGAGGTTTTTCTTCAGTCTCTCTATATCGACTTTCGGTTCGAGCACAAATTCCGTAGCTTCGGCCGTCGGGTCGAAGTCGGCGGTTATGACATCACGCGTGGAAGTGATACTCTTTATGGCAAAGGGTTGACCATCCTTACTCGTTATGATAATAGGCTTGGCGTCGGCATTTTCGGCTTTAAGGGACAGCTTCAGTGATTTAGGTTTGAAGGCGACTTTCAACTCAACAGTTGCCTTTAAGGTCAGCCCCAACTTGGGATTCTTCTTATCATTACTAAGTATGTACAGGCGTTTCGTTGTCTTGCCCTGTCGCGTTGGGGTTCGGAATGTAACCTTGACCGTCCCGGATTCACCGGGTGCATAGGTTTTCTTTTTCAACTGTGGTACGGTGCAGCCGCAGGTACTTTGAATCTTCGTGATTTTCAGCGTGGCCTTGCCAACATTCTTAAACTTGAATTTGCAGTCGTATTTCTTGCTCGGCGCAACCTTGCCAAAGTCGTGAGTGCGGTCTTCGACCTTGATTACAGGCAGCTTTTTCCTTTTCTTCGCCGGGGCTTTGGCTTGAACCTGGATCGGAGACTCCGTAGTTTTCTTGGTTTTCGGCTTTTTGCCTTCAACAACCTTTGGCGTCTCAGGTGGCGGTGCGCTTATTGTCTGCCGGGGCTGGGGGGCCTTTTGTGCCTCCTGGCACCCTGATTGGGCGTTCAGCAGCAACGCGACGATTACAATAAGTAAAATGGTCCAGCTTGATTTCATTATTTACACTCCAAATACTAAGTTTCAGGAACAATTATGGCTACATTATGCCGATAAAGTTTAGCAGATGGTAGATGCATAGTCAACACCTATTTCGGCCTACGCTGGTTATGGCTTTACAGTTCGGTAATTTAAGATTAGAATTTACCCGATACAATTTGGTGTTCTTTGGGAGTAAATCATGGCTAACGGACAGGGTATCGAACTGTCAATTGTAGTACCGGTCCTGAACGAGGCCGATAACCTCCGGCCGTTGTATGAGGAAATCTGCCACGCGGCAGGTGACCGGTACGGTTACGAAATAGTATTTATCGACGATGGAAGCAGTGATAATAGCTTTGCTGTTTTGAGTGAAATCCTGCAAAATGACCCCAGAGTGCGCATCATTCGTTTCCGCAGAAACTTCGGCCAGACGGCGGCCCTGTCGGCGGGATTTGAGCACGCCCGCGGCAATATAATTATACCGCTGGATGCTGATGGTCAAAATGACCCTGCGGATATCCCCAAGCTGATAGAAAAGCTGGACGAAGGCTACGACATCGTCAGCGGGTGGCGGCGAAAGAGACATGACAAGGTCCTGACCAGAAAGCTGCCCTCGTGGGCGGCGAACTGGCTGATTGCCAGGATTACGGGCGTCAAGCTCCATGACTTCGGCTGTACGCTCAAGGCCTACCGTGCCACCTCACTAAAGGAGATTCGGTTGTATGGTGAGATGCACCGGTTTATACCGGCACTGGCAAGCTGGAGCGGCGAGAAAGTGACCGAACTCGTTGTCAACCATCGCCCCCGAACCAAGGGAAAACCCAAATACGGCCTGGCTCGAACACTCAAGGTGATCCTGGACCTTATTACAATCAAGTTTCTGATGTCGTTTTCGACCAAACCGATTTATGTCTTTGGTGGGTTAGGAGTGCTGAGCATACTTGGCGCGAGCCTGTCAGGAGCGGCCGTACTTTACCAGAAGTTTATTTCAGCTTCACATTTGCCGATGAACCGCAATCCTCTTTTGGTGTTGACCGCGATGCTAATTACCGCTTCCATCCAATTTGTTCTTATGGGATTGTTGGCAGAGATGCTCGTGCGGACGTATCATGAATCGCAGGACAGACCCATTTACGTAATCGAGAAGATATTTGAATCAGACGATAAAGCTTAAGAAACCGTTTTGTACATGCAGTTTGCAAACCACTTTTGTAGCTTACGTGTCCCTTGTCGGCCAAGTGATGGAGAATGCCCATGAGGCGTAAGAAACACCGCAGAACCGAGGCTAAAACGGGCAAGGGAGAAGGTAAAGGCGGCCAACTGGTAATCATTATCGTCGCAGCCGTGCTGTCGGCCATAC
>CAZLWL010000009.1:42371-46740 GCA_964563335.1 uncultured Pirellulales bacterium
GGTAAAGGCGGCCAACTGGTAATCATTATCGTCGCAGCCGTGCTGTCGGCCATACCGTTTTGCTACGGCAAATACTTCGAATTCGGAAGCAACGGCCCCTTCGACGGCAGCTTGAATGTTTACAGCGCAAAGTCTATCGTCAACGGTCAAAAGATCGGTATCGACATATTTCCCAGCGCCAGACCGGCTACACTGCTGGTAAATGTCATCGGCGTGGCACTGTTCGGCTTTAGCGAAGTCGGACCCAAACTGATACAGATGCTCATGCAACTGACGGCGCTGGTGCTCATGTTTTACACGCTCCGCAAGGTATATGGGCTCTTGCCGTCAGCGGTGGCGCTGACCCTGGCGGCGTTCTACCTCAGTTGTCCTCCGTACGCCAAGTTCGGCAACGTCAAAGAGCAATTCATGATTGCCTGTGCGATTACGGCCGTGTGCGGGATTATGTTGCGTCATCTTGGAGGCGGCTGGTGGTGGCTGCTCATCTCCGGCGCAGCCGCAGTTAGTGCATTCTTTTTCAAACAGACCGGCGCATCCGTGATAATCGCCCTCGGTATATATGTATTAGCCCAGCCGATTTTGCGGAACCGAAAGTGGCGCCGGTTTGGCCCGGACGTACTACTCTTATTCGCCGGTGGAGTTATCGGCCTGTTGCCGCTGATTATTTTCTACACCTGGCAGGGGCGGTTGTTCGGTTTCCTCAGAAGCATTCCCCTCGTAGGCTATCTTATAACGGCCGCTAAGAACCTGGTCACCACGGGAGGCCAAAGCGTGCCAAGCGTTTCACACATTGTAGGCACGGGCGGTGAATACATAAAGGGCAGCAAATTGGTCTCTATCTTCACAACTCAGTATGACAACGTCGTGGGTTACTATCGCTCTTTTGTCGTGCCGATAGGTTTGTCGGTGCTGGCGATTGGTTGGCGCCTGCGGCGACTACTGCCCTGCAAAGATGATGCGGCCACACAACCGGAGGCAACTACCGATACTTATGAAAAGCAGGCTGATAGTTTCGTGCTTCTGTTGGGTCTTTGGTGGTTACTGGACATGGCGTTTGTGTGGGTTTCACCCCGCAGCTACGTAGAATACTTTTTGCCTCTGGGCGGCTCCGGGGCCATGTTAGCCGCCTATGCTGTTTACAGGTGCCGCAAGAGGCCGGTTGGTCTGATACTTATTCTCGCTGGATGGCTTGTCATCGATTTGTTCTTAGTCTGGGTCATCCCCACTGAATCCTTTCCTTATATCGCCTGTCGCACCGCTAAGGCGGTGGGCCCGTATTGGCGCAAGTTTGCGATACAGTGCATACCGTTAGCGGCGGCAATAGTAATTTACCTGCTTATGAGAAAAAAGAATCTCCGCCCGGCTTGCGCGGTTATCACAGCCGTGATTTGCTTCGGCATGTTTTTCTGGTGGAATACAGGAAATATAAAACTTCTCAACCAGAGGGTCCAACGCCTCAGTCAAGACCGTAAAGAAAATCGCTTAAAAGTGTGGGAGCAAGTAGGCAGATACATCCGGCAGAATTCCGCTGGCGACGATGGTCTTTATGTCTGGGGCTGGATTCCCGGAATCTACGTCCAGGCTCAGCGCTTCAGCCCGGCTCTCAAACCCTCTTACAGCAACATGCACTCAGACCGGGTGAGGCAAGTTCGCCATGAAATCTTAAGGCTGCTTGAAAAACTCGAAGCAAAGCCGCCATTGTACATAGTTGACACCCAGAAATTCCACTATCCTTACTACGACCACCCGATTTTTGACCTGTGGCCTCGCTGGGTACAGGGAAAGAAAGGAGGATTTCACCTTCGTTATCATCCAAATCAGGCCGCCCAAAAAACAGAAATGCTGTCCGTCAAAGAATTACAGAAATTCCGTGACGTGTACCTCGGGCAAGTTGAAGAGCTCACATATATGCTCTTAACTAATCCAAGACGCAAGGGTGGTGCGGTAGAAGCCGAAAAGGCCCGGAAAATGGCCCTCACCGAACGGAGGCGACATGAGAAGATGTATCCGTTAAGGGAGTTTGTCATGACCAACTACCAGCCCGTTCCTCTGCGCACAGGAATATATGTCTTTCGACGCAAAGACAGCAGCCAGGAAGGCGGCTAATTGAGGACCGCATCGCCGGTGACCATGAATTTATGCAAAGAACCATGAGAATACTGATGGCAAATTACGAGTTTCCGCCAATCGGCGGAGGGGCCGGCAAGGCCAATCTTTGTCTGTTGAAACAGTATGCCGGAAATGATGAATTGGTGATAGACGTCCTCACTTCCGCCCCGAAACCCGGCTTCGGCATCGAGAAATTTGCCGACAATATCACCATCTACAAGGTTGGAGTGCACAAAAAGAACCTGCACTTCTGGCGCAAGGTCGAGGTGATTGAGTGGCTGTTCAAGGCATCACGTTATTATCGCAGGCTCCTAAACGAAAACGATTATGATTTGGCCCATGCTTTTTTCGCCTTTCCCACGGCGTACCTTTGCCTGCGCAGTGCGCCGAAGCTGCCCTACATCATATCGCTCCGCGGCTCGGACGTGCCCGGTTATAATGTGCGTCTGCAGGCCGATTACAAGTTGCTCTCGCCGCTGTTTCGCAGGATTTGGAGGTCATCTTCGGCAGTTGTGGCCAACAGCAATGGACTTGCCGAGTTAGCAAAAAAGTTTACGCCCGACCTGGACATCGGCATAATCAACAACGGCATTGACACTGAAACATTTTATCCCCGACCCGCCGGGCCCCCGGCTCAGCCTGTTAAGGTTTTGACCGTCTGCAGGCTAATCAGCAGAAAGAGAATCGACTTATTGATAGAGACTGTTGCCCGCGCTAAGGCCCTCGGCGTCGATATTCGTTTGGCTATCGCCGGCGAGGGTAATTTGACGGCCGAGTTGAAAAAGTTGACCGAAAAAGTCGGCGCCGGCGAGCGTGTAAATTTTATGGGCAGGGTGCCGGCCGAGCAAATGCCCCAACTTTACAGGTACAACGACATTTTTGTTATGAGCAGTGCTCATGAGGGTATGAGCAACGCGATGTTAGAGGCAATGGCGTGTGGTTTGCCGATAGTTACGACTCGATGCGAAGGAGTCGATGAGTTGATAGCGGACAACGGAATTATTGTTGAGCAGCCGGACCCGGACTCAATGGCTGAGGCAATCAAGTCTTTGTCAGATGACCCAACCCGGTACGAACAGATGTGTGATGCGTCAGTAAGACAGGCAAAGCAATTCACCTGGTCACAAGCTGCTAAGCAGTATCTCGATTGCTATCATAGTGTGAACAATGACAGGAGCAAAACCGATGCCCGATAGCATGGCCGATGAACCAATTCGAGTTTGTTTTGTGATGCTCAAGGCCTACCCTGTCTTTAATCCCGAAGTGAAAAAGATCTTCGGAGGGGCTGAGGTCGATTTTTACTACCTGGCAACGGAATTGGCTAAAGATAAAGACTACGATGTCAGTTGTATTGTTGCTGATTACGGCCAGGAACCGGTCGAAGTCCGCGAGGGTGTCGCACTGATAAGGAGCCTTGATTTCGAGAAGAATCTGCCGCTCGCCGCCTGGCGTTTTTGGCAGGGCCTTCTCAGAGCTGATGCTCATATCTATGTAAGAGAGCTTTCGTCTCTGGTTACCGTCGAGTGCGCGGTCTTTACAAATATATACAAACGAAAGCTCGTCTATCGAACCGCCCACACCAGAGAATGTGACGGCACCTACCTGCGGGAGCACTGGTTCAGAGGCAGAGCCTTTGCCTTGGCGCTCAGGCACGCAGATAAAGTCATCACCCAGAACACTGACGATGTCAGGCAACTATATGAGACTACCAGTGTCCGGGCGGACGTCATTCGAGGGGCTCATGTCCTCAACCCTCAAAGCCAGAGCCGGCGCAATACAATTTTGTGGGCCGCCAGAAGCGCATCTTTCAAAAGGCCTGAATTGTTTCTCAAATTGGCCCGTCAGATGCCTCACGAGCACTTCACCATGATATGCCCTAAGGCAACGGATGATGACCGCTACGACGAGCTTGTTGAAAAGGCAAAACAGGTTCATAACCTTGAGTTTATTCCGGGCGTTCCCTTTGACGAGCTGGATGATTATTTCGCCCGTGCCATGGTCTTTGTCAGCACCAGCTCTTCTGAAGGATTCCCCAATACCTATGTCCACGCATGTAAGTGCGCCACACCGATTCTGACGCTGAAGGTAAACCCCGACGATTTCGTCAACAAGTATCAGTGTGGATTGTGTGCCGACGACAACTGGGACAGGTTCGTCGGTATGCTCAACACATTGTTAGAGCCGGAGACCGCCGGAGTTTACGGTCAAAACGGCCGCAGATATGTTGACGAAAACCACAGTATCGGTAAAATCATAGAGG
>CAZLWL010000010.1:0-46385 GCA_964563335.1 uncultured Pirellulales bacterium
ACGGCGGCAATGTATCATTGTTGGGAATCCAGGCATCCATGAGTTGCTTGTACTCATAAGCTGTGCCGGCGCGATACTGATAGACAGTACTCTCGGGTTGACAACCGACAAGAGCCAAACCTGTAATTGCAATTATCGTGAAGGATACCGCTCGTTTCATCCGTTCACCTTCGAAAAACTTGACGAGACCATTATACCTTTTTAATCCCCCATAATCAACCCCTGTGAGGTCATTTGTCCCCCTCCCTTTCGCCTTCGGCGAAAAGGATGCCACACGTCTTTAATCAAGACCTGCGATGTCATTTGTCCCAAAACTGAATCAAATGTCCCATTTCAAATATATTCAGCCCCCACCGTTGGTGGGGGTTTGTACACAACTCATTTACCTAAACAGCACGTCGAGGCTTTTTCTTTTTGCGGGGTCGAGTTTTTCTGGTTTCGTCCAGACGGCAAGCTCCAAACTCTTTCTGCACGGACAGTCGTCGGAGCACAAGGTCTCGGACGACTGCAGGACGGCCTTTATCAACTCAATCGCATTTTGCGTCGCAGCCTGTAAGTTGGCAATAATCTCGGCCAGGAGGTCTTGCTTTTTCACGGCCGGGTCGTGCTCTTTCCAACAGTCGTAATCACTGACCAAGGCTACAAGGGCGTAGCACATCTGGGCCTCACGGGCTAATTTCGCCTCGGGCATAGCGGTCATGCCTACCAAATCGCCGCCCCAGGCCTTGTGCATCAGCGATTCAGCGCGGGTGGAAAACTGCGGCCCTTCCATGCAGACATACGTGCCGCCAGCATGCACCTTTGCGCTTACGGCTTCGGCTGAGGCGAGAATGGCTTTTCGCAGTCGTCCGCACGTGGGCTGGGCCAATTCGCAGTGTACCGCACCGAAGCCGGTGAAGAAGCTGCTTTGTCGGCGAAAGGTCCTGTCAATGAACTGGTCGGCGACGACCAGGTCCTTCGGTGCGACCTCTTCGGTCAGCGAGCCGACCGCCCCGCTCGTTATTACGCAGGTCGCGCCCAATTTCTTCAGGGCGAAGATATTGGCTGCGTACGGCACCTCGCCTGGGCCGAGCACATGGCCGGGGCCGTGGCGGTTGATAAACGCTATCCTTCGAGCGCCGATTTGGCCCACAAGGACCGGGCTGCTCGCTCTTCCGAACGGCGTACGCACATCTTCATTCTTAGCGTCGGTTATGAGTTTGGCCAGTTCATCGCCGAGGCCCGTTCCGCCCATTATCCCGATGAGTTCTTCCGCCATTTTACGTCTCCTTACCGGATTTTTGGCCCATTATAGTCGGCCGGCCGGCTGATTTCACTAAATTTCGGCCCGCGATTGCAGTATAATAATATATTATCTAAAACCGTCAGCATAGTTACGTCATTCTGAATCCCGATTTATCCCCGAGGTATCGGGACACGCGGGATGAAGAACCTTGTGTGTACGAAAAATAGAGATTCTTTCCCGGCGCGCCGGGACGGCTCAGAATGACATTTTGGTTTTGAGATAATAAATACAAAAGATGAACCTTACAGAAGCGATAAAACAGAAGGCCATAGAGCTTGGTTTCGACCTGGTGGGTGTAACCGGCCCAGAGCCGATAGACACCGAGCAAATCGAGCATCTGAAGAACTGGCTGGCCGCGGGCCGGGCGGCAGGGATGGATTATATGTACAGGAACTTCGCCAAGCGGACAGACCCGGCACAGTTGGTGCCCGGCGCAAAGTCGGTAATATGCGTTGGGCTGAATTACAAACCGCCGCCGGTTGAAGATGCGCCTGATGATATACCGGGCGATTATGGCAAAATTGCAAACTATGCCCTTTATGAGGATTATCACCCGTTCATAAAGAAGCGTTTGCGGGCCCTTGCACGTTTTATGACCGATTCAGTCGGCCCGACTGACTGCAGATTCAAAATCTGCGTTGATTCGGCGCCGCTTGCAGAACGCGCGCTGGCCCAGCGGGCGGGATTGGGCTTTATCGGCAAGAACCATATACTGATAAATCCGCACCTCGGCCTGCAGATATTCTTGGGTGAAATCATTACCGACATCGAACTCGACCACGACTCGCCAATGACAAACCACTGTCCGGATTGCAATAAGTGCATTCGAGCCTGTCCGACTGGAGCGTTGGATTCTGCGGGAACATTTGACGCCAACAAGTGCATCAGTTATCTTACCATCGAACACAAGGCAGATATCGCCGATGAACTCGCCGGCAAGATCGGCAATCGTCTTTTCGGCTGCAGCGAGTGTGTGCTTGCCTGTCCATACGACCTAAACGCCCCAGCCTGTGCAAACAGGGAATTTAAGTCATTCGCCCAATACGGGCAGATACTGCCGGCGCAGGTCCTGGCCTGGCGCCAGGCGCAGTTCGACAGATTCTTCGCTGATTCAACTGTGAAGCGCCTGGGACTCGAAAGACTCAAGAGAAATGCGAAAATCTGTGTGGCTAACGCCCGGACCGGTCAAGGTGCGAGGAAGATGTCATCCTCACCGCTGGGGACTTCACAGCCTGAATAACTCTGGGCGTCTCTGACCGTATAGATATCATCGTTGAATATAATCCTTGTTTTCTTAAAGTCGCTGCTGCCATCACCGAACAGTACGTTCTGGCCCCGACCTGCATGATTGGCGCTCATAATCTTCAAGAGCTGCTTGCTCACCAAAATCTTCGTACGTTTATCAGGCACACACACAGATTTGCCCTTATCAAAGAGCTTCTCAAACACAGGATTCAGGTCGGCTAACAAAATGCTTTTGCGTCCTTTTTGAGATTGTCCGCTCTTGCCGGAGATAAACGTGAAACTGTAGTTAATGTGCTGCCTCGAAGGAAAATCGTTGTAGTTGACCAATTGGGCCCGAGTGTAACTGACGGCCTTGGCATCTTTTCTACCGGGGCAGATAAAGTCCTTTCCGTCCAGATAGCCTTTTTTGACCAGAAGCCATCCATGTCGCGTATTCGACTGATTTTTTGCGCCCTGGGCGCCAACATTCCACCAGGGCGAACCGGCCGTTATGACCACCGCAGGAAGCGCACCATCATGGTCATTAGCATATCGCGCAATCGCCTGGCCGATCCGCATCAGATGCGCCTTGCATACCGCCTTTTGGCGCATCCTCGAAAGCGAAGGGAAGGACACACCTGCCACTACCAGCACCACCGCCGCTATCGCTGCAACCTCAACGACATTTCGCCAGAAGCTGCGACTGGTCGTGGCGACTGGACTTTCCATGTGGGCGGTTTTCCTCTGTTCAGCCGCAAGGAGACTTTCCAGTCGGGCCTGCTCGGATGAAGCCGCCAGTTTGAGTTTGGCAACGGTAAGCTCGACCAGGTTCTCAGGACAGGGTTCATACTTGACGCTGTCTAACTGCCTGAGGTTATCCTCAAGCTTCGCATACAACTGGGCGGCTTCGGGATTGCCGGCTATCAGGTCCCGACCTCGATTGATTCGCTCCTCCTGGCCACAGCGAAAATAAAAGTCGAGAATGACCTCTTTTTCTTCTTTGCTGAGATTACTCATTATCTATCATAGCTCCGGTTCGCGGCTTTCCACTTCTTCGTGAAGTAGGCTACGGCCGTATGGAGGCGGCTTTTGACCGTTCCAATAGGTATACTGAGTATCTCAGCCATTTGTTTATAAGAAAATTGTTCAAAATAGGCCAAAATCAATATCCCGCGCAATTTTTCCGGCATATTCGCTATAATCTCCCTCACTCGCCGGGCTGTTTCGTCCTTGGAAACCTCCTGGTCAGGCGTTATTTTATAGGACGTAAGAAGATTTACTACATCGTCAATAGATACATCGCTGGCGTCGGCAACCACCCCCAATTCTATCGAAGCGTGTCTCTGCATCTTCCGAAGGGCGTCCTTTGCCTTGTTCGCTGCAATCGTAAAGAGCCACGGACGCAGCGGCCGGCTCGTGTCAAAGCTCTCCTTGCTCGTATAAAGCTGTAGAAATGTCTCCTGGAAGACGTCCTCGACAAGATCCTGGCGGTTCAAGAAACGCTTCAAAAATGCGTAGAGGGGATTCTTGTAACGATTTACCAACTCCTTGAACGCATCCTCATCCCCCACCATATAGCGGACGAGCAACTCGGAATCCGTCAGCTTGTTCGTCGGCGCATTCATTTTTTCAATCTTAACTATCCGAATTTACTCGTATACATCAACTTAATCCGACATGACTTTCGCCGATTTTATCATCACCGGCTCAGCGGGAACGTCTGAATAGCGACCTTTCCGCATCGTCTTGACCGCTGCGATTGCATCGACAACATCCATTCCCTCGACGACTTTGCCGAATACCGTATAGCCCGGTTTGCTCTTGCCGGCATAGTTTAGAGAGATGTTGTTCTTATGATTGATAAAGAACTGGCTGGTAGCACTATCCGGATTATTCGTCCGCGCCATTGCGACAGTGCCCCTGTCGTTTTTCAGCCCGTTTTTGGCTTCGTTGACAATCGGCTGGTGGGGCTTCTTCTGGACCATGTCCGCTGTAAACCCGCCGCCCTGGACCATAAAGTTGGCTATCACCCGATGGAAAATCGTCCCGTCGTAGAAGCCTTCATTAACGTATGTCAGGAAATTCTCGACAGTTACAGGCGCAGCCTTTTTGTTGAGTTCGAGTACAATATCACCTTTGCCCGTTTCGAGTTTAACCATTACAGAATCGGCCATTGGCTCATAACTCCTTTTAGAGACCACAAAATTCGGCTTCGGGAACACCGCGACACTTCCAAAATGAGCCAGCTTCGCTTCTTTCTTCTTGACGTCCTTGAGGAGAAACACGCCCGTGTCCCCGACTTCGAGAGAAGGATCGAAACCTTTCACACCGCGCGTAGTCAAAACTACCTTAAGCTGGCCTGTCCTGAGTTTTCCCCTCAGAACCGCCCCGACCTTGATAGTTACTTCATCGGCCTCGGTGGATATCTTCGTAACCTTAACCGCTTGAGCCAACACGACAACCTCAGCGCTATCCGAAAGCTGTGCCAACTCTATTTGCTTTATTTCAGACCCAAAGGCCCCCACCTCACACACGAGAGCAGCCAACACACAAGTGGCCAACAAATTGAACCAGGATTTGTTCATCATACAACCTTTCTCTCAGAACCATATTATTTTACTTTCGTTTTGAGAGCTTATACACCATCAGCCGCCGAAAGTCAACACCCAAACGATTAACCCGGATATTTCACAGCAGATAGCGTATATCTCGCGCTACGTAGCACAAGGCGACCGTGGCGGTGATAAACGCGGGTTAGTTAGAGAGCGAAGTTGGAATTTCCTGGTTTTGCTGGTTACACAGTTTTGCTGGTTACACAGTTTTGCTGGTTACACAGGAGGATAGAACCAAAAAATTTCAAACAGCCAACAGGCTATGCAGTATACTGCATAGCAGTATAGTAATAATGCCTTTTTGCACAAGTTGTTTTAGCACATAAAATTTTGCCCCGCTTCCCCATAACGCTTCGCGGCGGCGAGTGTCCTCCCCGCTACGCCACTCGTCTCGGCGTTCGCCGCGTTGCCGCGTTCGCAACGGGTAGGCCTCTCGCCTCCGGCAAAGCCTATGGCGGAGCCGGGTTGCCCGCAGCCGGAAAGGCTACGCCGGTGGCGAGTGTCCTCTGCGACCTCAGCGGTGAGAAATGCAGTTCAAATGTGTACTGCCACCAAACCAGGGGGCCATTTATGCAGGCAAAACCCTTTATCTCTTGAAAAAAGACCGCATTGCATTTATTGTTATGCCAACTTAGTTACTCTTAACAATGAGATTCCCATATGTACAACGATCAAAGATACCGAAAAGCGGCTAAAATTTTGACTGCTCATGGTCAGGACCATCTGCTGGCTTTCTACGACCAGTTGGCTGACCCGCAAAAGCAGCGATTGCTCGACCAGATTGACCGTCTCGACTTCTCGGAGACACCCGCCTGGATAGCAAATTATGTGAAAAACGCTCAACCGGCTGCGGTCCCGGACCATTTTGCCCCCGCTCCTTCGTATGCTCCGAGGCCCACGGAACCGGCCCAGCAGGAAAAATACAGCGAAGCTCGAAAGCTGGGCGCCGAATTGATCTCGGCCGGCAAGGTGGCTGCCTTCGTAGTAGCCGGTGGGCAGGGTACACGCCTCGGCTTTGACGGGCCAAAAGGAGATTTCCCCATAAGCCCAATAAGGAACAAGACGCTTTTTCAGATCTTCGGCGAAACGATTCTTGCTGTTGGTGAAAAATACGAGGCGAGTCTTTGCTGGTATATCATGACGAATCCGCTTAATTACACTGCTACCTGTGAAATCTTCGAATCGAACGACTATTACGGCCTGGACAAATCCGATGTATTCATCTTTCAGCAGGGGACACTGCCGAACTTCGCGTTCGACGGCAAAATTCTCCTGGCAGACAAATCCACTCTTGCTGCCAGTCCGGACGGGCACGGCGGCAGCCTAAAAGCCCTCCACGACAGCGGTGCCCTGGCCGACATGAAGGCCAGAGGCATCGAATGCATCACTTATTGGCAGGTTGACAACCCTCTGGTAAATATCTTCGACCCGCTCTTTATCGGCCTGCACGCGCTCGATGATGCCGAAATGTCCGCAAAGGCACTTGCCAAATCCCACCCGGAAGAAAAAGTCGGCAATTTCTGCCTTGTCAACGGTAAAGTTACCGTAATAGAGTACATCGACCTTCCCGATGAACAGGCCCACGAGCAAAACCCGGACGGCTCTTTGGTCTTTGAACTGGGCTCTATCGGGATTCACATTATCAGCACCGCTTTCGTCGAGAGGCTGAACAGAGGCGGTTTTGCTTTGCCGATCCACCGTGCGGTTAAGAAAATCTCGCACATTGACGCAAGCGGTAACAGAGTTACCCCCCAAAAGCCGAATGGTGTAAAGCTCGAAACGTTCGTATTCGACGCCCTGCCGTTAGCTTCGAAATCCGTAATACTTCAAACCGTCCGAACCGAGGAATTTGCACCCATCAAAAACGCCACTGGTGAAAACAGTCCCGATATTACCCGCCAAATGATGATTGCCCGGGCCGCCCGATGGCTGGCCTCGGCAGGTGTTGCCGTCCCGCGAAAACCGGACGGCTCACCTGATTGTGTCATCGAAATCGCCCTGAGCTTCGCGCTCTCGCCCGAAGATGTCAAAGCCAAAAAGTACCGGATACCACCCATCGGCGCGGGCGATGAGCTTTACTTAGAATCCTCAACAAAATGAGTGCCCAATACACCCTGTCATTCTGAGTCCCGGCGCGCCGGGAAAGAATCTCACCCTTCTCGTGTAAACCAGACCCTTCACAGAGCCTGTCCTCGAGCAAAGCGAAGGGCTCAGGGTGACAGTTTTGAGATAGTTTCTAAATAATCAGCATCGCATCGCCGTATGAATAGAACCGGTAACGTTCATCTATTGCGTGCCGGTAGGCCGCCAGCACGTTCTCTAATCCTGCAAATGCGCAGACCAGGGCAAGCAGGCTGGACCGGGGCAGATGGAAATTCGTTATCATGGCATCAACCATCTTGAATTTATAGCCCGGCATAATAAACAAATCTGTTGAGCCCTCAGCGGCGGCTACTTTCCCGTCGCGGCAAACTGTCTCCAACGTCCGCACCGAGGTCGTGCCCACCGCAATAATCCGCCCACCTTTGTCCTTCGCATCGTTAATCATGTCCGCACTATCCTGTGAGATGCTGAAGGTCTCGGCGTGCATTTCGTGGTCTGCCAGTTCGGCGGCCTTTACTGGTGCAAAAGTGCCCGGCCCAACGTGCAAGGTAACGTATGCGAGCCGAATCCCTTTGTCCTTCAATTGCTCCAGGAGTTCTTTTGTAAAATGCAGCCCGGCAGTCGGCGCGGCCACCGCACCGGGCCTGTGGGCGTACACTGTCTGGTACCGCTGAAGGTCCGTTTTTGCCAACTGGTTATCATCACTGCGCTTAATATACGGCGGCAGCGGCGCAAAACCTATTGTTTCCAGAATATCGTCGGCCCTCCGGCCCGAGCCAACATCAAGCAGCCACCGCCCGTCACTTGTCCTGTCAACTGCCCTCACCCGGCGCCAATCTCTCCCGTCCTTGTCCCGAAGCACGATTGTCTGGCCCGCTTTGATCTTGCCTGCACCTTTGAGCATCACTTCCCAAAGTCCGTCTTGGGTCTCGCCCAGAAATAAACCCTCTAACTTTGCCCCCGTCGCCCGGCGGGCGAGGAATCTCGCCGGCAAAACCTTTGTATTGTTCAACACCACACAGTCGCCTGGGCCAATATATTCGAGAATGTCTGCAAAGTGCCGGTCGAAAACCGATCCCGCCTGTCGATCCATCACTAACAGCCGCGACGCACCACGCATGTCGGTCGGCCTTTGCGCAATCAACTCGCTCGGCAAATCATAATTTAAGCATTCCGTCCGCATAGCCAAACGTTAATCACTCTCAGAATGGATTGCCAGAAATTTTCCCACGAACCCGTGCCCTTCCGATGACTCACAAAACTTTTCAGAAATCACGAGTTTTTCACCGCCTGGGGCGGGTTCTAAGTTAATCGGCCTGTTCAATTTACCGATAGCACGATGGTAGTCATATGTGATCGGACAGTTTAGAGGACGATATCATGGCGTCAACTCGGTCGTTCGAACAGGTAGCCTCAGCAGTAAACTCTTTGACTAAGTCGCAGCTCAAGAACCGTCTCCTAAATTTCAAAGGCCGTTTCAAGTTCGACTTCACCGAGGCATATCTCGACGGCCTGACCATTGACAAACTCAGACACATCCTCCTGGGAGCTATGCTGACAACCTCAAAACGCCCGGCGTGAGCGCTCCGGCCAGAAACACCTTAGCGACGAACCCGAATTCAGAGTTTCAGCATTCCTTTTGGCCCAATACCAAACAGAACATGTCCGGTTCTGCTGTTATTTTTTGCCATTTTCTGCAATAAAATCGCTTTACAGCACGTCTAAATCATTGTCAACTGAGTGAATATGAATGCGCGCCAGGACCTAAAAGAAATAGTCGCCGCCTGTCAGGCCGGCAGCAATGAGGCGTTTTCCCGGCTGGTTGACTTGTACGCAAGTCGTTGTTACAGCTACTTTTATCGGCTGACCGGCAACACCGCGCAAAGTAACGATTTGCTGAGCACGCTCTTTTTGAAACTCATCGAGAAGATCGGCACCTTCAGACTCGCCACCGGCTCTTTTGAAAAATGGCTCTTTACCATTGCGTCCAATATCTTTCGCGACCATTTGAGGCGCCAATACCGCCAGAGAAGACTGCTCGAAGGCAAAGCCGAAGAGCTTAAGGCCGCCACCACGACACCGGCCAAAGCCGATGAAGAGATGATAGATAAGCTTCAAGTCCAAATGGCCAAGCTGGACGCTGAAACGAACGAGTTGTTGATGTTGCGTTTCTACGGAGGGCTAACGTTTAGAGAAATCGCCGAGATGCGAAGTGAGCCGGTTGGGACCGTCCTCTCAAGGGTCCACCGGGGACTGAAGAGATTAAGAGAACTGATGGGGCATTGTCATGACTGAGAACTATGAAAACTTAGATGAACTATTGTCAAGGTTTCTTGACAAGCACCAAATCCACGAAGCCGACGAGGATATCCGTCTGGGGGAAGAACTTTTGGCCTCTTTTGGCGGGCCTGCGCCCGACAAAGCCGTGATTGACGGCATAAAGACGCAAATTGAGGTGCACCTGCGGGTACGCAGGAAGCGAAGGCTGGTCCGGTCGATGTTCTACCGAGTCGCTGTTGCCGCGGTAATCGTTGTGTTAGCCATAGCGGGGGCAAGATTCTTTACTCAGCCCGAGCGCAAAGCAACCGGTGTCGCCAGTGCTGCATACGCTTCCATCTGGGACGATGAAAACGGCCCTGCCGGCGACGAGCAATTGGCAGCTTTGACAACCGAAATCGATGAAATAGAAGCCAGCATGCTCGCCATCAGGCTGGGTGAGGATGGAGCAGGAGGCGACACACTTCTGACGGATTTGGAAGTGGAAATGACTGAAATCAATGGAGATTTTTGGAAAGGATAAAGAAATGACGGACCCAAGAAAAGTCAACTATTTAATCACAGTCGTTCTGACGGCGTTTGTATTGTCTTTGTTTGCGGTTGGGGTGACGTATGCGGCAAAGGCCCAATCGGCCAAGCCTGCCGGCAAGGCAAAGCAAGGAAAGCTGACCAAAGAAAATCTTACGCAGTTCATCCAAAGGGTCGAAAAGAACAATTCGGGGCGGGCGGAAGAGCTTCGAGACCTTCGCAAGAATAATCCCGCCAAGTTCAGAAAGGTCGTTCGTAATGCACTAAAAGCAAGAGCCAATCAACCTGGCTCTGATGCGAAAAAAACTGAGAAGGCAAAGGGTCGCAGAGATAAGCAACACAGATTTGGCCAGATGGGTCGGCACCGAGGCGGGCCCGGCAGAGGTGGACGATTTGGCCAGATGGGTCCGCGCAGAGGCGGTCGCGGCGGAGGCGGGCGATTCGCGCAGATGGGTTGGCGCCAAGGCGGTCGCGGCGGAGGCGGGCGATTCGCACGAATGGGTCGGCCCGGAGGTGGTCGCGGCAGAGGCGGGCGATTCGCACGAATGGGTCGGCCCGGAGGTGGTCGCGGCAGAGGTGGACGATTTGCCCCGATGGGCTGGCGCAAAGACGGCCGCGGCAGAGGCGGACGGTTCGGTCGGGCAGAACACCCGCGGCCCGAGGAATCAAATATATGGGGTGATGATGATTGGTACTGGTAGCAGGCAAGGATTAGATTCCTGAGTTCATGTAGATTTATGGAAAGGATAGGGACATGACAATCCGAATGCAAAGGTGGCACTTAGCCGCGGCTCTCGTAGCGTCATTGGCGCTGGTGAGCCTAACACCCGCAATGCAGGCGGCCGAGGCCGACAAGAACATTTGGTCGGATGAACCGGCAGAGACGCAAAGACGGTTCAAACTTACCGACGAGAGAATCGAGGAGTTCCTCGATCAACTTGCCGAAGCACATCCCGATCGAGCGGCTGAGTTGCGAAAACTTAGAAAGAGTAATCCTGAGCAGTTCCGCAAGGAACTGCGAGAGACATTTGCCGAAAGGCGTCGAGTGGGAGGTCACCCGGGCGACGAGCCTCGGGGCGAAGGCAGAGGCGGTGCGCGCGAAAGGCCGGGGAGGGGACCCGGCCGTATGGGAGGCAGGCCGGAAATGGAAGCCGGACCCGGACCAAGGTCAGGCGGCAGCCTCGGCGGGCGCGGCGGCAGGCGAGAGCGATGGAGAGAACGTATCCAGGAAAGGCACGAAGAATACATTGAATGGCTTAAGGACAATTATCCTGAAAAGGCCAAGAAATTGGTTCAATTGCGGGAAAAGAATCCCGAGGAATATATCAAACACGTTATGGCGAGCAGGGAACGATATGGCGACATAATGGAAGCCCAGGAAAGAAGCCCGGAATTGGCCGAGGTCCTCAAGGAAGAACTCGAACTAAAGCGCGACCGGGCCAAACTTCTGGAGAAAATCCGCTCCGCCAAGGGCAAACAACGCAAAGACCTTATCCAGAAATTGGAGGAGGTCGTCAACACAAGGTTTGACCTGATTGTCAGAAAGAAGCAACTGCGGTATGAACACCTGCTTAGAAGACTCGAGAGACTGCAGAAAGAGGTAAAGCAGCGAGAGGCCGAGGTGGAAAAACTGAAAAGCAAAAAGGCTCAGTTTATCAAGGAACGACTTGAAGAATTAACGAGCAAGGCTGAGAAGATGAACTGGGACTAATTTGAAAATCTGCGTTTTGTGCTTTGTAGAAAACGTGTGAACATTGTCATTCTGAAGAATCTGGGGCGCACAAAGGGGCGAGATTCTTTCCCGGCGCGCCGGGACGGTTCAGAATGACATCGAGCGGTTTTTTACAGAGCAACTTTTTGAGCGTTTGGCATTATTTCGGGTTTCGTGCTTCGGATTTAATCGTCAAGCCGGTAGTACCCGCTCTTCTGCTGGTGCTTAGAGGCCTGGCGCAGTGTGTTCTTTTCCTTTCGGGTCAGGCTGGCGATGCCGCGGGAGTGAACCTTATCGAGGATACGGTCAACCTCCGCCTGGAACGCGCGCTGCCGGTTTATCTCACTTTCCCACTTAATGGGTCCTCGCGGCCTGTTTGCTGCATACTGTTTCCATCGCGGCCACAGCACATAAACCGCACCTGCCGCCATTCCAGCGAGGTGTGCAGCTTCACCTCCGGCGTTCGGACTTTGGGTAACACTCATAAAGTTGAAACATGCAAGGATAATCGCCAGGACATACAACGGCAGCGGGAAAATCCCGAAAAAATATACCCGCATATTCGGATACAATATTGCACCGGCAGCTAAAAGCCCGTAAATCGCACCCGACGCCCCTATCAAAACACCGACTCTCAGAATGCCCACAAAGACCAGCAGCGTGTATAATACCCCGCCCATTGCTCCACATATCAGGTAGAACACAAGAAACCTTCTATTGCCCCACTGCCCTTCAAGCATAGGGCCGAAGAAATACAGGATAAGCATATTCCAGATGATATGCCAAAAACCGCCGTGTAAGAATTGATAAGATATCAAACGCCAAATCTGCAACGACATGCCAACGGTCTCCGGAAGCACCGAAAACCAGATGAAAAACAGATTTCCAAGCGCCGGTATCATGTAAGAAGCCACAAAGACCACCACATTGATAATCAAAAGCCACTTAACGACGGGCGTCAGAACTGGTAGCGCGAATCGGACCTGCCGGCCGTAGGAGCCGCCGTATTGGTCGCGAGCGTAGTCTCTATCGTAAATACCCATTGTACTCCAAAATCAGCTATGCCAAATGTGCCGCCTGGATTATACTACTTCCCATAATATCGACAAATTCAACTAATGTCCAAAGAGAAAAATCGGCGATGGACCAATTTGCCTTCCACCAGGAGCATCTGGCCCGGCTTGAAGAAGCTGGTTTGTTCCGGCGGCTTCGCTGCATCGATTCCGCGCAGGGGCCTGTCGTGCGGTTCGAAGGCGACCCGACAGATAAAATTATTTTTTGCAGCAATAATTATCTGAACCTGGCCGATGACAAGCGGGTCGTTGCCGCCGTTATCGAAGCAGTAAAACGATACGGTTACGGCTCAACTGCCTCACGGCTAATCAGTGGGACTATGAGGCCACACGTTGAAGTCGAGGCAGCCTTTGCGGAATTTTTCGGCACCGAGGCCGCGCTTCTTTTCCCATCCGGCTGGACGGCAAACGAAGCGGTCCTCAAAACAATACCTCAAAAAGGTGACATCGTCCTGTTGGACAAATTCGACCATGCCTCGATTATAGATGGGACAAGAGCAGGCCAGGCTGAATTTCGTACCTATCGTCCTGATAAACTGGATAGACTGGAAAAACTGCTGGCCGACAAAAAGTACAACCGCAAATTCATCGTTACCGAAAGCGTTTTCTCTATGGACGGCAACAGGGCGAACCTTGCCAGGCTCGTTGACCTTAAGAAAACTTACGATGCCATATTGATTGTCGATGAGGCCCATGCTATCGGCTGTCTGGGCAAAACCGGGGCGGGCTTAGCACAAGCGCTTGGTGTACTTGACGAGGTCGATATTATCGTTGCACCTCTGGGTAAGGCAATTGCCGCGACCGGCGGGATTGTGGCGAGCAACAAAACGGTCATCGATTATCTAATAAACAAGGCGAGGGCTTTTATATATACGACCGCTCCTTCGCCGGTAAATTGCGGGGCGATATTGACAGCCCTTGAGATTGTTAAAACGGAACCGGTAAAGCGTGAAAAATTAGCAGCCAACGCCGAATACCTCCGCGCCAGACTCAAAAGCCTCGGCCTCGATACGGGCGATAGCACCACTCACATAATACCGGTCATCATAGGCCCCAGCAAAGACACACTGCGAGTTTCAAAGGAGCTGTATGACAGAGGCTTTTTCATAGCCGCGATAAGGCCACCGACGGTGCCAGCCGATTCGGCAAGACTGAGAATCTCACTCCAATCAGACCACACAACCGAACAACTCGACAGCCTTGTCGATGCATTTGGAGAGATAATGAAGGACATGGGACACTAACCCGAATTTTTCAAAGCCACAGAGGCCACAGAGCGATGAATGTCTTCTATTCTGAAAACCTGGACCGGTAGGTTCTGCCAAAAGTCCGCCGAAGGTGGACACCTGTACCCTGATAGCAATCTGCGAGGTACGAGATACGAACCATGAAAGAATCTTTAGCACATCTGTCGCAGCGTAAAAGAGGCGAGGTAAATAAAAGTCCGGCCGGCCCTTTATAAGGACACCGACACATGTCCCGGCCTTTAAGCGCTGTCAGGCTCTAAGGCCGACCGGACCCGGTCGCGCGACCACACCACTAACAAATATTCGAATGCTTCGGCGAACCATTAACTTACACCATATCCTCCTTGCTGTTTTCTTAACGCTTCCAGTGCCCGCCTGAGAGTATTAAACCGTTGCCTGCTCACACGAAGGTAATATCGGCTTTGGTTTTCCGCACACTCGACCACTGAATTGGCGGCTATTGCCACGGCAATCAATCTATTCATATACGCCCAGCCGCCGGCGACTGCTTTATCGATTGTCTCCTGCTTATTTTGGCTCGTAAGGTCTTTACCGTGTTCAGCCTGCAACATCATAATCTTCGCTGTTGTCTTAGGCCCGCAATTCTTTAATGCCGACAGTTCATCCTCTGTCAGGCACAGAAGTTTTTCGACCGTATCAACCCCGAACCGGTTCTTCACCCGTTTCTTCTTTGCCATTAATCAATTCCGAACGCGCACAATCTCCGAACAAAACCATTACAGCCCTTATTATCCGGAAGTGCTCATACAAAAAGAGCACCGCCGCAATCATGCCCTGAGAAGGCTCTAGGGCGAGCCCGCAAAGAAACATGAAAGCAAACGGCGCTCTCTCTATAGACTACAAGAGACCACCTTGCTTTGTGCTGCAAACAGCACAAAAGCTGACGGCGCTCCCCATAAATGAGGAGCACCGCGCTTTCCATACGCCACTTTGCTTTGTAATCTATCGATTACAAATACCCTAGATTCTCTCAGAGCGCATGAAACCACAGTGATTTCAATTTTATCGGCCAATTTCTCCCAGCCGACTATTACTATTCTACAATCCCGTCCCAACCTTTGCAAGAAAAAACGATTTTTTTCACTTTAATTTTTCCATTTCTTTTACCATAATATTTAACTATATGTGTCCAAATCCTCCGCGACCAGACCCAAACCAGTTGTGAAAAGAAGATGACAAGTTTCATATGAAACTTGTCACCCTGAGCGCAGCCGAACGGGTCTATTAAAATGTCATCCCGACCGCAGCCCTCCGTCATTCTGAGGCGAAGCCGAAGAATCTCACACCCGTCATTGCGAAGGAGCCGAAGGCGACTGCGGCAATCTCAACCACGCAATGCGATATACGAGCGACGAGATACGAATTATTGCCACAGAGACACAGAGAGATAAGGCTTCAGGTTTTGCATTCAGGGCATAGGTGTTTCTCATCGTCCACCTTCCTTATCTGTGTTGGTTTACAATTTATCTTCCGGCTGTCTTTTTGACCTCTTCTTCGAAATATCTTTTTACCTTTTCCCAGCTTACCCTTATCAGCATCTTAGGCATCTGACTGTCCTCGGCATCCACAAAATAGACCAGGCTCTTTTGAATATGCACGATGTTCGAAGACACCTTTCCATATTTGCGCTTATAAAAAGAGAGCGCCTTTGGCAAAGATAAATCCTGTTGGCACATAAAATAAAGGTCTATAAAATCCCTCCTTAATCCTCTTGCGCCAATAGCATCTATTTTCATCGCCGCGATATCCCGCAAATCGAGAATGTTGATATCAAATATGGATTTGTAAGGATATAAAACCCGATACTGGTAGGTAAAGATGCTAAACCTTATTCCTTCCAGAGTGCCGAGTATGGTTCCCCAGCTTTGCCTGTCCACCTTAAACTCACCTATCCCCTGCAAAGATTTAATTAGTTCCTTGGTATCGAATTCCTCGGGCGTGAAAAAGTCTAAATCAAGGGAAATCCGATGACCCAATTGTAAAGCGCAGGCACTGCCCCCTCCCAGATAGGCCTTATCCATAAGATGTGATTTGCCTAATAGGACCAGTGCCTCTTTCGCATTTGTAGATAATGTTTTTGTAAACATAAAATCTTCTTTCTATCTATCCCATAAATAAGTGCCCAAAAATTTGCACTCTTCGGCGAAACAGCACGCAGACGAGATAAGACCCCGGCAATATCGCCTTTACTAAAATTTCTCTGCATCCAGTTGATTGCTCTTTTATCGCCGTATTCTAAGATGCGTCCGAGGACAAAGCGGGGATATTTCTTATAATCCAGTTCGGCAAAATCCACGTCCCAGAAATACGGCTTTAAAAACTTAGGCAAGGCCTTCATTTCCAACTCCACTTAATCATGTCAAGACCAATAAAAAACTCAGCGAACTGAATTAGGAGACCAAGAGGAAGTATAACAGATGGGATATGTCGTGTCAATTGAAACCCATGGTGTCGCTTCGCTACACGAGCAGGTTTATATAAGTCTGCTCAGCTATCATATTTCGTCGTTTTTTTTGGATTCCCACGAACTGCGTTCGGTTATTTTGCGTTGTCGATGATTGCTTTTGCGATGTCGTTGATGGCTTTGCGTGTTTGGGCGTTGGCGCCGGCGGTAAGGATGCTGAATATGTAATCGCCGTTGGCGGTGGTGCATACGCCGGAAAAGGACTTGGCAAGATTTACATAGCCGGTCTTGCCGAATATCCCGCCTTTGTACTTTGCCTCTTTGAAATATTTGGCAATGGTGCCATCGCTCCCCCCTACCGCTAAGGAGTCCTTATAGAATTGCCGGTTCCTGCGTTTGTACATATCGAGCAAAACGGTGGTGATGGCATTGGGGCTGAGCTTGTTTTTTTTGCTGAGGCCGCTGCCATCGTCCAAATAAAACTCGCTTTCGTCGACACGCAATTTGACGAGATACTGTGATATTAAGGTGAGGCCGTGGGGCCAGGCGCCGTTTAGTCTGCCGCTCTTTTCGGCGGATATGGTCTTAACGAGTGCTTCGGCGGCCAGGCCGAGGCTGTCTTTGTTGCAGCGGGCAAGGACGTCGGATATCGGCGTGGGGTAAGTTCTGAGTATCCTGATTCGCTTATCGTTCTTGACGAGTTTGCCCTCGAGCTCGCCGGTAACTTCGATGCCTGCTGCGGCGAGTTTTTCAGCTAAGACAAAGCCGAAGAACTCGGCCGGCCTTTCAATCGCCACATCAAAGCCGGCCTGCTTTCTGCACTTGCCCTTGATGGTCAGCTTGTTTGGCCTGCTGTTGCGATAGGCCCCTACGGCGCTATTGCCCTTCGATGTGGGGGTGACCTTGTTGATAAGCTGGACATAATCGGTTTGTGGGGTGATGGTTATGGCGACTTTGCCGGCGGTATTTTTTGTGATTATCCGGACGCAGTTGAGGTTGTAGTTTAGGCCGCTGACTTCGCAGGCGTAGGGGCGGTTGAGCTGGGCGGGGGGCCAGTTAGGGTGGACGCGATTGTCGTCGAAGAATGTGCTGTCGATGACAATGCCATTGATGGCGGCAATGCCCGCCTCTTTTAGTGCGGCGATTATGTCGTCGAAGATCCAGTCAGCCCCCCTGCCGTGCTTTTTGTCGGTGGCCTCGTCTCCCAGCAGCGGGTCGCCGCCGCCGATAACGACCAGCGTTTTTTCGAGCAAGCCGACTTTTGTCGTAAACTCATAATCGGCGCCTAAATATGTAAGTGCCGCGGCTGAGATGACTACCTTCATGTTCGAGGCTGGGATCAAGGGTTTGTTGGCGTTGCGTGCGTAGAGGGTTTTTCCGGTTTTGGCGTTTACGACCTTGACGGCGAAGCGGACTTTCTTTTGGCTCTTTCGGGTGATGATGGAGTTGATGCGCCCTGCGAGAGAAGCCTGTGCGGTTGCGGGCAGAGATAGGGCGGATATTAGTAGAAAGACTAATCCTTTGTCGAATTTCTTAATAGCCATTGTACGAATAAGCTCAAAATAGGGTAGTCATATAGCCCTCATATTCCACAGGAGAATTTCCGCACGGCCGAGTAGAACCGGCTTAGGCTTTTCTGAAGACGGCGACGACATTTTCGACGTCCACGACAAAAAGGCGATTGTCACCCTCAAAATCGACGGGGATGGCGCCCTTCGGATTGAAGAGGACCTTGTCATACTGCTTCAAAGGCAGTTCGGCGGAGATTTCGACCTCGGCGGAGACGGAGACAATTCGGCCTGTGATGGTTGGAATCTCGATATTATCGGGCAGTTGTATTCCGCCTTTGGTTTGCTTTTTGTCCTCGTCTTTGCGAATGAGGACTCGTTTGCCGATAGGCTCGACGGTTTCAAATGTCCCGGCCTTTGTGTTTTGCTTCTTTGGCATTTGAAAATTATTCTCACAAAATTTTTTTTCGGTTTAAAGCCGGCTTTAGGTTCGGCCGATATTTAATCGTAGTTAAAGGAATTTTATTTTTCCTCCTCCATAGCAGTAGCGTGCTTGCCTTCGGCAGTGCGTTACTGCCTTTTTATGCGCCCGTAGTACCGCTTATCGGACGCCAGCATATATAGTACTCCCAGTTGAATTTTCCCGTTTGCTCGCGGGTAAGAACCTTTATAATAGCGGGTTACAATCCCACTCGCGGTAATTTTTTACCCTTAAGGGTATATATTATGCAGTCGCTTCTGTTGGAGTCAAGTCTTTTTGCAGCATTTAGGCGGTTTTTGCGGGTACTTTTTTGGCACGCCTGGTTTTTGCAGATTTTCTTCCCAGGAGCTCGTCGGCCTGTTCCCAGGTTTCGGGGGGCCATTTTCCGTCGGCCTGGAGCTTTTTCAGGTTGTCGAGCTGCTTTATGCTGATGATAGTTCTGCACTTAGGGAATTTGTCGCAGCCGATGAAGGGCCCTTTTTTGCTCTGGCGTATTACCAGTTGGCCGTCTTTGCATTTGTAACACTTTACGCCGGTGGGCTCAGGTGGAGGTTTGGGCGGCAAGATGTTGCCGTCTTTGTCAATGCCTAAAACCATCTTGCAAGTTGGATAATCGGAACAGCCGAGGAAGGGCCCGAATCGGCCCTGCCTGTGAATCATGGGCTTGTGGCAATTTGGACATTTATGTTCAGATTCTTTTTGCTCTATCATTTTTCCGTCCTTGTCGCAGGCAGCGGCGAATTTGCACTTAGGATAGGCTGAGCAACTGAGAAATTTTCCGTTTTTGCCGAAACGATAGACCATAGGTTTGCCGCACTTGGAGCATTTGTATTCGCTTGGGGTGGTCTCGGCCTTTGCGTGTTTCATCTCATCGGTGGCCTTGTCGAGGCTCTTTTTGAAGGGGCCGTAGAATTCTGTGAGTACGGCGAGCCAGTCAGCGTTCTGCTCTTCGATTTTGTCGAGCTGTTCTTCCATGTGGCGCGTGAAGGCGATGTCCATTATGTTGGGGAAGAACTCGCAGAGCTTGTCGGTGACGATGTCTGCGACGTCGGTGGCGTGGAACTTGCGGTCAATTTTTTCGACGTATTTTCTGTCCTGTATGGTGGTAATGATTGAGGCGTAGGTGCTGGGTCGGCCGATTCCTTCCTTCTCCAGCGCTTTTACGAGAGAGGCCTCGGTGTATCTGGCGGGCGGTTTTGTGAAATTCTGTTTGGCCTGGATGTCGAGGACGGCAAGGGCGTCTCCGGCGCTCATTTTGGGCAGGTGCTGGTCGGTGGAGGTTGTGAACCAGACTTTTGTAAAGCCGTCGAAGACGAGTACCCTGCCGGTGGTTCTGTACCTGCACGGGCCGAGAGATGTTTGGGTCTCGATTTCGACGGAGGTGGTGTCCCACTGAGCGGGCAGCATCTGACAGGCAAGAAAACGACGCCAGATAAGGTCATAAAGCTTGAACTGCTCGTCGGTTAGAAACTGCCTTATCTGGGCCGGCGGCAGGTCGGGGTCTGTAGGTCTGATGGCCTCATGGGCCTGTTGAGCGGTTTTCCTGGCGGCGAAGATGTTGGGCTTTTCGGGGAGATATTCTTCGCCGATGTTGCGGGAGATGTAGTTTCTTGCGGCGTCCAGGGCCTCAGAGGCCAGATGCGTGCTGTCGGTTCTCATGTATGTAATCAGGCCAAGTGCACCCATAGAACCCATGTCGATACCTTCATAAAGCTGCTGTGCGACCCTCATGGTCCTCTTTGTGGCAAAACCAAGACGGTTTGCGGCGGCCTGCTGGAGCGTTGAAGTTATAAAAGGCGGCGATGGCTTTGAGGTTACGCGCTTAGTGGTCAGGTCGGCAACTTTGAACTCGGCCTTTTTCAGGGCAGCTAATATTTTGTTGGCTTTGGCGCCATCGGCGGCCTCGAACTTTTCGTTGTTGACGGTGATTAGCTCGGCCTTGAAGGCGTTGTATTTCTTTAGCCATTTGTTCTGCTCGGCAATGGTCCGGCCTTTGTCGGGGTCTTTTGCGGAGTCGAGGAACTCCTGCCACTCGGCTGAGTGGTCGGTTTTCAAGTCCGTGGTGAAAACGGCGGGTATGAGCCAGTATTCCCGGGGTTCGAAGCTGCGGATTTCACGTTCTCTTTCCACGATTATTTTGACAGCGACGGACTGTACGCGGCCTGCGCTAAGGCCCCGCGCGACCTTTCGCCACAGTAGCGGACTTATCTGGTAGCCGACGATTCTATCAAGGATTCGGCGGGCCTGCTGGGCCATTACCTTGTCCATGTCGATTCGGCCGGGATTGGCGAAGGCACGCTGGATGGCCCCCTGCGTAATCGCGTTGAAGACCACGCGGTAGGTTTCTTTCTTTGGGAAGCCCAGGACTTCGCTCAGGTGCCATGCGATAGCCTCGCCTTCACGGTCGAGGTCGGTGGCGAGGTAGAGGGTGCCGCTTTTCTTCGCGGCGGCCTTTAATGAAATTACGGTGCGTTTTTTGCCGGGTGAGATCTCGTATGTGGGTTTGAAGTCGTTTTCAATATCGACGTTGATTCCCTTGGAAGGCAGGTCGCGGATATGGCCCATGCAGGCCTTGACCTCGAACTGCGGGCCGAGGTATTTGTTAATCGTTTTCGCCTTTGCGGGCGATTCGACGATTACAAGTGATTTTCGTTTGGTCGCTTTTGCCATAAGGACAGCAATAATAAATTATTAACTCAAACTGACTTTTTTGTTTTTAGACACGGATTTACACCGCTCTTTTGTTTTTAGACACGGATTTACACAGATTAACACTGTTTTTTAATAAAATCCTTAGAAACCAGTTTTTTCGCCGCTTCACACGCCTTTTCGGCGTATGAGGCCGAAAGCTTGAAAATTCAACAAAAGACAGATAACAGACCACCAGCAGCTATGTCAACCAAAAAGCTATGTATGTTGTTTTTATTATTATAACATAACTTTTGCTATGAATTAAGCATATATTCCTAAAATATACAGAGATAGTCTATTTCGTGAGTAGTCCAGCCAAGAGTGGCTTGAGTTTTCGGATGGCGTTGCCGCGGTGAGAGATGGCGTTTTTTTCTTCGGCGGTAATCTGGGCGACGGTTTTGCCGAGTCCCGGCACAAAGAAGATTGGGTCGTAGCCGAAGCCATTATAACCGGCTGGGCTTTGGGCAATCACACCTTCGAACGTGCCTTGCGTTTCAATCAGGATTTTCTCAGGGCTTGCCAGGCACAGGCTGCAAACGAATCTCGCAGTTCTTTTTTCAGTCGGTACATCTTTTAACAAGTCGAGAACCTTGGCACAATTGCGGCGGTCAATCAGGTTTCTTTCTTCGTGCGATGCGGGCTGGCCGGAGAATCTTGCACTCTTTACGCCGGGAGCGCCACCTAAGGCATCTATGACCAGTCCGGAGTCGTCGGCAATGGTCCAAAGACCAGTCGCTTTTGTATATACAAGCGCCTTTTTGCGGGCGTTGTCTTCGAAGGCTAGCCCATCTTCTGCGACATCGGGCGTATCCGGAAAGTTAGCGAGGCTGAGCCAATCGACATCCAGATCAAGCATCGCAGAAAGCTCCGCCATCTTGCCGGGATTTGTAGTCGCTACGAGAATTTTTGTTTTTCGTTTTGCCACCGAGAACACAGAGTTATATTTATGAATCAGTTTCTGGACTGTGACGAGTTTGGCTGTTCTTGTCAAGGTCCTTTCAATCTGTCGATTTCCTTCTTAATTTCATCTATTACCTCCAGGTTATAAATCATCTTCTTTTTGCCACTTGATTTTACGGAATAAATAAAGAAGACCTTTCCTCCAAACTTTTCTTCAAATTTTTTATGGTTAACTTCGTGCATTTTATCCCACTGGTATTGGTCTAAAGCAATACCGGAAGATATAGGTTTAATCTGAAGTCCAATAAACTTATCTCCAACCTCAATATAGAAATCGACATTATAGGTTCTATCCCACTCATCTGGAGCCGGATGAATTTTCACACCCAGGCGCTCTTCCAATTGCCCATATATCGTGTCTATCTCGGACATGTAGCCTTCATAAGTTCTGTTCAGAACAAGATTATAAGCATAATCAGTGCATTCTTCCTCTTCGATTGATTCGAGTTCATTTTGGACTACCTCGGACAGTTTGACATAGAGTCTGCGTCCCAAATCAGTAATATAATCTTTTGTTATCTTCATCCCGTCACGTTTCTTCTGCATCGCATTTGTAAAGTAATAAGCTTCCCAGTCATCAAACGTTTTTGGGCCACATTTTCTGATGAGTTCCGATGTAGTGCCGACACTGCTTGCCTTATTCAAGGCCCATCTATTCATTCCGTAGTTGAGCAATGCCTCTCTTTTGAACTTAAGATTTCTGCCATCCTGACCTTTAATCCATTCTTTTTCCATTATTTCGCCCCACTTTCGACTAAAAATTTGTCTTTATATTTATAATCGTCTAAAGCATCTACATCGACGAGGCCTTGCTTTACTAGGTGAGCATTCAGGAAAGTTTTGTTTTGAAGATACAAATAACAAAGCAGGTTGTTCTCGTTGTCGTATTTCTGCTGGTCAAATTTCATGAAGACTTTTTGCCCTTTGGTTTTCTCTCTTAAAAAGCAAATGGCTTTGTCTCTGGTCTCTTGCCTTTCAGTTACACCAAGTAGTTTTATCTTCAAGTCATTATCAAGAATGAGTCTATTTGGTGATACAATTTCCTTCACGCTGAAATACTTCTCTCTTTTGGAATGATTCTTGTCGATTCTTGAGCCGAATTGTAACTTTCTTGGGTCGACTTTTTTGTCAAATTTGACGGGGTCGTGAAAAACATACGGAAGCTTCTTAATCTGACTGGCGAAATCGTTCTTTGTCGCAGGTTGTTTAATGATTTCGAAGTAATGGTCTTCGAAAATTAGCCTTTGGTCTATGCAGAGTTTATCCTTTATCAGTTGGAGAAAATCTTCGTTTATCTCGTATCCAATGGAATTACGGTTGAGGTTTTTGGCAGCTAAGGAGGTCGTGCCGCTTCCGAGAAAAGGATCTAGGACGGCGTCATTTGCGAAGCTGAACATCTTGATTAGACGTTTCGGCAGTTCCTCCGGAAACATTGCCAGGTGCTTATCCTGCTTTTCGCCGGCAAAATTCCAATGTCCGGCGAAATACTGGTTCCATTCCTCTGTAGTCATCTTTGATTGTTCTTTAATATCCTTGCTGACCTTAGGGGCTTTGCCATGTTTCTTGAATATGAGTATGAACTCGTAATCGAGCTTTAAGATACCATTTCGTGGGTTTGGGAACGAGCCCATTATTGTCGCGCCGCCGGTTGTATTACAGGTAGTAACCTTTTGCCAGATGATTGCTCCCATATAATCAAAGCCGACTGTCTCGCAGAACTTAATGATTTCGGTACGAATCGGGATGATTTTATATCTGCCATAATAAACGGACCTGGCAAACTGATCACCTATATTGACACACAACCTGCACCCTTTGTGTAAAACTCGGTAACACTCGTTCCAAACTAAGTTAAGATTGTTGATATATTCTTCGTAGCTATCGTTAAAACCTATTTGACCGTGGTTGCCATAATCCTTTAGCTGCCAATATGGAGGAGAAGTAATAACCAGATGGACGGTATCGGGGGCCACCTCTGCCATATTTCGCGAGTCACCAATAATTATTTTTTGACTATTAACCATTTTCTCTCGATCACTTATCCTCTTTAGCTCAATAGTTTCTTTAGTAGAGCGCGTTGGAAGTGGAGGCGGTTTTCGGCCTGGTCGAAGATGATGGAATTTTCGGATTCCGCAACCTCGTCGGTAATCTCAAGGCCGCGATATGCAGGCAGACAGTGCATGACTTTGGCATTGGCGGGCGCGAGCTTCATAAGCTCGGCGTTTACCTGAAAGGCCTTGAAATCCGCAACCCGCTGTTTTTTTTCGTTCTCCTGGCCCATGCTGACCCAGGTGTCGGTATAGACAACATTTGCATCTGCTACTGCCTGGGCTGGGTCGTTAGTCTGGATAACGGTGTCTGCAGCAATGCTATTGGCTTTGCTGATTGAGTCGGCGTCGAGTTCGTAACCTGCAGGTGAGGCGACTGCGAGTTTCATGCCGAGCTTTGCACAGGCAAATGCCAGCGAGCGTGCGACGTTGTTGCCGTCGCCGATGTAGGCGATTTTCAGGCCGGGCAATGCGCCACAATGCTCAGTGATAGTGAGGACATCGGCCATCGCCTGGCAGGGATGCGAAAAGTCGGTGAGCGCGTTTATCACAGGCACCTGGGCAAACCGGGCCAACTCGATGATTATATCGTGGTCGAATGTGCGTGCCATAATTGCGTGGACGTATCTCGACAGGACCCTTGCCATATCTTTTACGGGCTCGCGTTTTCCGATGCCGCCGATGTCTTCGGGCTTGATATAGATTGGGTTGCCGCCGAGGTCGGCCATGGCGACCTGGAAACTGATGCGGGTTCTAAGAGAAGCCTTTTCAAAAAGCATAGCAAGGGTCTTACCGGCAAGGCACAGGTCGCGCCCACCGGCTTTGTAGAGCTTTTTCAGTTCGCTGCTCAACTGAAGCAATTCTTTCAGTTGCGAACTGGAACAATCGTGTATCGAAAGGAAATTTTCCATTTTTAATTTTCCCAGATGAAGTTATTGCCGCTCCATTACTGTCGCGGCTCTGTTTTTTCCGGTCGCTTACGCTCCCGGCTCTGTCATTATAACAAATCGGGTTTAACTTTCCTCGCTCAGTACACTGTCGAGAATTTTTACGGCCTGGTCGATTTGGTCGGTTGTTACGGTCATAGAAGGCATAAACCGCAGGACGCTATCGTTTGTGCAGTTTATTCTAAGGCCTTTTTCCAGACATTTGTCAACAATATCTTTTCCGGTTTCGGTTAGCTGAATACCAATCATCAAACCCTTGCCGCGGATATGGTCGATGATGGGGTGCTTGTCTTTTAACTGCTGAAGCTTTTGGTTTGTATATTGGCCCATTTTTATGGCGTTATCAAGGAGATATTCCTGTTCGATGGCTTCAATGACGGCGATGGCGGCTGCACAGGCCAGAGGATTTCCGCCGAAGGTGGAAGCGTGCGTTCCGGGTACGAGGGAAGCTGCGACCTCGGAGGTGGCCATCATTGCACCGATAGCGACGCCGCCGCCCAGTGCCTTTGCCATGGTGATCATGTCGGGCTGGACGTCGTAGTGCTGGTAGGCGAACCATTTGCCGGTTCTGCCTATGCCGGTCTGGACCTCGTCGAGTATCATAACGGCACCGTGTTGGTCGCAAAGTTCGCGGACGGCCTGGAGATATTCATTTGTTGCAATGTTTATGCCGCCTTCGCCCTGGATAGGCTCCAGCAGGACGGCTGCGACTTCATCGCTGAAGGCTGCGGTGAGGGCATCGATATCGTTGAACGGCACATACTCGAAGCCGGCGAGCAAGGGCAGGAAACCATCGTGATACTTCGGCTGGGCGGTTGCCGTTACGGTGGCGAAGGTTCTGCCGTGGAAGCTGCCGTGGGCGGTGATAAACTTGTATTTTTCCTGTGGAGTATGTTTGCGGGCGAGCTTCATGGCAGCCTCGTTGGCCTCGGCACCACTGTTGCAAAAGAAGCACTTGCCGCCGAATGCGCGCTCGGAAAGCAGCTTTGCGAGTTGGCCCTGTTTGGGAATGTAGAAGGTATTGTCGATGTGGAGCAGTTCGCCTGCCTGGGTGCGGATGGCCTCGACGACCTTTGGGTGGCAGTGGCCGATACCGCTGACGGCCCAGCCGGGGAACATGTCGAGAATCTTATTGCCGTCGGTGTCAAAGATGTAATTATCCCGGCCCTTGACAATGACCTTGGGCAGACGGCCGTAGTTGGCAATGACGTATTTGTCAAACATTTCAATTATTTCAGTAGTGTTCATAGCTGGGTCCTTTTGTCAACTGGCGCGTTACTTAACTATTTGCGTTCCGATGCCTTTGTCGGTGTAAATCTCCAGCAAAAGTGAATGCTGGATGCGACCGTCGATTATGTGTGCCTTTTTGACACCACCATCGAGGGCCCCGATGCAGGCATCGACCTTGGGCATCATGCCCTCCGTAATGGTGCCGTCGGCGACCATTTTTTGAATTTCCGCCTCGCTGAGACTCGATACCCTGCTTTCGGGGTCGCTGCGGTCAGTCAAAATCCCGTGCGTATCACTGACAAATACAAGCTTTTCGGCTTTGACAGCGGCAGCGACTTTGCCGGCGGCACTATCGGCGTTGACATTCAGCTTGCCGCCTTTGGTGTCACAGGCAACAGAGGCAATCACCGGGATAGTGCCTTTGTCACAAAGCGTCGTCAGCAGCGTCGAGTTTACACTGCTTATCTGTCCGACGAGGCCAAGGTCGAGCTTTCGGCCGTTCTCGCCTGCGAGCCGCAGGGGTTCGGCGAATAGAACACAACTGCTCAGCGAATGCAGGCCCATAGCATCGCACCCGAGCCCCTTTATGATTTCGCAAAACGGCGTATTGATTTTGTGTACGAGCGTATGCTCGACAATCCTCAGCGTACGCTGGTCGGTATATCTTCTGCCGTGGAGCCAGACCGGCTCAAGGCCGGCTTCGGTCATGGCCTTGGTTATGGCTTTTCCGCCGCCGTGGACGATGATCGGGCGTATGCCAACCGTTGCCATGAAGACGACGTCGGTCAGCAGCTTTTTCTGCAAAGGCTCATCGGCAAGGATACTTCCGCCGAGCTTGACAACGACGATTTTGCCGTTGAAGCGGCGGATATAGGCCATGGCCTCGATAAGTGCTCTGGCTTTTTTGATTGCTTCTTCCATAATCGAAGCCAACGGTCGGAGTCGAACCGACAACCGCTGGTTTACAAAACCAGTGCTCTACCGTTGAGCTACGTTGGCACAATTGTATTTGTCATTCCCGCGAAAGCGCCGAATCCAGATTCAACTGCAAAAGCGGCAGATGTTGAGCCAATAGCCCAATAATCTACCTGTAATGGACAGGTTTTGCAAGAAGATTAAGGGGAAAAAGTTTGTGTGATCCAACCAATAAACCGCACGCGCAAAGGTGGTTTATTGTTTACGCGGGGCTGATTTTTGCTAAAATGACGGTGTTAATAAGGTTTTGTGAATATGCGAAGGAAAAAAACGATGAATACAATTGGCTTTATAGGTAGTGGCAACATGGCGGAGGCCTTGATTAAGGGAATTATCGCAGCGGGGATTTACCAGCCGGAAGATGTTACTATCTCAGACATTCGGCGCGAGCGTCTTGAGCAGTTGGCCGCTGAGTATAATGTAAGGCCGGTCGAAAACAACACGGCCCTGACCGCCAGCGCGGATGTGGTAGTCCTGAGTGTCAAGCCGCAGAATATGGATGAGGTGCTTGGTGAGATTAAGGGCACGCTTAAAAGAGACTCTCTGGTCATCTCTATCGCGGCGGGGATAACCACGGCAAAAATTGCGGCAGCTTTGAGAGATGTGCCAATCATTCGCGTTATGCCAAATACGCCCGCGCTGGTCGGTGAGGGGGCAAGCGCGCTATTTGCAAAGAATGTGAGCGGTGAGGCGATGGCACTTGCGATGAAGGTTTTCGGTGCGGTCGGCAAGGCGGTAGTGGTTGACCGGGAGGAATTGATAGATGCGGTGACTGCGGTGAGCGGTTCGGGGCCGGCGTACTTCTTCCTTTTGATGGAGGAAATGATAAAGACGGGCGAGCAGTTGGGACTGGATGAGGCGACGGCAAAGGAACTGGTACTTCAAACGGCGAAGGGGGCCGCCATGCTTGCTGAGCAGGCGGACAGACGCGGTGAAACGGCGGCGGAGTTGAGACGTAAGGTTACTTCACCGGGTGGGACTACGGAAGCAGCGCTGAAGGTTTTCAACGACCAGGAATTCAGCAAATTGGTATCAAAGGCCTTGACGTCGGCCCGCGACAGAAGTAAGGAATTGTCAGGTTGATTCTCGAACCAAGAGAAGAAGAACAGAATCAAATTGCGGTTGGGCGCAAGAAAAAGAGAAGATGGTGGTTAGCTGTAATCCTTTCTTTTTTCATGCCGGGGCTTGGACAGGTGTACTGCGGGAAGATCGCCAAAGGATTCGTGCTGATCTTCCTGTATTACTTCTTGCCACTTATTCTTCTTTGGTGTGCTTCGGCAGTATGCGCAGTGTTGGAAAGCTTTTATTACCTCATTCTGATTGTATGTGCGGTGGGTTTGATTGAAGTTTTCGCAGTTTGGGTGGTCGCAATGGTCGATGCATATAAACTTGCGCGGAGTATCGGCCCCGATTACGTACTTAAAGATTACAATCGCGTTTTAGTGTATGTTTTTATAATCCTAATAGTTCCACCTGCAGGTAAGTATGTAGTTCGTAGCACGACAGATTTTGTTAAGGTGTACAAGATTGCAAGTCCTTCCGATTTTCCCACGATTGACACAGGTGACTGGGTGCTGGCAAACAACATGGTATATGATTACGACTGGCCAAAGAGAGGCGACCTTATTATTTTCCCTAATCCAAGAAATAAGCGCGAAGATTATTGTAAAAGGGTGGTAGCGGTTGGAGGAGATACAATTGAAGTCAAAAAGGACGAGGTATTCATAAACGATAAGAAACTCAAAAGGGAAAAGATAGGCGAATCGCTTTTGATTCCGCCAGACCCCAAACATCCGCTGAAGAGCCTGCCAGGTGCTCGTGGAGATGTTTTCTACGAGTTCAACAACGGTGCAAAGTACAAGATAGTTTTGCAGACACAGGTTGGTGACAGGCCCATGCCCGTTAGGGATTTCGCCAAACAAGAAGTCCCGGAAAAGTACTGTTTCGTCATTGGTGATAATCGAACCTACTCCCTCGACAGCAGGAATTTCGGGCCTGTCCCCATATCAGCTACCAAAGGCAGGATTGATTACATATTTTATCCAGGTGATAAGGACTGGTCGCGATTCGGCAGATTAGAGTAAGGGCAGAAGTTATTCGACGATGATGGCCTCGACGGGACTATCGACGGGGTCAATTCGAAATGTTTTACTGGCGATTTTTGGCGAGCGTGGTATATTGGGGACGCTGTTAAAGAGAAAAAATGGCCGGGTTTGCCACGGCACAACGGAACAGTCGCTTATGGCTGCTCGGTTCCCCGCCTGACCAGATTCGCGTGTTCCGCTTGCATGGGACCCGACCACAGGTAGTATCGCTGAATGTGTAGGGATTGTCAAGGGTAAAAAGCAGCGGGTTGAGATGTCATATACCGTATTAGCAAGGCGATACAGGTCGCAGAGGTTCGACGAGGTGGTCGGGCAGGAGCCTATTTCGCAAACGCTGAAAAACGCGGTCAAGACGGGGCATGTGGCGCATGCGTATCTTTTTACGGGGACGCGAGGCGTCGGTAAAACGACAATGGCGCGGATACTTGCCAAGGCGCTTAACTGCCTGAAGTCAGAGGCGCCGACGCCGGAGCCCTGCTGCCAGTGCGACAGTTGCGTGTCGATAAACAGCGGTGATGATATCGATGTTATCGAAATTGACGGGGCATCGAATACGGGCGTTGATGATATTCGCCAACTTCGACAAAACGCCATCTACCGCCCCGCCCGGGCCCGGTATAAAATCTATATCATCGATGAAGTGCACATGCTAAGCACAAACGCTTTTAACGCGCTTTTGAAGATTCTGGAAGAGCCGCCGGAGCACGTCAAATTCATCTTCGCTACAACGGAGCCGCATAAGGTGCTGGCGACGATTCAATCGCGGTGCCAGCGATTTGATTTCAACAACATAAGCGGCGGTGATATTGGAGGGCAACTGAAGAAGATATTAAAAGCCGAAAAGATTGAGTATGACGAGGAGGTGGTGGTGCACGTATCGCGGCTGGCGAACGGCTCGATGAGGGACGGGCTGAGCCTGCTTGACCAGTTGATAAGCACGGGGGTGGAACGGTTGACGGTGAATCTGTTAGAGGAGTTTCTGGGGCTGCCCAATCGGGAAAAAATATGCGACCTTTTGGAGATGGTTGGCGCCAAGGATGCGGGAGGGGTTCTTGAGGCTATCGATAGTTTACTGTCAACGGGGCAAACCTGTACGCAGCTCGGCGATTCGGTGATCGACTGCATGCGGGATTTGTTGGTCATAAAATCCACAAATGAGCAGAGCGGGCTTTTGATACTGACGGCCCAGGAGCGGAAAAAGATGGTTGGGCTTGTGGCACAATTCGATATGCCGGCACTTATCTATAACATCACTACGCTCGAGAGACTCCGCTGGACAATCAAGAACAGCGACAATCCGCGTGCACTGTTGGAGGCGTCGATGTTACGGCTGGCGCTTAGCGAGCATTTCATGGGTGTGGATGCGCTGTTGGCACAGCTGAAGGCATCAGGTGGGCGAGGGGGGCCGGCGGGCAGAGCCGGCGTAAAAAAAAAGCGAATAGAACAACCGGTCGAAAGTAAGGTTGATACGCCTGCCTGCAAGGATAAGCCGGCAGCGCAAACCGAGGCGGAGCCCCAAGAGCAGGCTGAGTCGGCGGAGGGAGTGAGTATTAAGCTGATAAGGAGTAACTGGCAGGCGATATTGGAGTCGGTGAAGGCTAAAAATGCCGCCACAGGTGGTTTTCTTGATGCGGCAGAGCCTGTGGATTGGCGCGATAACGTCTTGACGCTGAGCTTTCCTCAATCGGCGGGATTCGCAAGGCATATGTGTGAAAACCGTGCGGAGCAGGTAGAGTCTCTTTTGAGCGAGGCGATTGGGACCGAAACAAAAGTGCAGCTTGAATCGAGTGCGGCGCAGGCCGACAAAACGCAGGCAACGGGACGGGCACAAGCAGACAGAAAAAAGAGGGACGAAGCACTGAACGACCCGGCAGTTAGAACGCTGCTCTCGGGTCTGAACGCAACGGTTACGGGAATTGACAAAGTCAAAGAGTGATAATAGTCGGTATGCTCTGTTGAAAACGTGTGAAAATTGTCATTCTGAATCCCGCGTGTCCCGATACCTCGGGGATGTATCGGGATGAAGAATCTCTGGCGTACGAGGGATTGAGATTCTTTCCCGGCGCGCCGGGACTCAGAATGACAGGTGGCGCTTAAAATGACATCTGAAAGGCTTTCAACAAAGCGTAGTCGTTAGTGAATAGTATTTAAGGTTGAGAACGGTAAGGGTTATGAATCCAGCATATACGGACAGTCTGAATGAGCTGATAGAGCAATTTGGCAAGCTGCCGGGGATAGGTCCGAAGACGGCCCAGCGATTGGCGTTTCACGTTCTAAAATCCGAAGCCGATGATGCCCTCGCGCTTGCTGAGGCAATCAGCGAGGTGAAAAGAAATATCAGGCAGTGCAAAATATGCTTTAACTTAGCGGAGGGCGATACGTGCCGAATCTGCTCTGATGCGGGCCGGGACCACAGTATTATTTGTGTGGTGGAGCAGGCCAAGGACGTGATAAGCCTTGAAAAGACGGGGATGTGCAAGTGGGTTTATCACGTGCTGGGCGGTCATATCGCCCCGCTGGAAGGTGTTGAGCCGGGTGACTTGACGATAGATGCCTTAGTGAAAAGGGTGCGGACAGGGGCGGTTAAGGAAGTAGTAATGGCCACAAATCCTAATATTGAGGGAGACGGGACGGCGCTCTATATAAGCTCGTTGCTCAGGCCTCTGGGCATGAAAATCATGCGATTGGCTCGTGGGCTGCCGGCTGGAGGTACGATTGAGTATGCCAGCGGTTCGATATTAGCTGAGGCAATAATGGGCAGGGAAAAGATGAGGTAGTTCGTAGTTCGTAGTTGGTAAGGTTCTTTATTTACCGGTTATATTTTCCGATATATTTAGTATAATGACTGACGAGATTCCAAGAGTGTGACAGTTCAGTCAATACAGGGTGATTCGTTTATGAAGATGTCGATGACACCACAGATGCGTATGGAGCAGCGGATGAAGCTGGCTCCTCGGATGATTCAGTCGATGGAGATACTGCAACTTCCTCTGCTTGCGCTCCAAGAGAAGATAGAGGCCGAGCTTAACAGCAATCCCGTTTTGGAGCAGGTCGAGGAGGAGAGCGATGAAGGCGAGAGCACGCCGGCAGGTGAATCATCAGAGGGCACTGAGTCAGTGGAGACGGATGAGCAGGGTGAATTTGTTGTCAAAGATGATGCCGGCAATGTCGAGGATTTCCAGAGGCTGGATAGTATCAGCGCGGATTTCGATGACTATATGGATATGGCCGGGCCGATGCGATTCAAGCGCAGAGGCGGTGAGACGGACAAAAAGCTGGAGGCCCTGCAGAACACGGCCGCCAACGATGTTTCGCTGAATGACCACCTGAAAGAACAGTGGCGGCTGGTTGAGGCCGAGGAGTTGGTTAAGAATGCCGGCGAACTTATCATTGATTATATCGACGAAAAAGGATACCTGACGGTACGCTTAGAACAACTGCATAACAAGGACAAGTACAAATTCGGCATCGAACACCTTCGGCAGGCACTGGAGCTGGTGCAGAAGATGGAGCCTGCGGGGGTAGGCGCCCGGGATCTTCGGGAGAGCCTTTTGATTCAGATGGCGCAGTTTCCGGAGGATATGTCGTTTGAAAGTGAGCTTGTTTCCAAGCACTGGGACGCACTGCTTGACAACCGGCTCCCGCAGATTGCCAAAAAGATGAAGTGCAGCGTAGAGGAAATCAACGACGCGGTTGCGCACATGAGTAAGTTTGACACGTCGCCGGGGCTGCAGGTGGGAAGAAACGACAATTATCCCATCACGGCTGACGTGACAGTGGAGCCGAATGACGACGGCGGGTATTCGCTGGCGCTGAGGGATACTCATATTCCAAACCTGCGCGTGAATAACTTTTATGCAAAGATGTCGAAGGACCGGAAGATTGATTCTAAGACTCGGGAATTTCTGCAGCAGAACATCCGCTCGGCGCAGTGGCTTATGGACGCGATAGTCCAGCGCAAGAACACGCTGCTGAAGGTCGCCGGCTCTGTTGTGAAGAACCAAAGAGAATTCTTCGAGAAAGGGAGGCTCTATCTAAAGCCGCTGCCGATGGCGAAGGTGGCCGATGAAGTGGGAGTGCATATTGCAACGGTTTCTCGTGCGGTGGCGGGCAAATATGTTCAATGTCCGCAGGGGATACTGCCGCTGCGCGGCTTTTTCAGCGGGGGGATGAAGGCCGCCGACGGCAGCATGCAAAGCTGGGACGCGGTGAGGGCGAAGATGCAGCAGATCGTGGACGAAGAAGATAAATCAAAGCCCCTGAGCGATGACGAGATACGCAAAAAGCTTGAAGAAGCCGGTGTGGGAAAGATCGCCCGGCGGACCGTTGCAAAGTATCGAAAACTATTAAATATCACGACAGCCCGCTTTAGAAAAAAGTATTAGCCCCCCTACCCACTCAACTATTCGATTGACCAACCAATATCAAGTCGGTTTCTCTGCGCTCTGGTATAGGCAAGAGTGCCTTACAAGTCGGACAATCGGGCCTTTGGAGTCCACGTTTTTTGCCACAGGTCGTGCAACTGATAACAGTTGTATGATTCAGCGCCAGATATGTCAAAAAGCCCGCAAGGTTAAACGCCGTAACAAACACAAGCCAAAATACAAAGCGGCCCCACGATGTTCTCCTCGACCAGGCGTGCCATAAAGTAGCGAGCATCAAAAGAACGGTCAAACTACAGTTCGCCTGTATGTTGGTTGGATGGAATCCATCCAAGAATTCAAAAACCGCTAAGCTTAGAAAATTAGAATGGTAAAATTCCCATAGCCTCCATACAGCTTGATACTTCGAATAATGAAAGTGCCAAGCCATTTCATACAGTAAGGGTGAAACAGTTGTTATATAATCCCCCATTCCATGGTGCCAATACACCCCAAAGCGCTCGACCGCCGCTATTCTTTCCTCATACTTTTTTGGTCTCGTCCACGCAAAGCTATTGATAAGTTTCAAACTGCCGCTGCTGTCAACGGAATAGAGTTCCACTTTCCGTTCAGCAGGATTGTAATTGTGATACTTTGCACAATATTTACAGGGTTTAAATTTAATTGGATCGGGCTTTTCTTTTGGCCCTTCATACCTGAGCAAGATTCTGTCTTTGTGGATAATAATGCGCGTCCAACCCATAGCCAACTCGTCAGACAAATCCAATTTAATTCGCTCCACAGGATCCCGTAGTAGTAAATAGTGACCGCCGTCTTCTGTGTACAATTGCACAGTCGGGCGCGATTCATAAATATTTTTGTAGTACTCTCTGCGTTGTTCATTCTCAAACTTCTCATAATCTCTCTCAAATCCCATCCAGTTATTTAATGAAAATACAGGTTTGAACCGCGCATCCGGTATCTCATAGAGGAGTTCGAAAATTTCCTTTTCAAAGCTGATTTGGTGAAGCGCGTGAACAGTCTGCCATAATACTATTGGGCTATCGGAATACTTTGAACACCATGCGGTCATACATCTAAATTCTTCGAAAGGTTCGATTTCCTTTCGAGTTTTTTTGACACCATTCGTGCCTGCGAAACCAATTCTTCTGCCGTTCAAATCAAAACCAATGAAGTATCTATGTATCGGGTCATACCTCCATCGCTGGACAATTTTCCGCTCGGTCGATACAACAGGAATCATCAACAGCCTTGAAAACTCGAGGTTGTCGACACGTTCTAAATGTCCTTCACTAACTAAGTCCGCACCTCCAGAGTACAACGATTGAGGAAGATATACATAGGGACGGTCTGCGTAATCACCTCTCCACAACAACTTGTCATCAGCGTCGTAGATTTCTACCGTTCCTAACCTGAAAAAGCGAGGTGAATACAGAGGAAAAGGGCGATTTGAATAATCGCCGCTCCAGATCAGCGTGTCATTGGCGTCATAGACTTTCACTGTTCTTTGCCTGTATTCAGAAAAGTCAGTATCACGTCTTTGGTCATCTTTTGCAGGCGGTACACGGTATACGAGATGGATTGTTCCGTCCGGCAAAAATTCCTTTTCCGATTTATGTATTCGCTCCTGACGCGTTACCAACTTTGTTTCTTCCGGTGCAGATGGCTGCATCGCTTTCTCTCCGAGGAACAAGCCATTAATAATTGCCGGGACGGCCAACTGGAGAAATGCCGTGGCAGCAAGCAGTATCATGAAGACCATTATGGTCTTTCCCGGAACTGACACATACTTTATCAGATTGTTCTGGCTCATAATGGACGACTCCTGATCAAAACTTCCTTGTCGAGAATGTGTGGATAATCTGTGGCGCCAACACCAAAACAGCAACAATCATTATCATAAAGCTGTAGATTGTTCCTGAAGGCAATATGGCAAGCACAGATAGAGCAAAAGCGAATACAAGTCCAAATATTCTGGTCGTGTACCATCGTGCGGTGCTAATAGATGAAAGGGCTGCGCCAAGATATACGACCAAACCGAAAGATATATACACCAGACTCTCAACAAACATCTGCCTGCCGGGAGCAAGTGAGAATACCCCTGGCTTCGAGGCATACAGAAAAAATATTACCCACGTCACACCTATACTTATTAAGATGGCTATGGCTGTCGCAGTAAACTTTGCCAGTAGTATCATGAACCTTGACATAGAACGGTGTATTGTGAACGACCAGGTCCTAAAAAATGTAGGTATCAAGAACTGCCTTACGGCCAATACGAGGCCAAGACCTGCAGATGAAAAAACAAGCAAAGGCCCAAAATCACTTAGAGGCAGCCTTTTGACCAGAGTATAAGTTTTTACTGCATAACCAACCCTGTCTTCGCGAGGAATTGTTGCCCGAGGTTTAACAACATCCCTCGGGTAGAAGAGGTCTCCTGCAAGCCATCCGGGCGTTTGACGCCATCCAGACCAATGATTAGAGAATCGTTCTGTGCGGATATCTTCCCACAGCAATAAACTTCCGACGAATACAAATATTATTGCCGTCAAAAGCAGCCATGGTAGCGATTCACGAAGTTCTTTTTTAAGAAGTGCAAGGAATCTCATTTTATTTTTCCTCCCATTGGAATAGTCTTTTCTCGGCATCAGGGGCAGTAAACTCGATGAACTGGTCCTCTAAATTCATATCTATGTCCTTGTGATAGGTCGCTCCTGCAGATTCCGCCCAGAGGTTTATTTGCTCATCGGTTGTCCCTATCAAAGTCAACTCAAGTTCTTTTTCGTTTTGTCTGGAGTGCAACAGGCCGGGAATATCAACCTGGCCCGGAACTGCCTCGGCAAAGCTGAATCGTACCTTCTTAACTGCCGTCCTGAATTCCTCCAATTTGCAATCCGCCCTTAATACCCCCTTATCAATTACTGCGATCCTTTCAGCTACCCTTTCAACATCGCTAAGAATATGACTGGAAAACAGAATCGTCCTGCCCTGCCGCTCAATAAGCTGTATCATCCCCTCTAAAAACTGCCGCCTGATAGCTGAATCCAATCCGAGCGTGGGGTCGTCCATAATCAGAAGCTCCGGATTCGGAGCCAACGTAACCGCCAGCGAGACCTGCGCCCGCTGGCCGTTTGACAGGGTCTTTATCTTTTGCTTCTTTGACAGTTCAAAGTAATCGAGCATATCGTTGAAGAGTTTATCGTCCCACGATCCGGCAAAGAAGGCCCGCTGGAATTTCTCCAGCTCACCAATTGTCATCCAGCGATACAAGCGGTGCCCCTCGGTGACATAGCCGATTCGCTGTCGAATCTGCGGTGTCAGGTTCTGACAATCACAGCCCAAGACTGTTGCCGTCCCTGTCGTCGGCCGAAGCAATCCCAACATCAGCTTGATAGCCGTTGTCTTGCCCGCGCCGTTTCTCCCCAACAGGCCATAGATACAGCCCCTCGGCACCTGAAGATTAAGATGGTCCAGGGCAAGTGTCTTGTGAAAATATTTGGTCAGGTCTGTAGCTTCAATCACTATGTCATTCATTTTTTCCGTTTTCCTCCATCTGGTTTAGTTCCAAATTTCTTCAACCTGTCTTCAAACGTTCTCTTTATATCATGTTCGCTCAGGCCGATGTTGAGTGCCTGCGTAATAATATTATCCATTCTCTCTGTGAGTATATTGAGCTTTCCCGCATCTCTATCACGCAACTTAGGATCGGCAACAAATGTCCCAGAGCCGGTCTTGGTGTTTACAAGCCCCTGCTGCTCCAATAAGGTGTAAGCCCTCGCCACCGTGTTCGGATTAACAACCAACTCCCCGGCAAGCACCCGCACAGCAGGCAGTTTATCACCCGTTGAAACCTCACCTTTAGCGATGGCCCGGCTTACCTGAGCCACAATCTGACCGTAAATCGGCTCATTCGAACCCGGCGATATCTGTATCCAAAGTGCCATCTATTTGCTCTTTAACCCTTCAAAGGCCCGTTTTTAATTTTCATGCACGTACATAATGTACTAATACGATTAATACATTATGTACTACCAATCGTCCTTTTGCAACAAAAATCTTGAAAATTTCTGTTTTTTGACGCAGCACGCGGCATCCCGCATCATCTCGTCATACGTAAGTTCTTGCTAATCAATACGTTAGCCAGATTGAGGCCGGAGGGGCCTATCGATAAAATATTTGCTTTTTTTCGTCTGAGTGTTACAATTGGTCGTATAAATCATAAAGTAAATAATTGTCAGGGGTGCTAAAGCCCGGCAGGCGGGCTTGGCTGAGAGGTCGCCGCAGCGACAACCCTTAGAACCTGCTCTGGTTAATACCAGCGAAGGAAGGCATAAAATCAGAATGTGACGCACTGGTGCTTATGCCGGTGCGTTTTTTAATGGAGCGGAATATGCCGCCGGTTTTTTACGAATTGAAAAACGCAATAATCGGAATCGCCGGCTTAGGCGGGTTAGGTTCGAACGTGGCGGTGGCGCTGACCAGGCTCGGTGCAGGCAAATTGATAATCGCCGACTTCGATGTCGTCGAGCAAGGTAACCTGACCCGTCAGCACTACTTCATCGACCAGATAGGCCAACCGAAGGTAACTGCAACGGTGGAGAACCTGAGCCGGATAAATCCGAATACGGAAGTTGAGACACACAAGGTAAGGCTGACGCCGCAGAACATCACGCAGGTATTTGCCGAAGCCGATGTAGTTGCCGAGTGCTTTGACTTGGCCGAGCAGAAACAAATGTTGGTCGAGACGGTCCTGACCAGGATGAAAAAGGTTATTGTCGTTTCGGCCAGCGGCCTGGCCGGCTACGGAAACAGCAACGCAATTAAAACAAGACGGATTTCAAAGCGCCACATTCTCGTTGGCGACGGCGAGACCGCCGCGAGACCGGGAACGAGGCTGACGGCGTCGCGTGTCGGTATCGCTGCCTACCATCAGGCAAATGCCATCGCGGAAGTCATAATTAACGAAATGCACAAGGCCGAATCGAGGAGTCTTAATGACGCAGACACTCAAGATAAACGGAGTCGAGAAGGAGTTTGGTGAGGGGAAGCTGCCGCCGACGCTTATGGAGCTGTTAGAGCAGTTAGGCATTAATCAGGCCACCGTCGTTGCGGAAATTGACGGTGAGATTGTCGAGCGCACGCGGTTTGCGGAAACGAAACTGACCGCGGGTGTTTCGATTGAATTGGTGCGTTTTGTTGGAGGGGGCTGAGGTGGCCGATATTCTCAAAATCGCCGACAAAGAATTCAACTCGCGTCTTCTCATTGGAACGGGCAAGTTCGGGTCCAACAAAGCAATGGCCTCGGCGATTGCGGCGGCCGGCAGCGAAATTGTTACGGTGGCTCTTCGGAGGGTGGACATCGAGAACGAAAACGACGACATGTTAGCAGCTATCGACCGCGACAAATATCTGCTGGTGCCCAACACATCCGGTGCTCGGGATGCGACCGAGGCAGTCCGTCTGGCAAAGCTGGCACGAGCGGCGACCGGGATTAACTGGCTCAAGCTCGAAGTTACGCCCGACCCATATTATCTGCTGCCCGACGGCACGGAGACGCTCAAGGCGGCACGGATTCTTGTAAAGGGAGGTTTCGTTGTGCTGCCATATATCAACGCCGACCCGATTTTGGCGAAGAAATTGCAGGACATCGGCACGGCGACGGTTATGCCCTTGGCCAGCCCTATCGGCTCCAACCAGGGCCTCAAGACGAAAGCAGCAATCGAGATAATCATCAAGCAGGCCACTGTGCCGGTTGTGGTCGATGCGGGCCTCGGGATGCCGTCGCACGCAGCTGAAGCAATGGAGATGGGGGCCGACGCGGTGCTGATTAATACGGCAATAGCCACGGCGGCGGACCCTGTGGCGATGGCGACGGCTTTTAAGAAGGCTACGCAGGCCGGCAGAGAAGCGTACCTTTCGGGCCCCGCCGGCCAAAGCAGGACCGCCCGCGCCTCAAGTCCACTGACCGGCTTTTTGAGAGATGATTCAAATTGTCATTCCCGCGAAAGCGGGAATCCAATTGGGTAACGCAATTACTATTACAATGTAAGCTTCTTATGTAAGGACCAAATTGGTCAAAATAAAAGAAAAGTTGGCTCAGAAGCAGTTGGACAGCCACCACGATAAGTGGCGCGATGCCCTGCAAAGCGTTACCGCTGACGATGTACAAAAGGAACTTGCGGCGCCCAGCGGACATTATAGCCGGGATAGGCTGTTGGCGTTTGTCTCACCTGCTGCCGAGGAGTCTATCGAAGATATGGCCCAAGCGGCCCACAGCTTGACCATCCAGCGTTTCGGCAGGACAATTCAGCTTTATGCACCGCTTTATTTGTCGAACTTTTGTACGGGTACGTGCCTATACTGCGGGTATAAGGCCGGTAACGAATTTGAGCGCACAAGATTGTCCATTGACCAGGCCATTGACGATGCCGATATCCTTGCCTACGAAGGTTTCAGGCACATATTACTCGTCAGCGGAAACGACCCGGAATACATCACCATTGATTATCTTGCTGACCTGGTGGAGAAACTGAAAGCCAAATTCAGCTCCATCTCGGCCGAGATATATCAAATGAGCGCGCCGGATTACCGAAAACTCTTTGAGGCCGGCATTGACGGTGTAACGTTGTATCAGGAAACCTACGACAGAAAAACCTACAACCATTACCATCCAGCCGGCCCAAAAAGCGATTACGATTACAGGCTCGAAACACCCGACCGCTTCGCATCCGCCGGCATGCGCCGCATCGGCCTGGGCGTTCTCTTAGGCCTTGCCGATTGGCGACTCGACTGCCTCGCCCTCGCCGAACACGCCGATTATTTAATGAAGCGGTACTGGCAGAGCCAGGTATCGTTTTCATTCGCCCGCCTGCGCCCCGCACTAAACGTCGCCGAGCAATCCGAGCACCTCATCTCCGACAAGAACCTCGTCCAGATGATGCTGGCACTTAGATTGTGTTTCGCCGATGCCGGCATAGTATTATCAACGCGCGAAAGGGCCGACCTGCGCGATAGCCTCGTCAAGTTATGCGTAACACGAATAAGCGCCGGCTCCAAAACCAACCCCGGCGGTTACTCCGGCAAACTTGACTCGGGTGAACAGTTCCAAATCGACGACACTCGCACACCCGCCGACGTCGCTGGCATGATAAAATCAGCCGGCTTCGAAGCCGTCTGGAAGGACTGGGACTCCGCCTTCAGTACGCAGCCAACTCAAACTCAATAGGCCAAAGAGGCGGTGTCTTACTCTTCAAAACAATCGCTTAGCCAGTATAGGGAGAATATGGTCAAGTCATAAGGGCCGCTATAAACAAAACAAACAGTGCCTTCTTACTGATTATCATAGGTCCTTCTCCTTTATGATTTTTGGTCTTGCAAACAGGTCTAAAAACTAAATATATCGAATCAGGACGGAAAAATTAAGTAATTTATCGACCATTTGACACTTTCACAAAGCAGTTCAACCGTCTTTTTGACTCAATTTATCGACAGTCGAACAGTTTGGCTACTTTCTCGGTCGCCGCAAAGACTTGACACCTGAGACGACTGTAACGAGCAGCACAATCGCAAATGTTACAACGGTGAACCAGTCCCCCCACGTTCGCGAAACAAAGGCCCACTTTACCATCACCGTCCCGATGCCGAAGGCCTGGATGAACATCTTTACCTTGCCGCTAACGGTAGCGGCAAAGCTTACTCCACGCGCCTCGGCCACGTGGCGGAGTATCGTTACAAAGACTTCTCTGACCAAAATCACCCCGGCTGTCGTCCATTGAATGGCAGCAGCGGTAATGGGACTGAAAATATTCAGGAAAGTGGGCTGTTTGACTATGGCAAAGCAGAGGAACGCTCCTACGACAAGAATCTTATCAGCTAATGGGTCCACGATTCGGCCGAATTTACTTGTAACGCCGAAGGCGCGGGCAATGGGGCCATCGACCATGTCGGTAACGCCGGCGACCACGAAAAGAGTGAAGGCTATCATTAGCAAAGTCGCCGGCTTGTCCCGGCCGGTGTGGGGCGCATAGAGAATCATTGCGAGAAAGGCCAGTGTCAAAATCAACCTTGCGAACGTCAGGGCGTTTGGAATCAGCCGGACTAATCTGTTATCACCTTTTGTATCCACTCACCTAATCCACACAAATTCCAGAAAATCTACAATGTAAAATTTACAATATACAATCGCTGCTTTCAATCACAAAATCGGACGGCAGAGCAAATCGTAATCCTGCGAGCCGGTAACCTTTACTTTAACCAACTGGCCCGGCTTGGCTGAACAGTCCCGGATGTAGCAGATACTGTCAATCTCGGGGGCCTGGCCGTAGAAACGCCCACGCCCAAGTCGGCCGTCGCCAACTTGGTCAATCAGGCAAAGTAGTTCGTGTCCAATTCGCTCACGGCCCTTTTCAAAAGCAATCTCCTGCTGCGTCAGCATTAACCTGTCCAGATGCTCTTTTTTCACGTCTTGGTCCACCTGTGCGGGCATCTTTGCTGCTGGGGTACCTTCTTCGGCGTAGAATAGAAAGCAGCCAAGTGCATCGAACCTGGCCCAGCGTACAAAATCGAGGAGCTCTTCGAACTGCCGGTCGGTTTCGCCGGGAAAGCCCACAATCAGCGTCGTTCGCAGGGCGACATCGGGCATGGCGGCGCGCAGCTTCTCTATGAGTTTAATAATTTTCGCCTTGGTCAGGCCTCGTTGCATGGCCCTTAAGATGCGATTATTTATGTGCTGAACGGGCATATCAATATAGTTAACGGCCTTTTCACAGCCGGCAATCGCCTCGATTAACTCATCTCCAATACCGTCAGGATGCAGATACATCAGCCGAATCCATCGCAGCGGCTCAATCTTGTCCAACCGCTTTATAAGCATGGCCAAACCGTTCTTTAGCCCTAAATCCTTTCCGTAATAAGTGCTGTCCTGGGCGATAACGCTAAGTTCGACGGCCCCGTTTTCGATCAGCTCGTGCGCCTCGGCGATAACCTGCTCTGGCGACTTGCTTCTGAAAGGGCCTCTGATGGCCGGCACGGTACAAAATGAGCAGGAGCGGTCGCAGCCTTCGCTGATTCTAAGATACGGTGTGTGTCCCGGGGTTATCAGGAGCCTGCCTGTATCATCGCAAATCCCGCCGTCCGACGGTTCAAGATAGATGGCAGACTTTTGGCGGCCACTTTGTGCCAATGAGTGCCTGATTATGTCGGCAATATCATCGCGTGCGCCAAGGCCGGCGATTGCATCTATGCCCTCAATTTCCTTTGCAAGGTCGGCGCCGATGCGCTGCGGGAGACAGCCGGCGACGATGACCTTCTTAACCTTGCCGCTTCGCTTTTGCTCAACTGCCCTGCTTATGGCCTCAATTGCTTCATCTTTGGCTGGTTTTATGAAGCCGCAGGTGTTAATAACCACGACATCAGCGTTATCAGCATCATCCGCGAGGATAAAGCCGGCCTGACCGACAAGTGCCAGCATCTTTTCACTGTCCACAATGTTTTTTGGACAGCCAAGGGCGACAAAGGCTACCGTTGGGGTGTTTTGTTTGCATTGGGCTCGCATAAACAGCGTAAAATAACACGGATTGGGCTGTGAGTCTAATACTTTGGCACTACAATTACAGATAAAGCTTGACAATTGACGATTAGTAGATTATAAACCACAGTTGCTGAGGTCTATTATGATTGAGCCCATCAAGCCTGATACAGATACCGCGTCTGCGGAGAATATGATTTTCTGGTGGTGCATGGCTCTTGCAGCGGTCATTTGCATCTCCGGCTGCGGGGATTTTTTTGCCTCAAAACCCACCGACCTCGAATCACGAGCAATTCTGAGTGAATTACGCCAGGTCAGAGAAAGCCCGCACATCGATAATCCACTTCCCGAAATATACCGCAGCCCGGCAAAAAGGATTACGACAAAAGACGGCGTCAAGCTCTTGTATTTCACAAAACATCATGCAGTTAATGAGCTGACACAACTGGTTAGCGAACAGTTTGCAACAAAACCGACTGGCAATGAAGGCAAAAAAGAGGTCATACCAGGCTATGCTGTCAGTGGGAATTCTGCTACCAATCAGTTGATTATTCAATGCCCTGATGATGACAGCGTTGATAAGGTGCAGGAATTTCTGGACATGGTCGATGTCCCGCCTATACAGGTAAATATCGACTGCCTCATTCTCGAACGTTTCGGCGACGTGACGACGGACTGGGAAACGACGATTTTCATTGAAAACCTGCTTGGCGAAAGAATCACATTTGGGGGCAAAACCAGCGACAGGCTACCTCTTGGCACAGAATCAACAATAGACGGTGTAACCAGAGAGAATTACCTCTTGCCAACCTTTCCGGGCGCCTCTCTGCGTGCAACCAAGCGTTCCGATTTCGGCCTGGGCATCGGCTATTGGGCAAATAAAGGCATCCTCGGCCATCAAATCAGGGTAATGGTTGACATGCTCATCTCAAAAGGATACCTGAAAATCCTTCTGAATCCCACTCTCGAAACAGTCAACGGAAAAGAAGCAACCGTAACCATCAAAGACTTCGCCCCGTATGAAAAGATAGTTTCAGGAGAGGGAGGCGTTACCCAGGCATATAATCTGACCGATTACAAATGGGTTGAGGACACTTTGACCGTAACACCCTCGGTCTTTGCTGACGGCTCCATAGGTCTTAAGACGGACATAAAGATCGGCTCAAAATCAAAGCCCGAAGGCGTCGTCCAGGCTTCCATCATTACCGAGCGCTCTATCAAGATTGCCGAAAACAGAATCAAACCCGGCGAAAGCCTCGTAATAGGCGGCATGAGGAAATCGGAAAAGCGGTCGGTAATTCGCGGCGTGCCCTTTTTCAAGGACATTCCTATTCTCGGCGTACTGTTCTCAAGCAAGGACTTTGAAGAAAAGGCAACAGAGATCATATTCATTCTCACTCCAAGCATTTCCTCAGGAAGTGTCGAGCACGCAAAGGTGGTTGAAGACATAAGGAGAAAACATGCTCCTTTGAAGTATGAAACAGGCCTGGACAAGGTCTTAAGCGATCCACTTGGCACCGATATTTATACGGACGTTATCGAGCGTAAAGCAGTAGAGGCCGAAACCGCTCGACTCAGAGCGGAAATCGAAGCGGCCGCAATGTCGAAAGACGTCGAGAAAATGAAGGATGCACTCTCGGCGGCACACCGGCAGCTTGACGCCGAAAAAGCCAGAGTCGAAAAGGCTCAGGCCGAAAAAGACAAGGCCATAGCTGAGGCCGGGATAGCGGCAGTCGAAGCAGAGAAGGCACGACTGATAGCCGATAAGGCCAAAGCCGAGGTCAAGGCGGCAAAGGCCGCAGCGGACGAAACCGAGAAAAACGCACTTACACTCGCCGAGCAGGCCCAGGCAGAGAAGGTAAAAGCTCAGAAAGCAGCCGAGGAACTGGCCAAGATACGGGCCGAAGCCAAAAAGGCTGAGACAGAAAAGGCAGAAGGTCAAAAGCAACAAACGGAGGGATCGCAGCCTGCTGGGACGTAGCACACACCCGCCAACAACCAGCACAGAATTAGGCCGGGCGAATCTCGTGCGGCAAAGATTCTAAAGGACAACCGTCGCATCTCGGCTTCGGCCGGCAGTATTCTTTGCCCACACGCACCAACAAGGCATGATATTCGTTAAACAGCTTGACATCGCTCGGCAGATTACTTTCAAAGTACTCCCGCACCTGTTCATAGTTGGCCCCGGCTTCGATAAGTTCATGCCTTCCCAGGACCCTGCAGGTGTACGTGTCAACGACGAAAACCGGCTTATCAAAGGCATAAAGCACTACCGAATCAGCGGTCTCTGCACCTATGCCCTTAACCGCGAGCAACTGCTCCCGCATCTCGCCAGCGCTCAAGTGCTCAAGCTGCTCCAGGTTGCCATCGTAATTATCGAACAGCCAATCGAGAAAGTTCTTCAAACGCGAGGCCTTGATATTGTAATAACCCGCAGGGCGAATAAGCTCGGCCAATTCACCGGTGTCCATCCTGTAAAGTCTCTGGGCCGTCAGGCACCCCGCCGCCTTAAGATTTGCTATGGCTTTTTCAACGTTGCCCCAGTTTGTGTTCTGCGTCAGAATCGCCCCTACAATAATCTCGAACCTGGTCCGGCCGGGCCACCAGTGCTGCGGCCCATACCGCTCGTAAAGCAGCTCATATATTTGCATCAACTTGTCGTAACTCATCAAGTTTCTCCTAAGGCGATTAAAAGGTGGACCTTAGATATTGTCAATCCTTTGTTTGGGTTTGTATTGGGTTTGTTTTCGGTGCTTCTTTGGATTAGAAAATTTTCATATCCATTTGTCAATACTTGGTTTACGTTCATTTTGGCCTTTTTGTAATTGGGTTTGTTTGGGTTTGAATTGGGTTTGTTTTTTCGGGGGGTGGGCGGCCGATTTTCTTCGTAATTCTTTATTAGAACAGAAGTTACGTTTATTTGGGCTTTCTGCAAATTGGGTTTGTTTTGCATATTTTTGTTTCCAAATGGTACTATTAACCACGAAGTGCCCGAAGGCCACGAAAGAATAGATTCCGGGTCCCTTCGGCTACGCTCAGGACAGGCA